>CAYNBQ010000021.1:0-45958 GCA_964395275.1 uncultured Verrucomicrobiota bacterium
TGGACTACCTGCGGGGTCACGCCCGCGACAAGGTCTGGGGCAACGAGGTGGACGGCCCCGGCATCGTCCCGGACGCGACGGGACTGGAGCAGTGCATGACGTCGCTGGCCCGGGGCGCGAAGGTGCTCTGGGCGGCCAACTGGCCGGCCGCGGCGATCGCGGACAAGAGCCGCTGGTCGTTCTGGGAAAAGGTGATGGAAGAGATCCGCAAACCGCCGGCGGACGTCCGCCCGAAGCAGGCCATCCTCGTCAGCCTCGCCACGATCTACCGGCAGCATCCGGGAGAAGGCGTCGACGGCCTGGTCCGCGACCTCTGGTTACGGCTTTCGAATCAGGGAAAGGATGCGGTCGACATCTTCACGGACACGGTCGTGGAGAGGCATCCGGAGTGGATGGCCCAATACGACGGAGGCATCCACATCCCGGCCTCGCAGGTCTGGATCGCGGACGCTCTCGTGGAGAGCCTGCGCGACGTCGGAGTCCCAGTGCTGGCCGAAAGCGCAAGGGTGGGAATGCTCGACGAGTACGGCCGGCCGCGATCCATGGAGAACCTGCCCTGGCGCACGGCCGCTTCCTCCGGCCGGGTTCGAAAAACGCTGTATCTCGGCGAGGAACGGTGAGCCGACGCATACCGGGCAACCCGGGCGCGATACGCGCCGTTCCAGGAGGAGGATCGCCCGCTTGCGCCCCTCGGGCATCCGCTTCCCCCCTGCGAGGGCGATATCCCCTCGCGCACGCATCCGAGGCGAGGCACCATTCCTCCGCCGCACTCCTCTGTGCGGATCCCGTTTCTCCATCACTTCTTGCATGAAGAGTTTTGACAAACATCGTAACCGCTTGGTATCAGGAATTCTTTCGATGATCGGATCGCAGTGTTGCGGGCTTTCGGCCTGCGCTGACGCCCGGCAGAGTCAAACGGAATACGACAGGATCAAGAACGATCGATCCAAGAGGAGGTCCCCGATGTCGCCGCGTACAACAGAACCGCAACGGGTCTCGGCCCTGGTCACGATGATTCTTCCGGTGCTGTTCTTGGTGCTTTGCCCCGCCGTTCAGGCGGGCCTCATATCGGGGGATTTCCGCACGGAATCGAATCTGCCCGACGTCCGGAACGGCCTGCCCCTGGTCTACCAGGATCTCGGAGCCGCCATCGGGCCGGGCTACGAGCTGGACGACAACGATTTCCTCGAGAATCCGGACAACTGGGGAGGCGGCGTCGTGTGGATGGACTACGATCCTTCCACGGATATCCTCACCCTCGATTCCCAGGACGACTGGGATTTCAAGACGTTCGACGCCTGGATTTCCAACATCGTCTTCGACACCCCGGGAGAATTCATTTCGGGCATCAACCTGCTGACGAACGATCTGACGAGTCCGCTCGTCACGCCCTCGCTCTCGTTTACGGCGGATTCTCTTCACATCAGCTACGACAACATGCCGAACGTATTCTATTTCACGACGCGGACGGCGACGTTCCAGATCGAGACGACGACCGTGGTTCCCGAACCCGGATCCCTGATCATCGGGCTGGGACTGCTCGGAGGATTGCTGGCCCGCCGATGGAAAAGGGGCCGGTGAGACGCCTGTCGTCGCCGCTGTCGTAGCGGAAGAAGTCGGACCTTCCCGCTCCCGTGCGCGGCCCCTCGCTCCGGAGGCGTCTTCCTCCTCCGGTCGACTGCGGCGCCGGAGAATCCGCTCTTCCCTGCGCCTGTGCATCCGGGGGAACGTTTTCCCGGCACGCGTTCGGCGCGCGAAGTCGACTCGTCCCGGGGGTCGCGTACGCCTCTGCCGGAACCGGGATTTCTTCGTCCCCCCGTCGCCGGAGCAGGACCTTGTTGCAACCGGACCGCAGCCTCTGCTCTACTGTCCGGACACGACGAAACGCCGACGACGACCGACGGACCGGGAAGGACGAATGCCGGACATGGCTTTCATCAGGACCCGAAAAGACAGGGGGCAAGGGATCCGGTTCGTCGGGGCGACACGACGCATCGCCCCGTCCATCAAGTCAGGAATTCTACTTGTCATCATGAACGTTTCGCATTCCCTCCAGGCGGCCGTGCCGCCGCCGCTGTCCCTCGTCCCGGTTCATCTCACCACGATCACCGATTCGAGGCCGCTCTTTCTCTGGAACGGTCGCTTCGAGGCGAAAGGCTACCGGATCGAGGTGCGCAACGAACGGACGGGCGAGATCCTCGCCTTCGACGACGGTTTCAAGATCGGGGAACTCGATCCGCAGACCTCGATCGCGCCCGTGGTGCGCTTCGTTCCGCCCGAACCTCTCCCATGGGGGACCTGGCGATGGCGCGTCCGCTGCGTCGGCGCCGACGGAAAGCCCTCCGCGTGGAACGTCGAACGACGGGTGACGCTTTCCCCGACCGACGACGACGCCATCGAGTACGAAGAACCTCTCGTGCGGCCGTATCTGCACCTCGGCCGCGACCGCATGGAAACCCTCCGCGGGCGGGTCCGGCTGGATCGAAACTTCGAACTCGCGCGAAACCGGCTGCTGGCGGCGGCGGATGCCGTGGCCGAACTGAAGATCCCGACGGAGGACTACGCCCGGGGCGACGACGGCCAGCATGAGCTCTACACCCTGATCGGCGGCATGAGCTGGAACCGTCTTTCCCTGCTTTCCCTTGCATGGATGCTGACCGGCGACGAACGGTACGCGGAGGCCGCGCGCCGGTTCATGCTGCGGATCGCCTCCTACGAACGATGGACCGGCGAGGCCTTCCTCGACCCGGAACGGTTCGACCCGATCTGGCACGCCTCGCTGGAGACGGCGATGATCACCTACGGCATGGCCGTCGGCTACGACTGGCTCCACGACTATCTTTCCGAAGAGGACCGGGCGACCATCCGCGAGGCGATGGTCAAGAAGGGAATCGAGCCTCTCGTCCATGCCTGGGTGAATCCGGAGACCTGCGGACGGATTCCCCGCCACCAGGTGCCGGGAGGCAACTGGGCCATGGTCTGCGCGTGCAGCGCGGGTGTCGGCGCCCTGGCCGTACTGAACGAGGATCCCCGGGCCCGCGGCTGGGTGCGGCAGGTGCGGGACCGCACGCGCTGGTGGCTGAACTACGAGGGGGGCGAATACATGGTCGACTGGCCCTACGCCGGCAAACGGCCGCGTGCGGTGATCGGCCCCGACGACCCGAACTTCGGCCCCGACGGCGGGTACCGCGAGAGCATCGGTTACATGCACTACGCGATGATCTTCGTGAGCTATTTCTCCGACGCGCTCCGCGGTGTCTCCGACGAGGATCTCTTCCGCCACGTTCCCGGGAACATCCTCGACCCGATCGCCGCAACGCTCTACCGCCGCACGGACAACGGGCGGGATCTGGATCTCGTGGCGGACTTCGGGGATTCCGACTCCAGGGCCTACTTCCACGACTTCTACAGTTGTCTCTCCGGGAACGCCCCCGGGCGGTTGGGCGACCTTGCCGCCGCCCTTCACGACCGGATCGTCGGGCGGATCCCCATGTCGGGCCGTTCCATGCTCTGGTACGATCCGGATCGTCCCCGCGAACGAATCGGGATTCCGGCGGCGGGCAAGCTCTTCCGAGGAACCGGCGTCGTCGCGTTCAAGGGGGGCAGCGCCCGCAACGGCGGGCACGCCGCATTCAAGACGCGGCAGAACCGCGGCCACCACGACATCGGCGCCTTCTACTTCTACTCCGGCGGGGAGACGTGGCTGACCGATTCCGCGCGCTGCGACTATGCGCACCCGATCTACCAGAACTTCCTTTCCCATTCGAAAGCCCAGTGCGTCGTCCTCGTCGACGAGAGGGATCAGCGGCGGGTGGACGGGATCCTCGAGAGTTTTCTTGCGGGCCGGCAGTTTGCATCCGCGCGATGCGACGCGACGGCCGCCTATCCCGAGGAACTGGAATCCTGGAAACGGAGCCTCCTTTTCGCCGCTCCGGACCTGCTGATCGTCGTCGACCGGATCCGCGGCAGGGGGGAACACCGCTACGAATGGCTCCTGCACCCCGGCGTCGAGATCCGCACCCGCCCGCAACCGCCCGACGAGATCCTGCTCGAAGGCCGGACGGATTCCCTTTCGATGCGCCCGATCCTGCCCCGAACCTGGGAGGTCGAGGAACGCGAGGGATACTACCGGCAGATCCCCCGTCCCTACTACGCGCTGCGATCCCAGTCGCCCCGCGAGGATGAGACGTTCTTCGTGATCATGGCGCCGCGGATCGGCGAAACGGGACGGACGCGCGTCCTGCCCGTGGACGACGTCGAAGGCGCCGTTGTCGTCGAACGTCCGGACCTGGAACTGCAGCTCGCCGTCCGCGTGGGAGACCATCCGATCCGAACGGCGGATCTGGGTTCCGACGCCGATCTCGCCCTGGTCGCCGCGGATCCGGCCGACGGCCGTCTCCGGTTCGCTTCGGCGCAGGCGGGAAGCTACCTGCTCTGGAAACCGGCCGGCGAAGAACCGGTGCTGCGATCTTCGCCTGCGCGCGATTTCCTGCTGGAACTCCGTCCGGAGGGGATCTTCGTGGCCACGGACGGCGCCGAACCCGCCGAGCTGGAGATCCGACTGCCGGGATGCGAGACGCTCGACGACCCGGATCGCGCCGAAGTCGTGGTGAAAACCCGGGCGGAAGGCTTCGTCTCGTTGAGCGTGCCGAAGGGTCGCCTCGAATTCCTGTTGCGCGCCCCGACCGCCAGGGCCGTCGGCGGCGAACGCGAAAACGCGCAGGCCCCGATCGACCGGACCCGTCCCGATGCCCCCGTGTTCCACGGCGCGCGGGTCCGGGTGAGCAGCGCGCCCGGCGGGGTGGCGGTCGGGATGATCGACCGGAACTGGATGACCAACTGGCATACGATCCCGGCACAGGCCCTGCCCCAGTGGTGCGAGATCCGCCTGCCCCGACCGCAGGCGGTCTCGCGGATCATGCTCTGTCCGACGCATCTCCAGGACATGACGGTAAGCGTCCGAACGGGCGAGGAGGGTTGGGAAACCGTCGGAGGGATCGAATCGGCGCCGGCGGATCAGCCGGTCGAATTCGAGTTCGCCCGCGGGGAGATCCGGGCGATCCGGGTGGAGATCTCCAGGACGTCGGATTCCCGCGGCATCTGCGGTCTGTGGGAGGTCGGATGGAGGTAGCGCCTTTCCTCCTGTCGCCCCTTTCCGTCCCGGCCGGTTGCGGTCCGCTCAGCTTCCCGGCGGCGGCTGGACGATGCCCGTTCCCCAGGAGGCGTTTTCCCCAAGGGTGCCGAGGTGCCAGTGGCCGGAGTAGTCCCACGCGTGGATGCCGTCGCCCTCGTCGAAATGCCATCCGGCGAGCAGGCCCGGTTCGTTCGTTCCGTATCGGCCGTAACCGCCGTTGTAATGAAACGAAACCTCGTCCGCCGTGAGGGCGCGGTCGTAGATCCGCAATTCGTCGATGCTCCCGTGCATCGTGTCGCCCGCGGTCGATCCGAGCCGGAATCCGGTCCACGGGGCCGGCGGATTCTGGGGTTTCTCGCCCAGGAGTTCCCCGTTCCGATAGAGGCGTCCGACCGTTCCGTCGTAGACGTACGTGAAGTGCTGCCACTCGTAGAGCCGCAGGGTCCCGGCCGGGATTTCGTCCGGCGTGAACCGGGTGCGGAGATCCGTACCGGCGTAAATCGCCCCGGCGTCCGTCGTGTGGAAGACGAACTGTCCCCAGGCCCCCGCGGCGGCGATGTTCTGATTCCAGTCGGAATGGCTCAGGGGACGGATCCAGAACTCCACCGAAAAGGCTTCCAGGGCCGGTTGCACGGTCGGGAACGACATCGCCCCGCCTCCGCCGGATCCGTCGTCGAAGAGCACGGCGGCGCCGCGCGAGACGCCGCCGTCGACCTCGGCCTTCACCCGGTAGAAGAGCCGCCGGGCATCGGCGACCGTCGTGCGCCAGACGAGGTCGGAGGTCGGCCACTGACCCGCGGGAGGCGCGGGGAACCAGACTCCCGGAAGCCGCGGATCGGCCTGTTCCACGGTGTAGACGACGTTCGGACCGGCGGATTCCCAGTGCAGGGAGAAGACGCCGTCGTCCGAGGCGTCGACGACCGCGAAGGGAAAGGGTTCCGTGGCCACGCGCACGTCGTCGAAGAGAACGATTCCCCCCAGCGCGGCCCGCAACCCGATGCGGCCGCCGGGGTAGGAGGTGAATCCGTCGTAGCTCAGAACGGCCTCGCCGTCGATCCAGGCCGTCGCATAGTTGCCGAGAACGTCGATGCGCAATCGGTGCCATTCGTTCAGCGGGACCGGACGGTCGCTCCACGCCAGAACGCTGCCCGAAAGTCCGTCGTAGTTCACCTCGCAGAATTCCACGCGGGCGCAATCCACGATCTGGAAGAGATAATAGCGTCCCGCGCCGGCGCCGGATTCGATCGCCTCGACCCGGAACAGAACGCCCGCGATCTTGCATTTCTGAAGATTGAACCGGCAGGTGATCCGGTAGTTCGTCCAGTCGGGATCGCCCTGAACGCTCCGCGTATCCGAACCGGTGCTGGGGCTCCGGAGACGATACGCGCCGCCCGAGACCGAAAAGACGCCGTTGTATTCCGTCCAGCCGTCCGCATCACCGTCGTCGAAGTCGTCGTCGACGACGATGTCCGCCCGGGCCGGGAAGGCGACGAGAAGAAGCATCAGCGCTGCGAGCCAGGTCTTCATCGAGTGCTCCTTGGCTGGTCAGGCCGTGCCTGTCTCCCCTTCCCCCGGGGGGAGGATCGCCGCGGCACAGGGCACACCGATCCCCGGGACGATCCCGGAAAGGCGGATCAACGTGCCGCAGGCCGGCACTCCCCCCGAGCGGAAACGGACCCCCGCCGAGCCGCGTCGCGGCTCCGACTGTCTGCATGGCCGCGCCGTGCGGCGCACTCATGCCCGAGAGAATGAAGAGAAACAGATGCATAAGACCGACGTCCTGCCGGAGCAAGAGCCGGACCAGCGGGCGCGGGAACCCGCGGCGGCGCGATCCGAACCCTCGAACCGACGGCCGATGCAGGGGAATCGGCCCGATTCCTGCTCCTTACGGGGGCACCGGGGGATGTGAGGAACTCGATGGATTTCGTAGTGCTCGGCGATTCACCGGATCTCGAGGGGGCCGCATACGGAGGAAACGGGCCGTCGACCCGGAACACGATCGGGTCCCGCGGATTCGTGGGACGTCTGATCCAGTGCCTCTTTCTTGGGGTCTTCTCGGGTGTGCTGAAGATCGGCAGCGCAAGCTGATCCCTTTCGCGCCGGCGGCCGCGGCCTGCGAGCGCGACGGCCCCGCGGAGATCGGCGTCCTCTCGACCGGCGCTCTTTCCGCGCGGGTGCGGATCCCGCGTCTTCTCACGCGGGAAAATCGCAGGGCGCGGTTTCTCAATTCGGCGCACGATCCGTCCGATGCCTTCGGGAGGATCGGGATATCTCTCCACGGCTTCTCCCGTCCCGATCCTCCGGTCGGACGTTCTTCCCCCGGAGATTCCCGACGCCCCGCGGGCCGCCGCGGGATCACGAGGCCGAGGGGCATCGCAGGATCGTCGGATTTCCGGTAAGATGTCGCCGGAACCCTGAAGGAAGGCGGTCCGACTATGCCGAATCCATCCGATTTCGATTGGACGAGCCGGTTTCCTCCCAAACCGCCCGGAAACCCGTGGGCCAGGGCGCTGCACGGCGGAACGATTGCGACCCTCGTGCTCCTGGCCCTGATCGTCGCCGGGGCCCTGAGTTCCTATTACACCGTGCAGCCGGAAGGAAAGGCGGTTGTTCGCCGCTTCGGCCGGGTGATCGGCGTCCGCGATCCCGGACTCCATTTCAAGCTGCCCTTCGGAATCGACAGGGCCACCTTCGTGCCGACCGAGCGCGTTCTGAAGGAGGAATTCGGCTTCCGCACCCTCAAGGCGGGGCAGCGCACCCAGTACGAACGAAAAACGCCCCAGCAGCAGCAGGAATCCCTGATGCTCACGGGCGATCTGAACGTCGTGGACGTCGAATGGGTGGTTCAATACAAGATCGACGATCCGGAGAAATACCTCTTCCGCGTCCGGAACCAGCGGGAGAGCATCCGCGACGTCGCCGAAGCGGTGATGCGCAGGATCGTCGGCAACCGGGTCGGCAGCGACGTGTTGACCGTCGGCCGCGTCGAGATCGCCAACGAGGCCCGGCGGGAGATGCAGCAGATCCTCGACTCCTACGACCTCGGCGTCCACATCAGCACCGTGGAACTCCAGGACGTCACCCCGCCGGATCCGGTCAAGCCGGCCTTCAACGAGGTGAACGAGGCCCGTCAGGAGAAGGAACGCCTGATCAACGAGGCCGAGAAACACCGGAACCAGGTCATCCCCAAGGCGGAGGGCGAGGCCAAGCAGATCATCGCGGAAGCGCGGGGCAGGGCCGCCGAACGGGTCAACCGCGCCCGGGGGGAGGCCTCGCGGTACAAGGCCGTGCTGGCGGAGTATCTCCAGGCGCCGGATGTGACCCGTCGCCGACTCTACCTGGAAACGATCGATCGCATCCTGGGCAAGGTCGACCACATCTACGTGGCGGACGACAGCGGCGGTTCGCCCTTTCCCCTGCTCCATCTGAATCCGCCTCCCGCCGCCGGGGGATCCCGAGGGGAGGTGTCGCCATGACCCGCAGCATCGTGGCCGTGATCGTGATCGCCGCCGCGCTGATCCTGCTGCTTTCGTCCACCTACGTGCTGGACGAGACGCAGCAGGCCGTCGTCGTGCAGTTCGGCCGGCCCGTCGGGGATCCCGTCCGGGAAGCGGGTCTGCATTTCAAGCTGCCGTTCGTCCAGGAAGTCCGGCGGTTCGACCGCCGGCTGCTCGCCTGGGACGGCGCCCCCACGGAGATCCCGACCCGCGGCCGGGAGTTCATCCTGGTGGACACCACCGCCCGCTGGAGGATCGTCGATCCGTTGCGTTTCATGCAGAGCGTCAAGGACGAGAACGGCGCGCAATCCCGGCTGGACGACAAGATCGATTCCGAGGTACGCGACGTCCTCTCGAGCACGGAACTGACGGAGATCGTCCGGTCCAAAGGATGGAAACCGGATCTCTCGCGGCTCCAGCTCGAACAGATGGTCAGCCAGGAAAGCGCCGCCCTCGACCAGGAGGTCCGGGTCGGACGGGAGGAGCTCGCCCGCCGGATCCTCGAACAGGCGCGCGAGGCGATGCCCGAGTACGGAATCGAACTGGTGGATTTCCGGATCAAACGTCTCAACTACATCAAGTCGGTCCAGGAACAGGTCTTCAACCGGATGATCTCCGAACGGCAGAGGGTGGCCGAACAGTTCCGGGCGGAGGGCCAGGGACAGAGCGCCGAGATCCTCGGGGAAACGCAGAAACGCCTTTCCGAGATCATCTCGGACGCGCAGCGACAGGCCGACATCATCAAGGGCGAAGCCGAAGCCGAAGCGACCAGGATCTACAACGAGGCCTACAGTCAGGATCCGGAGTTCTACGCCTTCTACCGGTCCCTGGAGAGTTACGAACGGACGCTCGGCGCCAACACCACGCTCTTCCTGGGAACGGATTCGGACTATTTCCGGTACCTGCGCAGCATCGAGATCGAAGAGGAGCCCTAGCCCCCGGGATGCACGAAGCCGATTCGCCGCGCCGGCAGGGTTTCTTCGGGGACGAAAGGGTGTAAACCGCCTCCGAGGCTCCGGGAATGCAGGCGCGGCAGCCGAACGGTTCCGCCATCGCGGAAGGCCGGCTTTTTCATGCCGGTTCCCGGGCCTCATGAAGAATCCCGGCCGGGCCGCGGATCCCCCGGCGCCCGCCGCGCTCAGGCCTCCGACCCGATCCGTTCCCGCAGGAGAAGCGAGACGCCGACCGTCCCGGCGTCGTTTCCGAGGGCCGCCGGCAGAACCCTCAACCGTTCGCGCAGCATGGTGAAGACCCGCAAGCGCGCTTCCCGGCGCGCCGGTTCGAGAATCAGGTCCCCCGCCCCGGTGAGTCCGCCGCCCACGACGAAGGCGTCCGGCGCCAGGACATGCATCAGGCCCGCCAGAACCACGCCCAGTTTCCGGCCCGCATCCGAGAAGATCTCGGCCGCCACTCCGTCCCCGTCCCGCGCCGCCTGCGCGATGATTCGCGGGGTGATCCGCCCGCCCTCGGGCACGTATTCCGGGATCCGCGTAGGCAGCCCCGCCTCGATCCGCCAGCGAGCCTGGTTCACGAGCCCCTCGATCCCGACGTACTGCTCAAGGCATCCCCGGCTTCCGCAGGGACAGGGAATCCCCTCCGCATCGACGCAGACGTGGCCGATCTCCCCCGCGGTGAATCCGGTGCCCCGGTAGAGGCGCCCGTCCAGCACCAGCCCGCCCCCCACGCCCGTGCCCAGGGTGAGACAGACCACGTTGCGGAAGGGGCGCCCCGCCCCGAAAACGAATTCCCCGTACGCCATGGCGTTGACGTCGTTTTCGACCACCACCGGCATCCCGAGACGATCCGCCAGAAGACCGCCCAACGGCAGCCCGTCCACTCCCGGGATATTGGTGATCCGCAGGCAGAGACCCTCCTCCGGATCGATCAGGCCGGGGCAGCCGAGCCCGATTCCGAGGGGTTCCTCCGGCAGGCTCGAGGCGAACGTGCGAAGGGCGTCGGCCAGCCAGTCCGTGAAGAACGCCGGATCGCCGGACCGATCCGTCCGGACCCGGGAACGCGCGACGATCCGTCCCCCGGCGTCCACGGCGCCGAGCTTCAGGTACGTGCCCCCGAGGTCCGCGCCGATCACCGTTCTTGCTTCGCGATTCACATCGATCCTCCCGAAACCGGCAGCGCCCCGAAGAGCCGGGCCGCGTTCTCCCAGAGCTGCGACGCCAACGCGTCCGGATCCCCGCCCCGCACCTCGCAAAGCTTCTGAAATACGTCGCGCACGCGCGCCGGTTCATTCCGTCCGCCGCGGCGCGGCGCCGGAGCCAGCCAGGGGCTGTCGGTTTCCACGAGCAGACGGTCCTCGGGCAGGGCCGCGGCGATCGCCCGCAGCTCCGCGGCATTGCGGAAGGTCAGGATTCCCGAGAAGGAGATCAGGAATCCCATCTCGACCGCCCGGCGGGCGTCGTCGGCGTCTCCCGAGAAGCAGTGCAGGACGCCCGGCGGCCGGCCGGATCTCGCGAGATCGCCTTCGTACTCCTCCAGGATCCGGAAGAGATCCCCGTGCGCGTCCCGGCAGTGGATCACCAGGGGCAGACCGTGTTCAAGGGCCGTTTCGATCGAACGGCGGAAGACACGGCGCTGCACCTCCGGCGGGCTGTGGTCGTAATGGAAATCGAGGCCGACTTCCCCGACTGCAGCGGCGTCCCCCGAGGAGAGCAGTTCCCCGATCGCCGCCCAGGCCTCCTCTCGATCTTCTCCGGCGGCCTCATGGGGATGGATCCCCGCCGTCGCCAGCAATCCCGGCCGGTTCCGCGCCTGTTCCGCGGCGCGCCGGCTCGATTCCGCGTCGATCCCCACGGAGACGATGCATCGGACGCCGGCCTCGACGGCACGCCGGACGACCTCGTCCCGGTCCCGGTCGAAGGCCCCGTCCGTCAGGTGGGCATGACTGTCCACGAGATCGACCGCGGGAAACGAACGAGGATTCGGATCGGTCATGACGTAGGCTCCGGGCCGCTCGACCTGCTTCCGCCGGGGATCCTTCCCCGAAGGCGGCCCGCCGGCCGTCGGCCCTTTCTCGCGGCCGGAATTCCCCCGGGATTCGCCCGGTTTCGATTCCCCCGCCGGGTTCAGGAACGGGTCGAAGTCCCGTCCGACGGCGGGGTCGGCAGGGGGTCTCGGGGTCGGAAGGCGAAGAGATGCGCCGGCAACCGCAGGGAAAGCCTCTGCAGGGCGTCGTTGTACTTGCGGACGCCCTCGTCGTAGAAACGCAGGGCCTGTTCCATCTTGCGGGAAAGATCCTCGAGATTCCTCTCGATCCGCGCGACGACCTCGTCCCGCCACACTTCCGAACTCCGGGAGAGTTCCCGAAGGAGATCATCCACCCCGTTCCGCAGGAGGGGATCGACGAAGGCGACGCCGGCCGCCGGCGAATCCCCGCCGATCGCTGCGGTCCGCTGCAATTCAGGGACGGGATAACCGAGTGTTTCGAGTCGTTCGAGAAGATCCGCAAGGAGCAGCCTGCGCTCCCCCGCCTCGACCTCCAGCAGACAGCGGGCGGCGTCGACACGGTGACGCAGCACCGCCAGGCGGTTCCTGGAGGTCAGAAACCAGATGGTGACGCAGAGAAAGCAGAAACCCGCCAGAGCCCACTCCATCTTCGTCCTCCGCAATCCCCCCGTCGTTCCCCGTTCGTCCTTCTCCGGTGCGAAGCCGTCGGCCGGCTCAACGCGCCGGTTCCTGAGCGGGTTCGAGCAGCTTTTCGATCTCCGCCTGCCACTCGGCCGCCCTTTCTTCGTCGCCCATCATACGGGCCAACCGGACACATTGTTCGAGATTTTTTCGGCGGTCCACCATGGGGGCATATTTCGTGCCGATCTCGCGGTAGATGTCGAGGGCCTCGCCGATCCGGTCGTTGTCCTCCAGAAAGCGCGCGTAGAGCCGGAGAAACCGGATGCGGTCCCGGGGGCCGCGAACGATCTGCGCCGCCGATTCCCATGCAACCGCCGCCGCGGCCGTGTCCCCCTTTTCGGTCAGCAACCTCGCCAGCGTTTCCCGCAGAACCGGGTCGCGCCGGCGGGTTTCGAGTTCCCGCCTGCAGAGGGCCACCGCCTCGTCCGCCTTCCCCTGCCGGCTCAGCATACGCACCTTGCGCTGAACGAGCCATCCGACCTCTTCCGGGGCCTCCCTGCGCGCATTCTCGATCTGTTGCTCGATCGGGATCCCGCAGGGCCGGTACAGGGGATCGCCCAGCGCCACGATCTGCCAGGAGAGCGACGGGATGGACTGATACGCGCTCTCGGCGAAGTTGTAGCCGCTGAGGATCTTCTCCATGAAGATGTCCAGATGCGGCGTGAACTGCAGGTAGGGCTCGGCGACCGCTCCCATCGTGACCGTCGCTCCCCGGTCCAGCAGAGGCCCGGCCCAGCGGCTCGCCGGGTTGCGCACGGTGCTCGCGCTGCTGGAATGCAGATGGTAGGCGATCGCGCCCGGACGGAATGCGAAATCCTCCCTGGTGAAGGGCCCTTCGACGTCCCTGGTGTACCATCCCATGTAGATCGCGGGATCGGTCATCGGCTCGGTCTCCGGAAAAATCGCCGAGGTCGTCTCGACGATGCAGTCGAAGCCGGCCTTTCTCGCGGCCGAAACGGCGCCGCGAAGCCACTTGTCGCCCTGCCCGTGGCCGGTTTCGACCTTGAACCCCCGCAGATCGAAGTAGGCCCGACCGCGCAACCCGAGCCGATCCCCCCGCACGGCGTCGTCGATCATGCGCCGCACGACCTTCGGACTCGGACCGTCGAGGCGGGTCACCAGGAGCATCCCCCGGTTCATCGGGGCGACGAAGGAGGTGTTCAGGTTGTAGTAGGGGTTCGCCTGGGGCCCCATGCGGGGCACGTCCGGCGACGGGAGGAGCGCCAGTTCGGAATCGACCGACGCGTTGTTCCTGCGGAGCGGATCCGGCAGGGGGCGCGTCGGCAGCCTATCGCGCCATTCGGCGTCCGAGCGGATCCGCAGGGGAACGCCGTACATCACCACGAGGTATCGAACCCGCGCCCGAACGGCCTGCCGGATGCGGTAGGTCCGCGTCGCCGCGGGCTCCCCGTCGGCCGCGGGAGGCGCCTGGACCGAGATCTCCCGGTCCGCGAACTCCAGGAATCCCCCCTTCTCCAGGAAGTCAAGGACCGGCTGGAAGATTTTCTTCTCGAACTCGGGTCTCGAGACGATTTCGCCGTTGGAACATCGCAGTCCGAAGAGATTGCGTTCCGGAATCCCCCGCCGTTCCGCGTAGTAGCGCGCCAGCTCCCGGCTGTCGCGGTTCCCCCGGTTGTAGACGACGACGGTTTCCTCGGCTTCCTTCTCGTCGGCGCCGGCGGCGCCGTTCCACGCGACGACCGAAAGGAGGACGAGGATCGAAATCCGCCTCACCGCGGGAAATCGGAGATATGTCGGACTCATGTGCCCCCTGCCTTCAGATCGATCTCCAGGCCATCGTAGGCCAGGCGGACCCGGGACGGCAAATCGCGCTCCACGGCCTCGTGGGAGAGATCATGGCAGAGGTGCGTCAGATAAGCACGACCCGGGGCGATCCTCCCGGCGATCTCCACCGCCTGTTCCAGGGAGAGATGGCTCGGATGCGGCCTGCGGCGCAATGCGTCCAGCACCAGCACGTCGACACCGCGCACCGCCTCGACCGCGTCGTCCGGCACATCGCTGCAATCGGTGAAATAGGCCATCCGCCCCGTCGTTCCCTCCACGAGGTATCCGCTCGTCCGACCGGGTCCGTGCGGCAGATCGAAGACCCGGATCCGGAACGGCGGCGCCTCCAGAACCGGGCCCAGGGGGCGCAGGTCGAGCCGGGGACGACTCAGGCCGGGAATCGGGGGTTGGAAACAGTATCGGAAGGTCTCCCGGACGATCCGCAGCGTTTCCGGCGAACCGTAGACGGGGATCGCCTTTCCCTGGATCTCGCAGAACCGGCGGAGATCGTCCATGCCGAAGATGTGGTCGGCATGACCGTGCGTCAGCAGAACGCCCTCGATCCGGTCGATCCCATGCGCCAGGCACTGCAGACGCAGTTCCGGCGGCGTATCGATGATCCAGCGCCGGCCGCCTTCCCGGAAGCTCACGGCCGGACGCATCCTCCGATCCCGCGGATCCCGGGAACGACAGACGTCGCACGCGCAACCGATCACCGGAATCCCGTGCGACGTCCCCGTTCCCAGGAACGTCAGTTTCATCCTCGTCCTACCGGAGGTGCAGCCAGCTCCCGACGACCGGCGAGAACCGGACGATCACCCCGGAGAAGACGACCGAGACCATCGACATCAGCTTGATGAGGATGTTCAGGGACGGCCCCGAGGTGTCCTTGAAGGGATCGCCGACCGTGTCGCCGACCACCGCGGCCTTGTGGGCGTCGCCGCCCTTGCCGCCGTACTGGCCCTTTTCGATGTACTTCTTCGCGTTGTCCCAGGCGCCCCCGGAGTTGTTCAGCATGCAGGCGAAGACGAAACCGGTCGTCAGGCCCCCGGCCAGCAGACCGATCACGCCGCCGACCCCGAGGATCAGGCCCGTGACCACGGGAACCACGATCGCAAGCGTCGAGGGAAGGATCATTTCCCGCTGCGCGCCCGCGGTGGAGATCTCGACGCAACGGGCGTAATCGGGCCGGGTCTCGCCCTTCATGATGCCGGGCATCTCCCGGAACTGCCGGCGGACCTCCTCGACCATCGATCCCGCGGCGCGGCTGACCGCCTTCACGGTCATCGCGCAGAAGACGAAGGCCATCATCGCCCCGATGAAGATCCCGCACAGCACCTGGGGGTTCATCAGGGTCAGGTCGTATCGCTCGACCAGGAAACGCAGGGCCGCCGAGGAACCCTCGTGGATCTTCTGCTGGAGCGCGACGGCCTCCTCGCCCCCGCCCTTCAGGATCCAGAGTTTCACCTCCTCCAGGTAGGCGGCGATGAGGGCCATCGCGGTCAACGCCGCCGATCCGATGGCGAAGCCCTTGCCCGTGGCGGCCGTCGTGTTGCCGAGGGCGTCGAGGGCGTCGGTGCGCACGCGCACCTCCGGATCCAGGCCGCTCATCTCGGCGTTGCCACCGGCGTTGTCGGCGATCGGTCCGTAGGCGTCCGTCGCCAGGGTGATGCCCAGGGTCGCCAGCATTCCGACCGCGGCGAAGCCCACGCCGTAGAGCCCCCGGGAAATGTCGCCGAATCCCCCGGAAACCCCGAACGAAACCAGGATGCCCACCACGATGATCAGCACGGGGAATCCCGCCGAGTACATGCCGACCGACATGCCTTCGAGGATCGTCGTCGCCGGTCCCATCCGGGCCTGCGCGGCGATCCCGCGCGTCGGCGGATACTCGTCGCTGGTGAAGTATTCCGTCGACTGGCCGATCAGAACGCCGGCGAGCAATCCCGCCGTGACCGCGCCGAAGATCCCCCAGGTCACCACGCCCATGACCGCCAGGACGGCCATGACGATCAGGATCAACAGCGAACTGGCGCCCGTGCCCAGCAGCAGGGCCCGGAGCAGGTTCTTCTGGGTCGCGCCCTCCTTCGACCGCACCAGGAAGATCCCGATGATCGACAGGAGGATCCCGATCCCGGCCACGACCATCGGGGCGACCACGCCGTAGGTTCCCAGGACCGAGGGCAACGCCGCGCCCAGGGCCGCGGTCGCCAGGATCGAGCCGCAGTACGATTCGTACAGGTCCGCGCCCATGCCGGCCACGTCGCCGACGTTGTCGCCGACGTTGTCGGCGATCGTCGCCGGATTGCGGGGATCGTCCTCCGGGATGCCGGCCTCGACCTTGCCGACCAGATCGGCGCCGACGTCGGCCGCCTTCGTGTAGATTCCGCCACCGACCCTGGCGAAGAGTGCCTGGGTGGACGCGCCCATGCCGAAGGTCAGCATCGTGGTGGTGATCTCCACGAGCTTGGCGTGGACGAACTTCGCATCCGCCGCGAAGGCCGGATCCCAGGCCGCGCCGGCGCCGGCCAGTCCGACCTTCTCCGCCAGGTGCAGCCCGAGGCCCCAGACGTTGCGGTCATAGATCCAGTTCAGCACGATGTACCAGATCGAGATGTCCAGCAGTCCGAACCCGACGACGATCAGTCCCATGACCGCCCCCGACCGGAAGGCCACCTGCAGTCCCCGGTTGAGCGATTCCGAGGCGCCCTGGGCCGTCCGCGCCGAGGCGTTCGTCGCCGTCTTCATGCCGAGGAAACCGCACAGGCCCGAGAAGAAACCGCCGGTCAGGAAGGCCACGGGCACGAAGGGGTTCTGAACCTTCAGAAAGGCCAGCACGGCGAAGATCGTCAGCAGCACGATGAAGACGATGGTCACCACCCGATACTGCCGCCGCAGATACGCGTAGGCCCCCTCGCGCACGTACTGCGCGATCTCCTGCATCTTCTCCGTTCCCTCGCTGGCCTTCATCATCCAGCGATAGAGGAACAGGGCGGTTACCAGGGCGCAGAGCGACCCGAAGGGCGCGATCCACCAGATGCCGGGAATCGCCGTCTTCATGGATTCCATCGCTTCCGCGCCGAGAACGCCCGGCGCCGCCATCCACGCGCACAATCCCAGAACCGAGATCAACCAGCGGTGTTTCATGAACATCCTCCCTCGCAAACCGCGAACCCCGGAGGAAGCGCCCGGCGCCGACCGGAACTCCCGATCGATCCGGCTGGAAAACCGGCGATTCACGGAAGCGCCGACTATAGAGAGGCCCCCGACCGGGTGTCAACGAACGGCCCGGCTTTTCCGGGACGAACCCGCGGCGGAGGGCGGCGGGGCCGCGATTCGCCCTTCCGCGGCCCTCCGCGGACGCCCCGGATCAGGCGTTTTCCGGCCCCGGCGGCGACGCCGTCCCGCCGGATCGGTCCGTCTCAGGATCGTCCGCGTCCACGGGGATCTCGGAGCGGTGCAGGACGTAGGGGATCCCCCCGATCAGGCTCCACGCCAGCGTGATCACCCCGAAAAGCACCGAAACCCCGAAGGCCGCGTTTCCCTCGACGCCGACCGTCGGAAAGAGGGACACGGCGAAATGCTCCCGCACGCCCCATCCGCCGGGCGTGATCGGGATGGCGGAGACGCACATGATCAGCGGCACCAGCGACATCGCCTCGCGGACCGAGACCGGGCTGTCGAATCCCCGGGCGAGAAAAACGATCTCGAGGATGATCGACATCTGCACGGCGATCGACAGCAGGACGGCGACGAGGATGTGCCGCGGATAATGCCGGTAGATCTCGAACGCGTCGTAGAGCCGGCCGATCAGTTCCCGTCCCGGCAGACGATGGTAGAGCGAACGCATCCATCCGATCCGCCGGAACCAGTCGCGTTGCATCAGACCGACGATCAGCACGGTTCCCACGACCAGGATCCCGACGACGAACGCCGCCGGCCCCCAGGTGATCGGGTGATCGAGAAAGAACCGCAGGTTCGTGATCATCACGAAGAGCGATATGCAGAAGAGTCCGTAGAGCCCCACCACCCGGTCGACCAGCACCGACATCACGGCGGCGGCCTTCTTCTTCCGGGTCTCCTGCGCGATGTACCAGGCCTTCACGACGTCGCCGCCGGTCGATCCGAACATGAAGGAATTGAAGAAGTGCCCTATGAAATAGATCGAGGCGAGACGCCCCGGACGGAGGCGCATCCCCTGCACGTCGAGGATGATGCCCCAGCGCACGATCCCCAGGAAAAGGCAGGCGCCGAACGAGAGAAAGGCCATGGATCCCCAGAAGGGATCCAGGGATTTCATCTTCTCCAGGACGGTCTCGGGATCGATCTTCTGCGAACGGAAGATGTACCAGATGATCGCCGCGGCGATCCCGATGCGCAGAACGAACCGCAGCCATCCGAACGCACGCTTCAAGGGGCGCATCTCCCGGCGGCGGGGGCGGGAACGGGGCGCACCGGGGGCGCGCCTCGACCGCGGGGAAGAGGTTCCGCAACCCGAAAGCCCTGCCCGATGAAGGTCGGCAAAGCCCGGGGGCCCGCTAATGGGAGCGGCGTTTGCGCCGACGACGTTCGCTCGGCTTCTCGTAGTGACGATGCTGGCGGATGGCCTTCATGGTGCCCTCCTTATCCAGCTTCTTCTTCAGCCGGCGAAGCGCCTTGTCGACGGACTCGTTCTTTCGAACCCGTACTTCGGTCACGGTCTCTGACTCACGCTCCCTTCCGAGACGCCGGCGCGGCGGACCGCGCGTGGAACCCCTCGCGTCTACAGCCGCCAGACGGTACGGAGGCGGCCGGTCGAAGTCAAGGGCCGCATCGGCGGCGCGACGATCTTGCCTGCCGCTCCGCCGCCCGCTAGATTGCGAAAGGGAGAATCCGAATGTCCGGGAAACCGTTCGTACACCTGCACCTGCACACGCAATACTCGCTGCTCGACGGCGCCTGCCGGATCGGGGACCTCGTCGACCGGGCGATCGAACTCGGGATGCCCGCGGTGGCGATGACCGACCACGGCAACCTTTTCGGGGCCGTGGAGTTCTACAAGACGGCGACCGCCCGCGGCATCAAGCCGATCCTCGGATGCGAGGTCTACATGGCGCCGACGAGCCGTTTCGACCGGCGCAACGTGGGGATCCGCGATTCCGCGTACCATCTCGTCCTGCTGGCAAAGGGCCTCGAGGGGTACGACAACCTCGTCCGCCTGGTCAGCCTCGGCCACCTGGAGGGATTCTACTACCGTCCGCGAATCGATCGCGAACTCCTGGGGCGCTTCTCGAAGGGCCTGATCGGCATGTCGGCCTGTCTCAAGGGCGAGATCGCCTGCGCCATCCTCCGGGACGAAGAGGATACGGCCCGCCGTCTGGTCGAGGAATACAGCTCCTTCTTCGCGCCCGGGGATTTCTACCTTGAGCTGATGAACCACGGCATCGAAGACCAGGCGAAGGTCAACGCCGCGCTCATCCGGCTCGGCCGCGAACTCGGCGTCCCTCTCGTGGCGACCAACGACGTGCACTACCTGCTGCGCGAACATGCCGAAGCCCACGACCTGCTCCTGTGCATCCAGACCCAAAAGGCCGTCGGAGACCGGGATCGGATGCGCTATACGGGGGATTTCCACCTGCGCAGCGCCGAGGAGATGTACGCGAAGTTCCCAGAGACCCCCGAGGCCGTGGAACTCGCCGCGGAGATCGCGGAAAAGTGCAACGTCGAAATGAAGTTCGGCGAGATCCGTTATCCGGTCTACGCCCCGGAGACGGGGGAGGACGGGGAAACCCTGCTGCGCCGCCTCACCTTCGAAGGGGCGAAACGCCGGTTCGGCATCGACCCGCGGACCGATTCCGGCGACGAGCGCGTACGGGAGATCCGCGACCGGCTCGAGCTCGAGCTGAAGATCATCTCGCAGACGGGTTTCGTCAGCTATTTCCTGGTCGTATGGGACTTCATCCGCTTCGCCCGCGAGCAGCACATCCCCATCGGCCCCGGCCGCGGGTCGGGCGCGGGGAGCCTAGTGGCCTACTGCCTCGGAATCACGAACATCGATCCCCTGCGCTACGGACTTCTCTTCGAGCGCTTCCTGAACCCCGAACGGGTCAGTCCCCCGGATTTCGACATCGATCTCTGCTACGACCGCCGGGGCGAGGTCATCCAGTACGTGCGCTCGAAGTACGGCGAGGAAAACGTCGCCCAGATCATCACCTTCGGCACCCTGGGCGCCAAGAGCGCCGTGCGCGACGTCGCCCGGGCCCTGGGACTCCCGTTCAAGGAGGGCGACCGGATCGCCAAGATGATCCCCGACGAACTCAACATCAGCCTCGAACGCGCCCTGGATATCGGCGAGGAACTGCGCAAGGCCTACGAGAACGAGGCGGTGACGCGGCAGGTGATCGATTTCGCCCGAACCCTGGAGGGACTCCCGCGAAACGCCTCGACCCACGCCGCGGGGGTGGTCATCGGCGCCCGGCCCCTGGTCGAGATGGTCCCCCTGTCCCGCGGAACCGGGGACGAGGTCGTGACCCAGTTCTCGATGAAGGCCCTCGGCGATCTCGGCCTGCTGAAGATGGATTTCCTCGGGCTCAAGACCCTGACGGTGATCAGCGACGCCGTGCGCCTGATCGAGGAAACCCTCGGCGAACGGATCGACATCGACGCCGTTCCCCTGGACGACCCGAAAACCTTCGATCTGATCAACCGCGCCGAGACGGTGGGCGTCTTCCAGCTCGAAAGCGCGGGGATGCGCGATCTCTCCCGGCGCATCGGCGTGGAACGCTTCGAGGACATCATCGCCCTGATCGCCCTCTTCCGGCCGGGGCCGATGAAGATGCTGGACGACTTCGTCCAGAGGAAGCACGGCAAGATCGAGGTCCGCTACGATCATCCCCTGCTCGAACCCATCCTCAAGGAAACCTACGGCGTCATGCTCTACCAGGAGCAGGTGATGCAGGTCGCCAACGTCCTCGCCGGCTATTCCCTGGGCCAGGCCGACATCCTCCGCCGGGCCATGAGCAAGAAGAACGCCCGGGAGATGGAAAGCCAGCGGCGGACCTTCATCGACGGATGCATCGAGCGCGGCATCGAGGCCCGCACCGCGGAGAGGATCTTCGACACCCTGGCCCGGTTCGCCGAGTACGGGTTCAACAAGTCGCACAGCGCCGCCTACGCGATGGTCTGTTACCAGACCGCGTGGCTCAAGGCCCATTACCCCGTGCAGTTCCTGGCGGCGCTGATGTCGAACGAGATGGGCAACACGGACAAGATCCAGGGCCTCGTCGCCGAGGCCAAGAGGATGGGGATCGAAGTGCTGCCCCCGGACGTGAACCGCTGCAGCCGCAAGTTCACGGTTCACGAAGGCAGGATCCGGTTCGGCCTCGGTGCCGTCAAGAATCTGGGAACCCACGCGGTCGACGCCGTCGTCGCCGCCCGCGACGAGGGCGGCGATTTCCGGAGTCTCTTCGACTTCTGCGCCCGGGTGGACTCGCGCGTGGTGAACCGCAAGGCGATCGAAAGCCTGATCCGGGTCGGCGCGTTCGACAGCCTGGGACACCGCCGGTCGCAGCTCTACGCCGTCATCGACCGGGCGATCGCCCACGGGGCCGCGGTCCAGCGCGACCGCGACCGCGGACAGGGAATGCTCTTCGGCGGGCCGGACGATTCCGCCGGCGAAGAGATCGAAAACGAGCTGCCGGACGTTCCCGAGTGGGAACCGCGCGACCTGCTCGCCGGCGAGAGGGAGTTGCTCGGGATCTACGTGACCGGCCATCCCCTGACCGAGTACGAGGACCTCATCCGCGAATACGGACTGACGTCGATCTCCTCGCTCGGCGAACTGAGCGAGGGGACGGAAGTGCGGATCGGCGGCATTCTCGCCTCGATCAAGACCAGGCCGATCCGCAACAGGAAGGAACGCATGGCCATCCTCCGCCTGGAGGATCTGACGGGGTCGGTGAAGGTCCTCGTCTTCTCCTCGGCGCTTCCCCGCTGCGAACCCAACCTGGTGGACGACGCCGCGGTTCTGGTGATCGGCACCGTCGATCTGAAGGAGGAAGAACCGAGCATCCGCGCCGAAGAGGTGATTCCACTCGCCGACGCGCGCAAACGGCTGACCCGGAAGCTCGTCGTGCGGCTCGATCCGGGAAAGATGCCGGAGCTGGCCCGTCTTCGCGCGATCCTGGGCAGGCACCCGGGAGATTGCCCGGTGATCTTCCAGCTTCGGCTGCAGGACCGCGGCGAGGCCTGGGTGCAGGTGGCCGACCGGTTCGGGGTCACCGTGGACCAGGATCTCTTCGAAGAACTCGAGGAGGAAATCGGCAGGGGCGCCGTACGCGTCCTGGCCGGCGGAAACGGAAACGGCCGCAACCGCAACGGGCGGATCCGCCGCGCCCGCAACGGCGAACGCAGGACGCGCGCAAACGCGGGCTGACGCCTCCCGTTCCCGGCGGGACAACCCTGCGGACCCGGGCGCGCCGGATTCGGGACGGCGGCCCGGTCACCGGCTCCAGACGATCCGGCCGGATCGTCGGATCCAGCGGATCCGGTGCAGCGGCACGGAGACGCGGAATCCGGCGGCGTCGGTGATCTCGAGCATTCCCCGTTCGGAAACCCGCGGAGGATCGCCCTCCGGCAGGCGGATTTCCAGAATCCGGTCTTCGACCCGATCGAGATATCCGATCCGGAACTCCGCTGCGCCGAATTCCGGATCCCAGCGGATCCGACTGAGGATTTCCCGGACAGGTCGCATCTCCCGGCTCCGCCCTTTCCTGCGCGCCGGTCACGAACCCGGTTCGGAAGACGGCGAGACGCCGTCCGGATCGTTCGCCCAGGCCCCGTCCGGCAGCGGAACGGGTCCGTGCAGAAGCGGGTCCCCGGTCGACTCCATCCACGCGTCCAGGCGTCCGCGCATCGCCCGCAACACCTCCGAGAACGCGGGATCCGCCGCAAGATCGTTCATTTCGTTCGGATCGAAGATCACGTCGTAGAGCGCCTCGTTCCCGGGGGACCGACGATCCCATCCGGCTTGCATCCAGAGGTCCTTCGAAGGCCCGTCGTCGCAGTTCGGCAGGACGGGCCGCACCCGGTCGTCGAACCGCCGGATGTATTTCCAGCGGTTCGTTCGCACGCACCGCTGCGGTTCCCACGCCGCGTGATAGGTCACCTCCGCGAAAATCTCCTCCCGGACCTCGTCGACCTCGCCCCGGACGCACGGCAGGAAGGACACGCCTTCGGCCCACGGGGGAATCCGGATCTCCAGCAGGTCGCAGATCGTGGGGACCACGTCCACATGGCTCACCAGGGAATCGACCACCCCGCCGCCGAGGAATCCGCCGGGGCCCCGCATGATCATCAGAACGCCGATCCCGGCATCGGTCAGGTTGCACTTCATCCGGGGGAAGGCGATCCCGTGGTCCGTCGTGCAGAGGACCAGCGTTTCCTCCGCAAGGCCGGTTTTCTCCAGGGCGTCCAGTACGAAACGGTATTTTCGATCCAGCCGCCGAACGCTGGCGTGGAAGCCCGCCATGTCCCGGCGCGTGGCCGGGGTGTCGGGCAACGGTTCCGGGGGGCGCAGGTAGCGGTCGTCTTCGAAACGCGGGTCCGGTCGGGCGAACTCCCGGTGGGTCTCGACGAATCCGACCGACAGGAAGAAGGGCCGCGGCGGCGGCCGAAGAAGGAAATCCGCGGCGCGGGCCTCGATCGAGGCTTCCTCTCCGGGCCGGGTGCGGGAGCGTCCCCCGAGAATCTCGTCGTAGCCGATCCGGGATCCCGTCGGCCGCGCCGGGTCGGCGGAGTGGTCGATATGCTGCACCCCCGCCAGTGCGGAATGGTACCCCGCCCCTCTCAGGAGATGGACGATGTGACGCCCGTAGTCCCGCATGGAAAAGCCGCGGTGCGTGAGCCCGAGCATGCCCGTCTGATGGGGGTATTGCCCGGTCAGCAGGGCCGCCCGGCTCGGCGAACAGGTCGGGGCGGCGCAGAACGCCTTCCGGAAGAGCACGCCTTCCTCCGCCAGCGCCTGCAGGGTCGGGGTGTCCACGGCGTATCCGTAGGGTCGGACGTATCGCCCCGTATCGTGCGAATGCAGGTACAGAATGTTCGGTCTCATCGCGACCTCTCCTTCCCCCGCCCCGCCGGCCGGACGCCGTCCGCCCGGGAGGCGGTCATTCGCGGCCCTCTGCCCAGAGCCGGTCCAGCACGGATCTCATCCGGGCGTTGGCCCGACGGAAGCGCGTTTCATCCCGGAGGATCTCGTTCGCGTTCCGGACGAACTCGCCGGGCCGGAGGTCCCCCGGGCAGTTCTCGATCAGCGCCGCGGCGGCGGCGGGGGTCGTCTCGAGGTGGAACTGGAGAGCCAGCGTGCGGGGTCCGAGCGAGAACGCCTGGTTGCGGCATCCTTCGCTGGAAGCCAGGCGCACGGCGCCCGGGGGAAGGTCGAAGGTTTCCCCGTGCCAGTGAAACGCCTCCCACCGCTCCGGAAAGGCCGCCCCGAGCGGATCGCGCTCCGCGTCTTCCGCGCGCCGCACGGGCCACCAGCCGATCTCTCTCCGGTCGCCGGGGTAGACCTCCATGCCGAAGGCCGAGGCGATCATCTGGGCTCCGAGACAGATGCCCAGCACCGTGCGGCCGTCTTCCACGGCCCTGCCCACCAGGTCCCTTTCCGCCTCGATCCAGGGATGCCGGTCGGCGTCGTTGACGCTCATCGGCCCCCCGAGCACGATCAGTCCGTCGAACGAATCCGGATCGGGCGACGGATCGCCCCGGTACGCATGCGTGCGAAGGATCTCGGCCCCCCTGGAGACCAGCCACGGCTCGATGCATCCGAGTCCTTCGAACGGAACATGCTGCAGCACGCGGATTCTCATCACCGTTCCTCTTCCCTTCCCGGCGAACCGCTTCTCGAAACGCTCCCTCCCGGCGCGGGCGAAAGGCCCTCACTCCAGGGCGGCTTCCGCCATGGCAAGGATGTTCCGCGGCGGAACGTTCGGGAGAATCGCCTCGTGGCTGGGGCTCACCACGAGGCGGGGCCCCAGAAGATCCTTTACGCGGCGGACCTCGCGCCGGACGTCGTCGGGGGCGCCGTTCACCAGGAGATCCTGCGTGTCGATCCCGCCGATGAACGAGATGCGTCCCTTGAAATCCCGCGCCAGTGTCGCGGCGTCCATGCCGGCCGCCTGGGCCTGCAACGGATGAAGGGCCTCCACGCCCAGGTCGATCAGGTCCGAAATCACCCGGTGAACGGAACCGCAGGAATGGAGGATGACCTGGTACCCGTGCGCATGGCCCTGTTCCGTCAGTCGCCGGAAATACGGGAAGACGAATTCGCGGAACGCATCGGGACTGATCAGCAGATCGCGTTGCGTCCCGAAATCGTTGCCGAAGAAGAAGGCGTCGATCCGATCGCCGGCGATCCGGTAGAGACGTTCGTTGGCCTCGAGATAGAAGTCCACGACGCGCCGCGTGACCGCGTGCACGACGTCGGGATGCGTGTACATCTTGATGAAGTAGTTTTCCATGCCGAAGAAATCGGCCACCTCGTGGAAGAAAGGGCACCAGAACCCGCCCGCACGGTAGACGTCCCCGGCCGCGTCGAGCTGCGCGATGGTGTCGGCGAAATCCAGATAGTCCGGGTCCGGCCAGGGATAGTCGTCCACCTCGCGGACGTCTTCGCAGTCGGCGAAGGCCCCCGCCGCGCTCAGGGAATCGCCCCTGCGGCGCATGTCGAAAATCGGGCGGCCCTCGGGATGTCGATAGGCCGTCCAGGGCGCGATCCAGCGCATGTCGTCTCCGAGTTTTCGGCGGAGTTCCTCCTCGGACGACGTGCCGAAGAAGGAATGAAGGATCGGCCAGGTGTCCGCATGGGGGTTTCCCAGCCAGAACCCGCACCGGTCGGCGGCGGCGCCGGCGACGATGGTTCGAATCCGTTCGCGCGATGTCATCGGCGCCCTTTCGTCTCCCGGGTTCAATCGTGCTTCGGATGGAACGGGGGATCTTCGACCGGCTGCGGCGGGAAGTCCGGGTCGTGCAGTCCCCTCCGGCAGAGTTCGCGGGCCTCCTCGGCCGTCGCGATCTTTCCTTCGAGCTGGAGATCCTCGAGATGCCGCAACACGCGGCCGATGCGCGGGCCTTCCTCGTACCCGAGCGACTTCAGGTCTTCCCCGTCGATCAGCGGCGGCGGCACCGGAGGCTGATCGCGGCACGCCGCCAGGGCCTCGGTCAGGAAATGGTAGACGTCCATCTTGCCGTGCGAGACCTTGCAATCGATCCGGTGCAGCTCCAGCTCCGTCGGAAAGGTCCGCCGGGCCAGGAGGCGCTGCAGATTCGCCTTGCGGAACCGCGGCGCGTCCTTGATCCGCATATGCCCCGCCACCGAGGCGGTCACGTCTTCGATCACGCGGTTCGGGTATCGGAACCGCGCCAGGATTTCCCGCGCCAGCGCGGCCCCCACCTGGTCGTGCCGGAAGAACCGGATGCGGGTTTTTCCGTCGCGGTCCTTTTCGAGACTCCGGGTGCGGGGCTTTCCCACGTCGTGCAGGAGAACCGCCAGCGCCAGGGTCCGATCCGGATTCCGCAGTTCGTCGAGCGCGCGGCAGGTGTGCTCGAAGACGTCGAAGCCGCGGTGGAACTCGACGGGTTGCTCCACCCCTTTCATCGCCTCGACCTCGGGGAGGATTTCGGCGAGGAGTCCCGAGGCCGACAGCAGGCGGATTCCATCGCCGGGCCGCCGGCTCGTGAGGATCAGATCGAGTTCGTCCCGGATCCTCTCGGGACTGATTTCCCGGATCCGCGGGGCATACGTCCGGATCGCCTCCCAGGTCTCCGGTTCGATTCGAAACTCCAACTGCGTGGCGAACCGCACCGCGCGCATCATCCGGAGGTAATCCTCGGCGAACCGGCGGCGGGGATCTCCGATGGCCCGCAACACGCCCTGGCGCAGATCCTTCAATCCGCCCACCCGATCGACGACCCGCCCCGTCTCCGGATCGAGGTAGAGGGCGTTCACGGTGAAGTCCCTGCGGATCGCGTCTTCTTCCAGCGACCCGAAACGGACCGATTCCGGATGGCGGCCGTCGCGGTATTCCCCGTCCGCGCGGAACGTGCTGATCTGGAACTGTTCCCGTCCGTCGTTCCAGAACATCACACCGAACTGCGCGCCCACCATCTCGCTGCCGGGAAACAGGCGGGCGATTTCCTCCGGCGAGGCGTCCGTGGCCACGTCGTAGTCCTTCGGGATGCGTCCCAGGAGTTCGTCCCGCACGCAGCCGCCGACGAAGTAGGCCTGGTATCCCGCCTCGCGCAACCGCCGCACCACCGCGACGGCCCGCGCCCGGCGAGCCTCGTCTCCGGCCCCGAGGTCCGCCCTCGCAATCTTCCTGGAATCGCTCATGCCCGATCTTCTCCGCCGGGAATGTATCACGGTCGGACGCCGGGCGCGGAACCCGGAAATGGCGGATTCCCCCGGCTTGCCGACCCGGCGAGGACGCCGCCGCACCGGACCGCTCCCGTCCCTCCGTCTCCTCCGGGCTGGACAGGGAACGGGGCGGCGGGAGACGATCCGCAGTCGTCACGAAAGGAGATGGCATCGTGTTCCACGTGAGCGTCTTCGCAGACGAAATCGCCTCGGATCTCCGGGAACAGATTCGAACCCTCCGGGAAGAAGGGATCCGGCGTCTCGACCTGAGATCGGCCTGGAACAGGGGAATCCTCTCCTGGGAAAGGGAAGAGATCGACCGGGCGCGGCGTATCCTGCGCGAGGAAGGCGTATCGGTCTCCGCCATCGGATCCCCGATAGGAAAGACGCGCATCAACGAAGACGAGGAGGCGTTCCGCGCCTCTTTCCGACGCTGCCTGGAGATCGCCTCGGCCCTGGAAGCGCCCGCCGTCCGCGTCTTTTCCTTCTATCGGCCCGAAGGCGAATCCTCGTGGGATCCATGGCGCGCGAAAGTCGTCGAACGATGCGGATGGATGAGCGAAGAAGCGGCCCGCGCCGGTATCGTCCTCCACCACGAAAACGAACGGGGGATCTTCGGCGAAACGCCGGAAAACTGCGCGCTGCTCCACCGGGAAATCGATCGGGACTCCTTCCGCTGCGTCTTCGATTTCGCCAACTTCGTCCAGGCCGGCATCCCGTCCGTCCGGGAGGCGTACGAGACCCTCGAATCCCGGGTCGTCGCCTTCCATCTCAAGGACGCCCGGCGCGGCGACGGCGTCGTGATGCCGGCCGGCGAAGGCGACGGCGACGTCGCGGCCGTCCTCGCCCGCGCCGCCGCCACGGGACGCGATTACCCCCTCACGATCGAACCGCACCTGTCCGGGAACCCCGACCTCGCTCGAAGGGACGCCGTCGAACGCTTCCGGATCGCCGCCGCGGCCATGCGGAAGGTTCTCGAGGGAATCGGGTCGACATGGGACTGACGTCTCCCCGCGGGGCCGGCCGCGCGCCGAAGGAAAGGGGGCGTCCCCCGACGCCGACCCCCGGCCCGGGGCCGCGGGTTTGACGCGCCCCGCGAACCGTGCGATGGGAATCTCCGGAGGATTTCCCGTGCTGCCATCCGCCGGTTTGCGCAGTGTCCCGCGCCGTCGCGGGCATCGAATCCCGGGCGCCGCCGAACTCGCCGCGGCGGCGGCCGCAGCATGGATCCTCCCCCTGGGGGCGGCGACGGTTCATCCCGCCAGGACCGAGCTGGACATCGACAATCCCCACAAGGGATTCATGCTCTGGGGAACGGATTACGCCGCCGGACCGGCCGAAAATCACTACGGCGCCACGATCTACCACGTCTACATGCCCTGGCGCGAAGTCGAACCCGCCGACCAGACCTTCGCATGGGAGACCTTCGAACGGAACCATCTCGACCCGATCCTCGACGATCATCCGGAAGCCACCTTCGTGCTCTGTCCGGTCGCCGATTATCCCGACGGACAGGAAAGCGGCGTCACGGAATTCTACGAAGGAGGCGAACCGGATCGGGATTTCCCCCGTTTCCTGATCGAACCCCCGCTGAACATTCCCTACTGGACGTATTCGAGCTGCGACGGCGACGGTCCGGGATGGACTCCCGACTGGAACCACCCCGAGATGATCCGGCAGATGACCGAACTGGTCGCCGCCCTGGCCGATCGATACGACGGAGATCCGAGGATCACCTCCATCTACCTCGGCATTCTCGGCCTGTGGGGGGAATGGCACCAGTCCGGGTGCGACGACCACGCCCCGACGCCCGCCACCCGGGAGGCCGTCCGCGACGCCTACCGCGCCGCCTTCCACACGACCCGCCTTCAGAACCGCTATCCCCGGCGAACGGATTCCGGGGGAACGGATTTCGGCTTTTACGAGGCCTTCTTCCCCTCCTTCACGGCGCCGTGCGTTTACGGATTTCCCGAGTGCGACGACACGGGCGAATGGAACCTGGACTGGTGCTACCGCCATGAGGACACCGCGGCGGCCGACAACTGGAAGGTCAGCCCGATCTCCGGCGAAAGCCCCCTGGCTTCCCAGCAGGCGTCCTGGCTGAACGACACCGGGGACCTTCTGACCGTTCTTCGCGACTACCACTTCTCGTTTCTCGGCCCGGCCGGCACGCACGAGAAACCCGGCCACGAAGCGGTTATGATCCGGATCAAGCGAACCCTCGGCTACAACTACCACATCGAAGAATTCACGGCCCCGGACGAGATCGAGCCGGGACTTCCGTTCGAATCCCGGCTCGTCCTGTCGAACTCGGGATCCGCCCCCTGTTACGCGAAGTTTCCCGTGGAGATCGCCCTGTGCGACGGAACCGGGGAACCGGTCTGGAAGACGACCTGGAACTTCGACCTGCGCGAGGTCCTCCCCGGCGACCCGCGCGCCTGCGAGGAGACCTTCACCGTCGAAGGCGTCGCCGAGGGAACCTATTCCATCCGGATCGCGATCCTGAATCCCCGTTTCGGCGATCGTCCCGGGGTGAGGATCCAGAGCGAGGGAGAGGATCCCAATCATCGCTACGCCATGACGGAAGTCGCCGTCCGCGCGCCCGGAACGCTCGATCTCGACGGCGATGGGATGCCCGACGCCTGGGAGCACGAGAAGCTCGGCGGCACCGGATACGGTCCCGAAGACGACCGGGATCGCGACGGCTCCGGCAATCGCGACGAATACGTCGCCGGAACGGATCCCTCGGATCCCGCCGACCGGTTCGCGCTCCGGATCGCGCGGGAGGATTCCGCCGTCGTCGTCTCCCTGTTCGGGCGATCGGCCTCGGGTCCCGGCTACGAGGGAATGGCGCGTTTCTACCGTCTCGAGCGCGCCGTCGGCGCGTTGCCCGGTCCCTGGGATCCGGTGGAGGGCTACACGAATCTTGCGGGGGCCGACCGATGGATCCGGTACGTCCCGCCCGCCGCGGCCGCTCCTGCGTTCTACCGCGCCTGGACTTGGCTCACGGCGGACTGATCCCCTCCCCGGCCTTCCCGAGCCGCGCGGCCAGCCAGTCGTACGCCTCGATCACGCGCCGGCGGAAGGCGTCCGCACTGTATTGCGTCTCCACCCGCCGGCGGGCGTTGTCGGCCAGCATCCCGGCCGATACCGGATCTTCCAGGACGCGCAGGATGCCGTCGGCGATCCCCTCCGCGTTCCCCGGAACGAGGACGGCGCACTTGTCGTCCAGCACCTGGGTGTGCGTGAGCGAATCCGTGGCCACGATCGGCCGTCCCGAGCGCATGTAGGTGAAAATCTTCAGCGGCGTGTTCGTTCCGCTCTTCCGCGGGGAAACCAGGCAATCGGCCAATGCCAGGTATGCCCCCATCTCTCCGGGCGGTCTCCGCCCGGCGAGGATCACGCGATCCCCGATCCCGAGGCGCCGGGCATCGTCCCGCACCGTTTCCACGTCCTGCGCCTCTCCCCCCACCAGCAGCAGAACGGCCTCCGGACGCTTCTTCGCCACCTTCCCGAACGCGCCTACCAGCAGATCGATGCCCTGATACGACTCCAGGTTCCCCGTGTAGACCACGATCCGGCGGCCGGCCAACCCGAGGTTCCGGCGCAGCATCTCCGCCTTCTCCTTACACTCGGAGGGGTCGCCCTCGTCGATGGGAGCATCCTCGATCTGGAAGATCCTGGCGTCCGGGGCCATTCGGCGGGCCGCATCGGTCAGGGCCCGGCAGACGGTGATCACGCATTCCGCGTTCCGGACGACGTTCGTTTCGCGCCTCTCGATCCAGCGGAGAAAGCGCCCTTCCTTCAGAAATCCCGAGTAACGGAGCTGATCCGTGATATGCGAATCCATGTCGTAGACGTACGGGATCCCGCGGAGAATCCGGAGAACCCGGGCGATGAACACGGCCTCCTCGACCGCGTGGACGACGTCGTACCGCCGGGTCAGGGTCAGCCGCAGCGCGCTCATCGCCATCACGGCGTCCAGCGGGATCTTGGCCGCCGACGGCCCGATCTTCACGTCCCGGATCCCCGGCGGTCTCCAGATCCGCAGCAGGCGGAGGCCGGGACACTCCACGTCCTCCCCGTACGGGTAGACGAGGAGATCGACTTCATGACCCGCCTCGCACAGCACCCGCGTCAGGGCCCGAACGTTGAAGGGCGTACCGCGCGCCCGAAAAAAGGGTTGAGGGGAGAGGAAGAGGATTCGCACGGCACCGCTATCGTACGTCGTCGTCCGACGGAAAACCACGTCTCAGCGACGGACGGGGTCCCCCGTCGCTCTTCCGCCCGCGGATCGGGCGGATCATCCTCCGCGGGAATCCCGGACGCCGTCCTGCGGGGAATCCCCTTGCTCTTCCCGCGCCCCGGGCGGCGGGCGGCCGGTGACCCGGACGAAGGCCCGGACGAGGGAGGCGGCGTCGCCCCAGCCGATCTCCGCAGCCAGCCGTTCCAGGGGAATCCCCGGATCCTCGCTCAGGATCTCCCGGGCCTTTCGGACCCGGAACTCCGTCAGATACCGGGCGAAGGAAATCTTCCGCGCCCGGGCGAACGCCATGGAGAGTTCCAGGCAACCTACGCCGAATCGTTTCGCAAGGATCTGCACGGTCAGGGGGTTCCGATACTCTTTCTCCACGGCGGCGAGAACCGCCCGAACCAGGTCCCGTTCGCCGAGAGGGGACGCCCGGCCCGCATCCCCGTCGGGCGCGCGCGTCCCTGGGGTATTCTGCGAATCAGCGCCTTCCGCCGGATCGTTCGCCCCGATGCCGTCGACGATCCCGTGCACCAGGGAATCCAGGAATCCCGAGGCCGCCCTTCTCTGCCGGCCGTCCCAGTGCGGGATCGCGCTTGCCGGCTCATCGGCCGGGGCGTCTTCGCCGGGAAAGAGGGGGCGAACCCCGTCCGGCCCGCAGAACTGGAAGAAGACCACGGCGACCGGCCGTCCCCCCACCATCAGGGGCAACCAGCAATTCGAGATGCCGTGCGGGCAGGTGAACGTGTGCGCATACATTCCCGAGGCCAGGGCCCGAGCCAGCTGGCACCGCTCCACCTTGGAACAGATGTCGACTTGCCCCGGATCGTCGCGCAACTTCAGGCAGAAATCCGTCCTGCCCATCGGGGTCAGCGCCGCGGGTCCCCGTCGGGGATCGATCTTCGCAACGTGCAGCGGGATCCCGAAGGCCTCTTCGAACTCGGCGCACGCACCCTCTTCCAGCAGGGAACAGAGAAGATCCGCCCGCCGCGCGACCTCCTCGCGGAAGTTCGCCTCGCCGAACGCCGTTCCGGCGTCGCTGATATCCCGATAGCCTGGATCCGTCATCCCGGGTCCCATCTCCGCACGCATGGCACCCGTGACCGTCTCGAGCCACGGAACGTTCGCCGCCCCCCGGAATTCGACAATGCCGGAACCAGACCACGCAGGTGCGGTTACGTTACCCCTTCTTCGTACACCAGAACCGAGTGCTCCGGCAAGAGGAAATCGCCCGGATCCGCCGGATTCCGCCTCAGTAGGCCGACAGAACGCCTCCGGGCAGGGCCGCCGGTCCCCGGTCCTCGAGGGCCGCATCGTCGAACCAGGCGTTCAGATTCCATCCCATCGGATTCCGCGCCTGCAGGAAGAGGGTGATCGTGCCGGATTCGGCGACGGTTTCGCACTCAATCCGGCTCCAGACATCCCCCGGGCCCGCCTCGTCGCTCCAGACGACCGAGGCGGCCTGCGGATCCGTCCCCCCCGTCGGATCGATTCCCACGCGGAATCGCACGTCGGAACTCGATCCCCGGACCCAGACGCTGCCCCGGTAGCCGTGACCGATCCGCGCGTCGTCCGCCTGCTGCCGGAGGCCCGCCGTCCAGTTCGCTTCGTAGAAGACCTGGCTCCAATGCTCCGATCGATAGACGCCGTAGTCCCCGCCCGATTTGCTGGTGGCCGCACCGATGTGAAACCGCGTCCAGGAATCGCCCACGCTGTGGTCCGGGTCCGGATCGTCGTGGAACCCGCCCTCGAAATCGCCGTTGCGGATCCCGCCGAACGGCGCCTCGGGGGACAGCGTGAGATTCGCCGTGGCGGTCGATCCCGCTTCCACCACCACGCCCGTCGCCTGGGCGGTGACGTACCCGGTCTTCGAGGCCCGCACGGTGTACGTGTCCGGCGCCAGCCCCGTGATCCGATAGTTGCCCGAGGCATCCGTCGTGGCCGTGGCCGACGAAGGCAACGCCCGCACCAGGGCCCCGGAGATCGCGCCTCCCGAAGGATCCCGAACCCACCCTTCGACGGAGCCGGTCGAGGGCGCGTCTTCCAGCGTGAAATCGACCGTCGCCACGGCGCCGTCGATCACGGACACCCCGTTCCGCGTAGAGCTCGCATAGCCGCTCGCCGAAGCGGTCACCGCGTAACTGCCCACGGGCACGTCCGCCAGGGTGTAACTGCCGTCCGAGGCCGTCGAGGTCGCGTATCCGCCGGGATCCGTCGAGACCGCCGCCCCGTCGATCGGTTCCCCGGCCTCGTTCTCCACCCGGCCCGCGATGTCCCCCGTCGCCGTCACCACCGCGGGGGTGGCGCCGCGGATCGTGCCGTAGAGGTCCCACTCCCCGTGCGGAGTGTTCCCGACCCATGCGATCCCGTCCGCATAGGGGTTCGATCCGCTCGCATAACAGTAGAGCCCCTGCCCGTCCGTCCGCTCCACCTTCAGAAAGTAGACGTGATCCGGCTGCACCGGGATTCCGTCGCCCGGCGCCTCGCCTCCGATCATCTCGCCCCCGAATTCGGGTTCGAGATAATAGCTCGTGATCTCTCCCACGACGGGTCCGTCCGGATTGTCCCCGTCGATGATGGTGAAACGCAGGGTCAGGTCTCCGACGTTCGGCTTGGCCGCCGCGAAGGTGATGAATCCCACGTCGGACGGCGTGCGGAAGGTCTGCCCGAGAAAGGGACCGTAGAGATCGCATCCGTCGCAGCCGCCCGAGCAGTACGAACCGGGCACGCAATCTTCGAAATAGAATCCCCGTGGCGTCTTCCCGGAATACGTCAGCGCGAAATCGGCCGTCGTCGTCGTTCCGGACGAAACCGTCACCTGCCTGGAAGCGGTCACGTATCCCTGCTTCTCCACCGTCAGCGTGTAGGTCCCCACCGGCACGCCGCGAACCACGTACATCCCGTCGAAGAGCGTCGGTCCCCCGAACTCGAAGCCGTCGGTATGGACGTTCGCATAGGGAACCGGATCGCCGGTGTCCGACCGGGTGACCGTTCCCTGCAGGATTCCCACCGGCCCCCGGTAGGGACCGAGCCGGGCCGGCGCGAGTTTCCCCCCGGCCTCCAGCGAAACGCGCAGATCCCTCACGTCCGTGTACTGCGGAAAGGGGTTCGCCGGCTCCAGGACCCCGTCCCCGTTCGTGTCGACGGAGCTTCCCCCCTCGGCCCATTCGAAGGCGCGCCAGGAAAGATTGTTCAACAGGAAGGGATGTACCGCGACGATCTCCGGCCATCGGTACCAGAAATCTCCGAAGGCCGCGACGTTGTAGTCGGCCGCCATGGCCCGGGTCGTCTTCGGATAGCCTTCGTAGGAAATCCCGAGGTGATCCCCGTACGCCGTTTCCGTGATCATCACGGGGAATCCCCGGCGGCCGAACTGCGCGAAGACGTCCAGATCCAGCAGGTAGCTGTCGATCGTCTTGTGCCGCGTGAAGAAGGGCGTCCCGTTGTGCCAGTTGTAGTGCGGCGGATACGATTCGGGATAAGGATGCGTCGCCCAGACGTCGAAGGCGAACGCCGCGTTCGGATTGTGGTTGAGCGCGTCGGTCCACCAGCTCGGGTTGTTCTGCCCGGGCGTCATCACCAGGAGGGTGCCGGCGATGTCGGGATCGATCGCCGCCGCGGCCGATTCCGCGTTCTTCACGTTCGCATACGCCTGCACCATGTAATCGGCGAACACGTCGTACGGCACGTAGTCGCGCGGATCGCTCGGTTCGTTCCAGAGCTGCAGATAGACGTAGCGATCCGCGTAATCGGGCCGCTGATGGAGTTTCCAGTCGGTGATCGTCGAGGCCACGTTCCCCGCGAACCCCGGGTCCGGCGTGTCCCCGCCCGAGCCTTCCTGGACCCGGATACACGGGATCAGCCCCCGGTCCATGGCCTCCTCGATCCACACGACGTCCCCGTTGGCCCAGTCGAAGACGAATCCCGGGCCCACCAGATGCTTCGTCCAGTCGAAACCGGTCCGGTATTCCACGCCGCCGTCCTTGAGATTGTGCATCCCGAAGAAGTCGCGCCGCACGCGGAGGGGTTCCCCCTGCGACAGGGCCCCGGCAACGGGGAACAGGACAAGAAAGAGAATCAGGAACCGCGGCGGCGAGGAAGGATTTCGGCTTCTCATCGATCGATGTTCCCCATGAAGGCTCCGACCCGCAGAAACGTAACACGGGCGCGGCGCGCGGATCCAGATTCCCCCGCCGGCGTCCTCCGGCGTCTCACCCCGGCCCTTGCGTCTCGATTTCCCCGGCCTCGGCGTGGCGCAGGAGGAGTTCCTTCGCCTCTTGCAGGGTCTCCGATACGCCTCCCGGTCCGCCGAACCCGTAGACGACCATCAGCATCCGCCGCGTGTCTTCCCTGAGACGGGTGCGTTCGTGATCGCTCGTCGGCGTGCCGAACGCCCCCGCGCCGTCCCGCAGCACCGGCAGACCCGCGATGTTCAGGTCCCCCCTGCCGATGGCCCGGTACGCCTCCCCTTCGCGGCCGATGCCCAGGGAAATCGATTCCTCGATCCGGTCGGCGTCGAAGGCCCCGATGGAAAACCCGCTTCGCAGCGAAAGCAGATTCACCAGGTCCACCAGCCTGCCCGCCCTGTAAAGCCCTTTCCCTCGAACGACGCGCCGGCGAAGCGCCTCGGCCGACGGACGATACCGGTTGGGATCCTTCCCGCACGCCTTGTACGCCTCGCGGGCGGCCCGGATCGCCGGATGGGCCTTCACCCCGTCGATCGCGATCGACGAGGCGATCTCCCGTTCGGCGGCCGCGAGCGCATCCTCCAGGACGGGATCCGCAGGCCCGTTCTTCACGCGGGCGGCCAGGATCCCCAGGCGGAGCGCCGGGCATCGACGCCTCAGCTCCGGTTCGATTCGGATCTCTTCCACGATCGGGTCTTCCGCATCCCCCGGGGGAGATTCCTCCTCCGGATCCGGGATAGGAGGCGGTTTTCTCCGCCCGGCCATGCTATTTCTACGTCCGCCGCCCGGGCCGCGCCTCCGGAACCGCGGCAGGATAGCGGAGCTTTCCTCCCGCGGGCCATGCGGAAGTTCCGGCCGGCACGATTTCCGCGCAGAAACGCTTCGGGGGAGATCACGAACATGATACGGCGAAACGTCCTGGCTGCGACCGCCCTCCTGCTGGCGTCGATCCCGCCGATCGCGCAGGGAGGACCTTCGAACCTGCCGTCCGAGATTCCCTTCCGTCTCCGGGAACCCCTCCTGCCTTCGCCCATCCGCGACGTCGCGCGGGGATCCATCCCGATTTCGGGCGACGTCGCCCCGAACGGTCCGGATCGCCTGCGGATCCGGATCACCCTGCCCGACGGACGCCGCTTCTCCACGCAGACGGCCGTCCGCGGGGGAAGGTTCGCCTGCCGTTATCCCGAGGACTTCCCCGGGGCCCCGCCGCCGGCGGCCGGGGTCTGCTTTCTCGACGTGGAACCCGCCGGCGGCGACGGGCCGGGAGCCGGTTTCCGCGCGGAATCGACGATCATCCTGCGGGACTCGGCCTCCGGACACCTCCCGGAGTTTCCTTCGGCCTTTACCTGCGACCTTCTCGACGCCGCCGGCAGGACCGATCGCAACTGCCGGGAATGGCCCGTGATCCGGTCCCTGGTCGACCTCTACATGCACAGCCGCGCGGCGGCCCTGATCGGAATCGGCCGGCCCGATTTCGACCTCGAGCGCGAGGACGACCTGCGCTTCTTCAAGAACAGTCTGGCCCTCTACGAGTTCGACCATCGCGACCGCGACTGGTCGACGCCCCTCGGGCACCGCGTGGCCCGCACCTTCTGGCAATCGGTCTGGAACACCTGGTTCAACTCCTCCAACGACAACCCCATCGACGGAAACGACCGGAACCGCGATCCGTCGAATTACGTTCCGTACGCCTTTTCCAACGATTTCTGCGACACCCTGATCCTCTACCTCCTGCGCCGGGATCTGCCCGAGGCCCTCGACGACAACCTCGACGCCATCTGCCGCGAGGGGCTGCGCAACCTCATGGCCATGCAACACCGCGACAATACGAATTTTTCCCGGCCCGATTCCGAGGGACGGCGGCACGTCTACACCGCGGGGGCCTTCCGCTACGGAATGTTCGAGAACGGAACGTTCATGTCGGAGGGCAACGGCTGGTTCTACCGCCCGGGACGGGTCGATTACCTCTTCGGCGGCGTCTTCAACGCGCGCTCCCTCTGGGGGATCGGCGAGGGGTTGCGCCGTTATCCCGACGGCGAACTCGGCCGGGAACTGCGCCGGACGATGGCCCTGGGATTGCGCTTCTGCCTCTTCGACGCCCTCGAACACGGCTACGCGAAAGAGACGCCGTCGGGAAAGACCTACTGGTACGACGCGGGGGAGATGGGCTACCTCCTGCTCGGAATGCTCGCCGCCGAGGAGGTCGATCCCGACATGGAGATCGCCGCCGACGGGAAACGACGAGCGACCCTGCATGAACTGACCCTCGACGGGCTCGACGCCCTCGTCGAATTGATGAAGCCCTACGGTCAATGGCAGAAGTACGCCAACAAGGATCCGATGGTGATCTGCGCCCTGGCCGAAGGCGCCATGCGGTTTCCGGATCATCCTCGCGCATCCGCCTGGAAAGGAGCGGCCCTGAAGGCCGCGGACGCCTGGCTGAACGTCAAGGTCGATCCATCCGAAAACCCGGGGCCCGTGATCCATTTCGGCTCCAGAAGACTCGAACCGGATCGAATGACCTTCCTGTGGGACTGGAGAGAGGATGATCCGGGACGGAAGTTCATCTTCTTCTACATCACCGGCCACTGGATCCAGGCCTACGCCTCCTTGTACGACCTGACCGGGAACGCCCGTTACCGGGAACGCGCCGAGGCGATGATCCGCTACCTCTGCGGAGAAAACCCCTGGCACGTCCGGATCCTGAACGAGACCGGGGGCGTCTACAACTGGGTCGAAGACACCGACGGGGACGGCGTGGAGGACCAGCTCAAACAGGACATGTACCCGGAATCGACGGCCTTCTGCCAGATCGGCATCGACCGCTTCCTGCGCGCCCTGAACCGGAGGGACGGCGCCGCGTCCCGATGAAGGGCGCCTTTGCTGAATTCATCGTCAGGAAAAATTCAGTACCTCGGATCCGGAACACGTCCTATTCTCGCCTCCGTCCCCCATGAACACGGAGGCGGAACGAACGGGGGATGAAAGGCCTCGATGCCGGATTCCTGGACAATCGAACTGCGCGGACTTCTTCGCCTGGCCCGGGGCGCCGCGGCGCGCCGTCGATGGATTCTTCTTGCCGGTGTCGCGTGCATGATTGCCGGAACGCTCTGGCTCCTGCGCTGGGACCACCGATGGCTCGCAATCGTCCGGTCGAACCTGAACGAACCGACCCAGCGGCTGACGAAGACCTTCAGTCGATGGGGAGACTACCCCCGGGGCACCCTCCTGACGGTCTCCGCGCTCTGGGCCGCATCGCGATTCTTCCGATGGCGCCGGGGAAGACGACGGCGCAGAAAAACGAAACGGTAGGCAAGGAGCATCAGCGCCGGCACCGCGAATGCGACGGGTCCCTTCGCCAGGAACCCGGCTCCTATCGATCCATAGAGCAGGAGAAAGAGCCGTCTCGACCGTCGATCCGAAAAGAAGTTCCGCCGCTTCTCCCTTTCGCCGTCCGCCGCGGTGCCGGTGTCCCGCAACATCTCGAAAAGGGCGTACTGGGACAACGTCACGAAGAGGATCATCGGCATGTCGGCCACCGCGCTCCGGCCGTGGATCAGGATCTGCATCGAGGTCGCCAGACCGAACGCGGAGGCGAACCCGACGGATTCCGTGAACCATCGCCGGCCCATGCCGTAGACCAGCCAGACGAGCAACAGGGTGGTGAGCACGGAGGGGAACCGGGCGCTCCACTCGTTGATTCCGAACACCGCGTACGACCCCCGCATCATCCAGTAGATCAAGGGGGGCTTGTCGAACCGGTACCCTCCGTTGAAGTAGGGAATCACCCAGTCGTCGGCTTCGATCATCTCGCGGGCGGCCTGGGCGAATCGGGGTTCGTCGCGGTCGATCAGAGGGATGACGTCGTTCCCCGGAAGGAGGACGAGCAGCGTCACCGCCAGAAGCGCCGGGAGCGCCCGGCGCGGAGCGGCGGCGGCGGCCGGCCGAAGCCCGGATTGCCCGTCGGGAACCATGCCTGTCGTTCCTTCCTCCTTCACCCCCCCGTTCTTCGCCGATTTCGGTGCGATCCGTCCACCCCATTCGCCTTGCCCGATGCCGCCTCGTCCGCGGTTCAGATCGCCGCCGATTCGAAGGCGATCCGCGCGGCCCCCTCCAACGGCGAGACCTCGACCGGCACGAGATCGACCTCGAGAATCACCGAGAGGATCTCCACCCAGGGGCGGGAACGCGTTCCTCCCCCGGCGACGAACACCGGCCGCTCGCGGATGTCGACATCGAGTCGTCCGATCCTCTCCCGGAGCCTTCGGGCCAGACATTCCAGAACGGCCCGCGCGTGGTCGGATCGAGCCCCCTTCGTCCCGGCGGATCCCCAGGTCCCTCCGCCCGTACGGGGATCCGCCTCGAACACCAGACCGTGGCACCCCGGCGGGGCCGATGCCGCGGATGCCATGAAATCCTCCTCGTCCGTCCACCACCCGGGCCCGGCCTCCAGGACGTGACGGATCGTCGTGCCGCCGCACTCGTCGGCCGCCAGCCGGTAGAAGAGGTTCCGGCCGTACGGTCCGCGCATCGTTCCCGCGGCGGGCGCCGGAAGCCCGGGAAGGCAAACGTAGGCGACCTGGGCGGTTCCAAGCGTGAGGAGAACGGCGCCCGTCCGGTCGAGTTCCGCGCCCCAGGCGCCCGCGGTCTGATCGTTGCCCGCCAGAACGACCGGAACCCCTGCGGGAAGTCCCAGGTCAGTCGCGTGGCGCGTTGTCGATCCGAGGACGTGGCCCAGCGGGACGACTTCCGGCAGATTCGATTCGTCGATCCCGCAGAGATCCAGGGCCGGCCGCCACCATGCGTTCCGTACCAGCGAATACAGCCCGGTCATGGCCGCCAGGTTCACGTCGATCGCCGAGCGCCCGGTCATCTTCCACGCCAGGAAGGTCGGCAACGGCGCGACGGCGTCGCCCGGCCGTACGAACCCCTCTTGCCGGCTTGCCTGCAGGTACTTCAACTTCGAGACAAGGAGGATCGGAAGACACTCGGCGACCCCCGTGTGAAGCCCGAAATCGGCAAGATCCACAAGGCCCGGCGGAGGACGCGAATCCATCCAGGAAAGAAACGGGATCCGGGCTTCCCCGCCCGCGGAAACCACGCAGAAGGTCTGGGCCTGGCTCGTCAGGACGACCGCATCGGGTTTGCCCCGAGCGCCGTCCCAATCCGCCAACGCCCGACCGACGGCGTTTCGGAACGCATTCAACACGCGGTCGACCGGCAGTTCGACGATCCCGGGTTCTCCGAAACGGTACTCGAGCTCGGCCGTCCCGCGCCCATGCGCCCGGAGGCGCCCGTCGAAAACGGCCGCCTTGAAGGAAGACGAGCCCAGGTCGACGGCGAGGATCATCTGCCGATCCCCCCCTCAGACGCGGACCCATCCGCCCCGGTCCGCGGCGCGCCGACAGGCGTCCATCACCCGCTGGACCGCGATTCCCTGATCCAGCCCGGGATCGCCCGGCTCGCCGTCCGCGACGGCCCGGAGAAAGTGCGCGAGACAGGCCATGTGCGACCGAATCCAGCCGATGGCGGCTTTCGGGGTCGGGAAACCGTTTGCGGGCTCCGGATACCGCTGTCCCGTGTCGATCCGGATCCAACCCCGCGTCCCGCCGATCGGAGCCGCCGGCGCCGTGCGGTCGTAGAACTCCAGATGATGCGGATCCATTCCGTTGAACCGCAGCGCGCCGCGCGAACCGTGAATCTCCAGTCGCAATTCGTCTTCGGCGCCCGTCGCGATCTTCGTCGCTTCGATGTGGCCGAGCGCGCCGTTCTTCATGCGCGCCAGGATCATCACGCAATCCTCGGCCTGGACCCGCACCGTCCGCGACGGATCATGCGCCGCGGGCCGCTCCGGGTAGGCGATTCGAACCGCGGCCTGGACCTCCTCGAATTCGCCGACCAGGAAATCCACCAGGTCGAACGCGTGCGATCCGAGATCGGCGATGACACCCCCCCCGGCCTCCGCCGAGAGTTTCCACTTCAACGGGGCCCTCGGATCCGCGCTGCCCGAATGCAGGTACGCGCAGCGGTACTCGAGGATCTCGCCCAGTGCGCCCTGCCGAACGAGTTGCCGGGCGCGCATCGTCGCCGGGAAGAAACGGTTCTGCAGAACCATCTGGGCCGTGCCGCGGTAGCCGGTCAGGGCCCGGCCGATCTCCTCCGCTTCCGGCAGGGTCGCCGTCAGCGGTTTCTCGCAGTAGATGTGCTTGCCGTGCGCGATCGCGGACAGGAGGGCGTCCCGATGCAGATGGTTCGGCGTGCAGACATGGACGATGTCGATCTCCGGGTTCTCGGTGATCCGCCGGTAGTCGGTTGTCGCATGCTCGGCGCCGACGAGTCGGCATCCCTCTTCGGCCGTCTCTGGCCGGCTCGTACAGACATGCGTGATCCGCGCCTTCAACGGGACCGGCCGGTAGTGGAACGCCAGATTGCGGTACCCGTACGCATGCACCTTGCCGATGAACCCGAATCCGATCATGCCCACGCGGTATTCCTTCATCCCTTCGCTCCTTCTCTCCCGGATCCGACGAGGTTCACGATCTGGCGAATCGCGGACGCCGCGAGCCGATCCCCGGCCTCCGGCGCCAGGAGGCTGTTCGCGGCCTCGTAGCCGCCCTCCGCGGCGGCTTCCGGGGTGACGATGTATCCCTGCAGCTCGCCGTTGACCAGGGTCGCCACGAAGGTTCGGCAGGGAACGTGCGTCCGGATGTCGAGCCCGTAGGCGGCGAAGATCTCCCCGGGAAGACCCGCCAGGCACGTATCCCCGATCCGCAGAACCTGGACTCCCGCGGGAAGAATCGTGTCGAGAACCTCGGAAACGGCCCCCTGCGCCTGTGCCCGCGCCAGGGTTGCGGCGCTCTCCGCCCCGAAGACCGCGCATTCGGCCGTACGAACCTCCGCGCGGGACGATCCGGATCGCCGGAGCCGTTCGTAGTCTCTGCGGACGCTCTCGAGAATTCCTTCGGCGTCCTCCGGGGAGGGAATCCTTCGACGAGGCAGATCCAGCCGCTCGACGGATGCGGCGAGGATCGGCTCGGACGCCCAGGCGTCCGCCGGGATCCTGCGGACGGCGTCCCATACCGATTCCCCCAGGAGACGACCGAGACGCCGGGCCTCTTCGAAGGTCTGGGCCTCGACGAAATGCCGCGGGCTCTGATCGCCGCAGGGCCCGGTGTGGTACGACACCACCGGTCTCCCCGGCAGGGATGCGCGTACGAATTCGCGCGCGAAGTGCGGGAAATCCGCCGAAATGAGGGTCGAATCCTCGTGCAACACCGTCGGATGCATGCCGTAGATCATGGAAACCGCCAGAAACGAAGCTTCGCTTCCCGCGTCCCCGCGCGTCCTTACCGCCAGAACCCCGCATTCCGGATCCGTCACACCGGCGGGATCACGGCGATTGCCGCCGACGCCGCGGGCGTCCGCCGACGTCCATGCCGATTCCGCGGGCCGCACGTTTTTCCGCGCCGCCGCCGCGGTTTCCAGCGTTCTGCGTTCGACGAAATCGAGGTAGGCGGGATCCGGATCGGGAAGGGTCGGATCATCCCTCCAGGAAAGAAGACGCGTCGTGACCGGTCCCGAATGCGTGTGCGTGCAGCTGATGAAGACCCGGGTTTCCGGCAAACCGAGACGATCGGCGACGCTGCGCTGTATTCTGCGGGCGGTGGGGGTGTCCAGAAACAGAAGATCGAGGGACGCCAGCAGAACGCCCCCGCAGGCCTCGGTTTCCAGGTAGATCGCCGAGGCGCGGAGAGGATCGTGAACGCCGGTCGACCGCCGTTCCACGCGGGGATAGCCGTAGAGGGCGACATCGCCTTCGGGCGTAATCTCGCGTACCGCCGCACCCGCCAGGAGAGTCATCGCCGCCCCCCGTCACGACCGTCCGCCGCCCGCATTGCGACCGATCGGAATCCGTTCGTCCTCGAAGACGTTGTCGTCGATTTCGCAGGGGGTGCTCAGCTCGAGAAGCAACGCGGGCCCGATCCCGGTGAAGCTGTGGAGTCGACCGGGATCGACCGGAAGAACGTCGCCCGGATCGAGAATCATCTCCTCGCCGTCGAGAATCATTCGAACCCGTCCGCGTACCACGAAGAAGGTCTCGTGTTTCCTGCGATGCCGGTGCGACGGACAGGTCTGTCCGTCGAAGACGAAGAGGTACTTCCCGCAATACCCGGGTCCCGCCTCGTTCGCGATCCACGATTCGATCAAACCCACCGTCGAAAACCGCCCGAGGCCGAAATCCCAGACCAGCGGCTCGGCGGGCGGAAGGGCCACGCCCCATTCCTCCATCCGACGCCGGAAAGCGTCGAGGGCTTCCGCTCGCGCCGGGCCGGTCAATGAGAACGCCTGTCCCTTGTTCAACTCGTCCACGGGAACCCCCTTTCGATTCCGCCGCTCCTCCCGGGGCCGACGGCCGACGGAAGGAATGCCGCGCCTCGCCGGAGGATGGACGCAATGCGGTCGGCCTTGAACATGTTTCACCCGGCCGTGCCCTGCGAACCGGGTTCGCCACGCTCAATATCCGAGGTCCTTCTGCACTTCCGCGATCGATTCCTCGATGATGTCCATGGCGGCGTGAGCAACGTCCTCGGGCATGACGATCGGAGGACTCATTCTCAGGATGTGACCTGCCGGGATCCAGGCCAATCCCTTCGAGAAGGCCTTCTGATAGACGCGTCTGCCCGCCTCGTCGAACGGCTCCTTCGTCTCCATGTCCTTCACCAGTTCGACCCCCATCAGGCATCCCTTCACCCGGCAATCCCCGACGATGGCGAACTTCTCCGGCCAATCCTTCATGCGATTGCGGAAGAGTTTCTCCAGTTCGAGGGCATGCTCGTTCAGCCCCTCTTCCTCGATCACCTCGATGCAGGCCAGCGCCGCGGCGCAGGCAACCGGATTGCCCCCGTAGCTGGTCGAGGCGCTGATCTTGTCGACCGCCTGGGAGTACGGTTCGCGAACCACCATGGCCGTGACGGGGAACCCGTTGCCGAAGCCCTTCCCGAGCGTCACGACGTCCGGCACGACGTCCCAGTGCTCCATGCAAAGCCACTTGCCCGTGCGTCCCATCCCGGTAAGCACCTCGTCGATCATCAGCAGGATCTCGCGCTCCTCGCAGAACCGCTTCAGCCTCGGGAAGAAATCGTCCGGCGGCATGATGGTTCCGCCCCACCCCTGGATCGGTTCGAGGACGAAGGCCGCCACCTGCCCGGTCGTCGCCTCCCGAAGAAAGGTGTCGTAGAACTCCAGGTACCGTTCCGTATCGAGGGAACCGTCGGATCTCGTCCACAGAGGTCGATAGGTGTCCGGGCGGGGAACCATGTAGAATCCGGGGGATCGCGTCGGCCCGTAGAACCGGTTCATCCGGGCGAGACTGACCGAGTGTCCCGATTTCCCGTGGAAATCCATGAAACAGCTCACGAACTCGTGTTTCCCCGTCGCCGCCCGGCACGTTCGAAGACCGGCCTCCACCGCCGTCGTCCCGCTGTCGTAGAACTGGATCCCCGTCAGATCCCCCGGAAGAACCGCCGCCAGCTTGTCGAGAAGCCTCACCTTGATCTCGGTCGTGAAGTCATGGGCGTTCATCAGGGTGCGCGCCTGCCGCGCCACCGCCTCGGAAACCTTCGGATGACAATGGCCGAGGTTGGTGACGTAGATCCCGCTCGAGAAATCGATGTACCGGTTGCCGTCGACATCCTGCAACGTACATCCTCGGCCGCTCTCGAAGACCACCGGGAAAAGACGTACCTGTCCCGAGAGACCCCGGATGTGGCGGTTGGCGCGTTCGTGCAACTCCCGGCTCTTCGGTCCGGGAACGGTCTCGGTGACGATCGACGGATATTCGCGAAGATCCACCGCGTATCTCGATGGATCGTATCCGGCGGCGGCGGACATACGCGCAACGCTGCTCATCTTTTCGTTCTTTCCTTCATCCTGGAGGTCTGAACGACCCTTCCGGGCCGGGGCCGCGATTCCGCCGCTTACGCTGCGTGGCGTTGCGCCTGATGTCAAGCATGGGCAACCTTCCGGAAGGAAGGCGCATTGCCAGCCGGGCCCCGCTGTCCGAAAGAGAAA
>CAYNBQ010000022.1:0-28813 GCA_964395275.1 uncultured Verrucomicrobiota bacterium
GAGGAGCTCTCATGGGGACGTGACGAGGACGTCGTCGACGGCCCAACCGTAAACCGGGATCAGGTCGTCGCTTGACACATCGAAGACAAGCCGGATCCGCCGGCCGGCGTAGGGCGCCAGGTCCACGATCTCCTCGTACCACGGGATCGACTCGCCCGTGCGATCCAGGGCGCGTCCCAAGTTCTCTTCCGTATCGGCGTCGACGATCTCGAGCCGGGCGAAGTCGAAGTTCTCCTCGACCTCGATCCACGACTGAAAGCTGAGGGTGGCCTCGGTGACCCCGGTCAGATCGATGACGGGCGAACGCAGGGAAGCCACGACGCTGCCGGCGGGATCGCCCGTGGCGTAGGGTTCGCCGAGGCCGGTCGCCCAGACGTGGGAACCGCTGACGGCGGCGGACGGGCCGTTCGTGGTTCCCCCTTCCTCGTAGGGAACGGGGACTCCGAGTTCCCAGTTGTCGGTCGGTTCCGTCCCGGGGGACCAATCACCCGGACCCGATTCGAAATCGTCTTCGAAGAGGATCGTCGCGGCATTTTCGTCCCAGGAAACGCGGTAGAACCGTCCGGGTCCGGCGGCCGCGGCGTCCTCGTATTCCGCGTCGTTCAGCGGACCGGCCAGGTGCGACCACGGGCCTTCGGGGTTGTCCGCGCTTTCCACGGTGTAGACGGGCGGATCCCGGGATTCCCAGGCCAGGCGCACCGATCCGGGGCCCGTGCGATCGATCGAGACGAAGGCGGGGGCTGCCGGCGCCGGCGGGATCGGCAGGGCGACCAGCGCCTGGACGTCGCCGAGGTTCACGGCCAGCGTCGTGCGGGCGCCGGCCGGATCGGTGAAGACCCGGGGCACGTCGACGTGGGAGAGGTTGCCGCCGGCGGCGGTCGAGGCGAAGACGAAGTTGCCGTCCGCCAGGGGAACCATCTCCAGGATCTCGCTTTCGGCCTCGGTCAGGATGTGGGTCTCCGTTCCGGCGGCGGTGTCGAGATGCACGAGAACCTCGTCCTGCGGATGGGACGGTTCCCGCAGGGCGTAGACCGCGTTGCCGTCGGCCAGCTCGATCAGGCGGGTCACCTCACCGACCGAGAACTTCGAATGGGGGGCGAGCTGGGTCCCGGCCGCGTCGTAGCTCAGGAGCGAACCGTCGGGCAATCCGGGCGGGATCGGGCCGATGGCGACCATGACGTTCCCGTTGGCGAGGGCCTCCAGGGGGGCCATCGGGTCCCCGTTCGGCGCCAGCCCGCCGCCGAGGTCGCTGCGGGCGAAGGCGCCGGCGGTGAAGAAGGTAAGCAGGCCCTCCGCGAAGGAAGACGAGGAGTAGAGGGCGCCCGAGCCGGTCTCGTCCAGGGCGAAGATCTCTCCGAATCCGCCGAGCAGTTCCGTCGTGCCGACGCCGCTGCCCTGGGGTTCGGCGAGGGCCGCGGCCAGGTCGGTATGGCGCAGGTGCCCTTCCATTCCGGATCCGAAATCGCTGTTGGCGGCCCAGACGATGTGACCGGGAGAGGTTTCGACAATATCGACGAACGAGCCGGCGCCCCCGATGAGATCGAAGCGGGTGCCTTCCGGATCGATGTGGGACAGGAGACCGCCTCCGTAGGTGCACCCGGCGACCACCGATCCGTCGGACAGGGCGCGAACCGCCTGAACGACCTCCGGCCCGCCGTAGGAGATCAGCACGCCCATGCCGTCGTCGAACGCGGCCAGGGCGGTCTCCACCTCCAGGTGCACCAGGAAATCGTCGTTCGTTCCACCGCCCAGGGCGGTCACGTCCGCCCCGGCGCCGAAGACGACGTTCCCGTTCGGCAGCGCGTCGATCGCGTCGAACTGGGTCACCAGCCCCCCGTAGTTGAACAGGCCGGTCAGGCCGGATCCGGGCTGGGCGAGGGCGGCGTCAAGATCGAGATGAAAGAGGGTCGGCGTATCGCCGGCGGCCGGGCCGTCGAAGGCGAGAACGAGGTCCTGGGCCGACCGCGCAGTCGCGGGAACGCATGCGAGCATGGCGGCCAGCACCGCCGGGAGCCGGACCGGGATCCGTTTTCTCATTGTTCTGTCCTCCCGCCGGTCCCCCCGGGCCGCTCCCGGACCGGGGCCCGCCGCCGGGTTCTCCTTCCCGGCGTCGGTCCCGGTCCGGTTCGCGATCACGCAGGTCGAGGAACCGTTTCCCGGCTCAGGGCGAGGTCACGAGGATGTCGTCGATCGCCCAGCCGTAGTCGTTCACGAGATCGTCGCTCTCGAGGTTGAACTGCAGGTATACCCGTTTCCCTACGTAGGCGTTCAGGCTTCCCGCGCGTTCCTCCCAGTAGGGGAACTCCCCGGTGAGTTCGAGCAGTTCGCCCAGAACCGTGTCGGTATCGGCGTCCACCACCAGGAGGTGGACGAAGTCGAAGTTGTCCTCCGTCTCGATCCAGAACCAGCCGCTCCAGGAAGCGGCGCTCACGCCGGTCAGATCGATGTCCGGCGAACGCAGGGAAGCCACGACGCTGCCACCGACGGCGCCCAGGGCGTAGCCCTCGCCCAGGCCCGTGGCCCAGACGTTCAGACCGCTGTGTGCGGCCGGCGGTCCGTTGGTCAATCCGTCGGCCTCGTACGGGATCGGGATCCCCTGTTCCCAGTTGTCGGTCGGCATCGCGCTGCGGCTCCAGCCGTTCGCTCCCGATTCGAAATCCTCCTGCAGCAGGACGACCTCGCCGGAGGAATCCCAGGAGACCCGGTAGAACGCCCGGGCGGTTCCTTCGGGAATGGACACCTCGGCCTCCGCGGTCGTGATCGGCCCCAGAATGGGGTTCCAGGGACCGTCGGGGGCTTCCGCCGAATCGACGCCGTAGTTCGGGGGATTCTGCGGGACCCACGTCAGGCGGACCGTGTCGGCGCCGGTGCGCTCGATGCCCGTGATGCGGAGGGTGGCGGTCTCCTCGGGCAGGGTGAACTTGCCGACCATCGGACGGTTCCCGGCCTGGTCGGCCGCCAGCAGGATGGTGCCGGAGTCGCTGTAGACGGAGTTGAACAGATCCCCGGTGTCGGGGTCGGTGAAGGCGACGAGCCACTGGCCGATGACGTCCGCTTCGACGCCGGGATCGGTGTTCGGGTACTCGCGGTATTCGACGAGATCGTCGAACCCGTCCCCGTTCAGGTCGGCCAGCAGGGGGATCTGCACGGTGATTCCTTCGGGGGCCTCGCCGAAGGGGGTCGCCCAGCTCGTGCCGCCCGCGCCGATGGCCAGGCCCGAATCGGCTTCGGCGTCGGGACCGGTCAGCCGGGCCACCCAGACCCAGGACCCGTTTCCGCTGCGGTCGTCGACCTCGACGACGTCGTCCAACCCGTCGCCGTTGATGTCGCCCACGAGGGTCGCCACGCGGGCGGGCTGCCCCTCGAGCGGTCCCTGGACGATCCGTTCGATGACGGTCCATACGGGCAGGCCGCTCCCGTCCGGCGGCGTGAGGTAGGCGAGGAACCAGGCGTTGGTCTTCACCTCGGCGACGTCGGTGAATCCGTCGCCGTTGAAATCGCCGACCACGGGCGTGCTGCTCATGGTGCCGGCGAACTCCCAGCTGTCCGCGCTGGCCCAGCGCAATCCGTTCGTCGTGGCGTAGACGGCCAGCCATTTCATCAGGTTCGGATCGTGATCGGCCGGAACGACCGCGAGGACGTCGTCGATGCCGTCGCCGGTGACGTCGCCGAGGAATCCGTGTTCGATGACGGATCCCCAGAAGGGCGTCCAGTTCTTGTCCCAACCGACCGGCAGGGGACTTTCCACGCTGAGATTCCCGCGCCCGGATTCGTCGGTCCCGGTGACGCGTCCCTGGAAGAGGGTGCTGCCGTCCTTCGACCCGTAGTGGACGAGATCGGCGATGCCGTCGCCGTTGATGTCTCCGACGAGGGTCCGGTTGGGATAGGGCGACAGGGATCCGTCCGCGAAGAAGACGGATCCGCCCGACAGGGGGTTCCCGTCGTAGAAGGGATCCGGCGGAAGCTGGGTGTAGGAGAGAAACCAGGTGGCCGCGATGGCGCTGCCGGCGTCGGCGTTGTACAGGACGGTGTCGTCCGGGACGATCGCGGCGGGGCCCGTTCGGGCGGCGACAACCAGCAGCAGGGCGACGACCGTGAACAACCGTCGATGATTCATTCTCGATCTCCTTGTGGGGTTGGGGTTCCGGAGACGGGTAGGCCGCGCTCCCGGATTCCTCCGATGAAATCCCGCTTTTCGGCCTTCAGGTGCCTTATCAAACCTTGGATCTCCGGATTCTGTCTCCGCCCACGATGCACCCGATTCCGCGGAATGCCAAGCCGATCCTGGGGGGCGCCGAGCCGAGACCCCGGCGTCGAACCCTTGCCGCGACGGTTCCGGGCATGACCGTCGCGATCCCGGTTCGCCGCCGGGGTCTCACAATCCTCCTCGGTACCTTCTGGAAATCCCGCCCGCCCCGGACCGGCCGGATCTCCCCTTCCAACCCTCGCGTCCGCTACCACGATGTAGTGAATTCCTACCTCGTTATAGTCCCTTCTCTCGAAAAATCAACCCCTCAATCGCCGAAAGGATTCCCGCCGGTTCCGGGAAGGGACGGTCACTCGGCGCGCGCGCCGGGGCGGGTGCTCCTGCGAACCTTCAGTTCCCCGCCCGGGATCAGGCGGCGAACCGGCGCCTGATCCGGATTCTCGATGAGGTTCATCATGAGTTCGGCCGCTTCCCTGCCCATTTCTTCGAGCGGTTCGACGACCGTGGAGAGGCCGATCGAGGTGTGCCCGGCCAGCGGGGTGTCGCCCATTCCCACGACGGCGACGTCCTCGGGCACGCGGATTCCCCGCCGTTCCAGCAGGTCGAGCAGCGGGACGGCCAGTCCGTCGTTCAGCGCGAAGATGGCGTCCGGCGGATCCTGTCCGTCGAAAAACCGGTCCAGGGAAACATTGATGATCCGCTCCTCCGGCCACTCGATCGGGGGAATCGAGATCCAGTGGTCCTTCCGCGGCAGATCCCTCTCTTCGAGAATCTTCAGATATTCCTCGAAACGGCCCTGGTTGATCGGCATGGAGTAATCGTATCCGAGGAAGGCGATTCGGCGCCGGCCGACCTCGATGAGGTGTTCCACCGCCAGGCGCGCGTCGGGGACGGAATCCCAGGCGACCACGTTCGCCTCCTCCATGTCGGCGGGCTGATCCCCGAGAAAGATCAACGGAATCCCCACCTCCTGGATCCGTTCATACAGATCGGTCAATCCCGGCACCGGCTGGATGATCACCCCTTCGTCGCGGCGCCGCAGGCACGAAAGCAGTTCCCGGCGGGCCCGTTCCCGGTCGAAATCGTGGATGGCGACGAAAGGGGTGTAGTCCTTCGCCCCGAAAACCCCCGACATGCCGTGGATCACCAGCTGGGCCCAGTCGCACCGGAAGTTGATGAAGACCACGCCGATCATTCCCGAACGCTGCCGCCGGAAATTCCGGGCCCACTCGTTCGGGACGTAGTTCAGGCGGCGGGCCGTTTCCAGCACCCGCTGCGCCGTCTTCGGCGAGATGTTCCGCATCTCCGCCTCGCCGCGCAGGACCATCGAAACGGTCGTGCGCGACAACCCCACTTCCCGCGCGATGTCCGCCGCCGTCACGGGGGAACGTCCCTTGTGTTTCTTTTCCGTCGTCATCGGAGGATTCCTCAATATCTACAACGGGGTAGTAGGTCACGAACCACAGAGCCTTGCAAGGGGTTTTTCGCGGCGAACCGGGGGGCGGGACGGCACGAAACGCCGTCTTCCTTTCGCCGGACCGCGCCGGGCGGCGCGGCAAAGGCGCTACGGATACCGGCATTCGTCGATGATGGTGCGGATCATCGTCTCGAGATTCTCCTCGGGGGTGCCCGCGGGGATGTCGTGCGTCGAGAAGATCAGGGCGCCGTCGGGACGCCCGAGGATCTCGAACACCTCCAGGACATGGGCGCGCACGTCGTCGATCGTCCCCTCGGGAATGATGTAGCAGTTGTCGAGCCCGCCGTAAACCGCGAGCCGGTCGCCGTGGCGCCGCCGGAACTCCCCCGGATCGTTGAGATGGGGTTGCATGGGGTTCACCGCGGAAACCCCGAGGGGAAGCAGAAGGTCGATCAGGTCCCGCACGTTGCCGTCGGAATGAAAGAGGACGGGAACGCCGTGCTCATGCGCGACGTCGGCCAGTTCGCGGGCGTAGTCCAGGCAGAATTCATTGATCATCGCCGGAGAGATCGACAGCCCGTTGCGGTCCGCCAGGTCTTCCATCAGGTAGAGGGCCGTGATCCCGAGCCGGCAGGCGCGATCGACGACGACCTTGAGCACGTCGGTGATCCGGCGGGACAGCCTGTGAAAGGCCTCCGGCTCGTCGTACATGTCCATGTAGACCTTTTCGTAGGTCCGCATCCCGGTGATGTGTCCCCAGGGAGTCACCGTGTCGAGGATGACGGCGTGCCCTGGGAATTCCTCCAGATCGGCCCGCATCAGGCCGTAGACGCCCTCGTCCCGGGGATCGGGCATCGGCAGGGCGTCGGCTTCGTCCCACTCGATCCGCGGCCGCGTCGCCGCCCACATGCCGTCGTCCGGCGTCGCCGCCGGCTGCGGCCCGAATCCGATCAGCGGAAACGTCTCGATGACGTCCGCTCCGAAATGGGTCACGCGCCAGTGCCGATGACCGATCCTGCGTTCGTATTCGGCCATGACGGGCCGGTCCATCCAGAAGTTGAACGGAACCCGGTCGGGGAACTCATGCCGCAAGGCCGCCAGAAACCGTTCTTTCGAGGTCATTCTTCCCCCTTTTCCCGGGAATCGCCGGGCCGATCGACGCCGGCGGGAGCGCCGGACGGGACCGGTTGCGGGGTGTGGGTGGGGCCGTCGACCACGAGGCGGTCGGGTCCCCCGCCGGGCGTTTCGACGAAGCGGATCCGGTCGATCGCGATCCGCCGCGGCGCGACGCGGGTCGTGTCGTAATGCGTGTGGTAGACGAGGAATTGCTCGGTTCCGTCGGGGGATGGGACGACGCATCCGTTGCCCGGACCGTAGACGCGGTCCGTTCGCCGGAGAATCGGGTTGCCGGAGAATTTCGTCCACGGGCCCAGGGGATGGGACGCGGTCGCGTAGCCGATCGCGTAGTCCGGATCGAGGAAATGATTTCCCGTGTACATCATGTAGTAGAGCCCCTTGTGCTTCATGACGAAGGCGCCTTCCGCAACGAGATGGCCCTCCCAGGGACGGCTGTCCCACGGCTGGGAGGACCGGATCACGGAGACCGGTTCCCCGTCGAAGGCCGTCATGTCGGCGGAGAGTTTCACCGCCTGGATTTCGTTGCGGCCCCGCGTCACGCGGGTGAAGAAGAGCCAACCCTGTCCGTCGTCGTCGATGAAGACGTTCTGGTCGATCGCCTCGTCGCTTCCGACGCCTCCGTAGAAGGGGGCGCGGATCTCGCGGAACGGGCCCAGGGGCGAATCCCCCTCCGCGATGCAGAGGTGCATGTTCAGCGGCAAGTCCGTCGGCGACGCGTTGGGAGAGGCGTTGAAATAGAGAAGGAAGCGTCCCTTCCACGGGATGATTTCCGGTCCCCAGAAATGGCACCGGCTCCAGGTTTCCGGGGACTTTTCCAGCGCGAAACCCCGCCGCTCCCAGTGCACGAGATCCCGCGAAACGAGAACCGGCACCCCCCGGTCCGGTTCCAGCTCATCCGTGCCGTAGAGGTAGTAGACCCCCTCGTACCGCATCACGAAGGGATCGGCGATCGGAACGTCGATCGGGTTGCAATAGGTCCTGTTCATGACGCCCTCCCGCGGCGTGTCGCGTTCCGTGCCGGCGCCCGCCGCCGGCACGACGAGAAGAAAGGCCGCGGCCCGCGCGTGTCGCAGCAGGATTCCCGGTAGCCTTTTCATGCCTCGTCGCCGCCTCGTCAGTAGATGCTCATGGAAGAAGAGGATCCGGACAGAGGCCGCCGCATCATCCGGATCCGGTCGTAGCGGAAATCGTAGGGATCCCCTCCGATCTGGCAGGAATAGAAGAGATGGATCCAGTCGGTTCCGTCGATTCGCTCGACATAGGCCTCCGGGACCTGGTTGGCGGGCGTATCGCTGTCGGGAAAGAGGAAGTCGCCGATTTCCCAGCGGATGCCGTCGTCGCTGACGGCCTCCCGGATCTGCCGGTTCGGCCATCCGACCCCGTCGGGATAGCCGATCGTGTCGGAGAAGGCGACGTAACGGTCCCCGCATCGAACGACGTCGGGGTTCGGCCACTGGCGGAGGATCGGGTCGGCGGGGTCGTGGGTGACGACCCAGTCCCCGGGATTCATCGGATCGCCGCGGCACTCCGCATAACCCATTCCGGTCCCGCCGGGTCCCGGCACCCAGTAGTCGAACCACAGGCGCCAGCGGTCCCCGTCGTACATCAGCGAGGGCCGATGGAACATCCCGGTGTAGGCGGGGTCGGTCGTGTCGTTCGGCCGTCCGACCTCCGGCTCGTAGACGAGGATCGGCCCGGCCGACCGCGTCCAGTGAATTCCGTCCGTGCTGGTCGCGCCCCGGACGACGCTGATGTCGTCGTCGAGGTCCCCGGGCTGTCCCGGGGGGATCCCGTCGAGATCCCAGCCCGTGGCCGAGTAGGCCATCACGTAGACGCCGTCGCGCAGCACGACGCTCGGATCGCCGTTGTGCCACTGGTCGTACCAGGCCCCGCCGCCCTCGGCCGTGAGAACGGGAACCCACAGGGTCGGATCCCCGGTCGCGTCCCAGGCGCCTTCCCCGGAATAGACCTCCCAGGTTTCCAGGTCGGTCCCGCGCGCCAGGAAAATCGCGTCGCACCCGGAACAGCCCGGGTTGCAGTCGGCGGACGCCCAGCCGAAGAAGAACATCCGGTAGGGATACGCCGGGTCGTCCGGCACCCGGACGACGTGCGGGTTGTACATGTTCCCGAACCCCCGAAGCAGGTCGGCCTGCGTCCTTCGCCATCCTTCCGCCCCGTCGATCCCAGCCGGCCCCTGCGATCCCGCCCAGGGGGGAACGCCCGTGCTGTTGATCGATGCCGCCGGCGAATTGTCGAAGATCCGCAGGTGCCGTTCCGCAACGCTCAGGTAGAGATTGTCGCCGAGCTCGAGGATCCGCGAGGTCGAGGAATCGATCTTGCCCGGATCCAGCCCCGGGCATTCCTTGTAGACGCAGCAGGATTCGTCGAGCCGAAACCCGGGCGGGTCGTCGTCCGCCGCGATTCCCCCGTAGACGGCCCCGGGAAATCCCTGGAAGATCGAATCGACGATCGTGACCCCGGCCGGGCCGCCGTATCGCACGGCCGCCCCGCGATCGCCGCGGCCGACCAGATCGCAGTTGTCCACGACGACCGTCTTCGTCTCCGCCGGCGCGTCGCCGGGCTCGATCTCGATCAGGTCGCCGTCGCTCGATCCCGATCCCCGGTCCGTGAGGACGCAGGATGTGAAGGTCGCCCGCGCGGAGACGCCCTCGAAATGCGTCCGGATGCGGAAAACGGCGAGGCCGTGGCGGGCCGTGAGGAAGCAATCCGTGAAGCGGATTTCGCCGCCGCTCTGGTAGACGCCGTTGATCCTGCAGTCCTCCCCGACGCTGCACCGAAGCAGCCGGACGGGACCGCCGAACCACATCTTCAGGGAGTAACGTCCGCCGCGGATCTCGCAATCGGTCAGCGTCGCCGCGCCCTGGACCTGGAAGGCGTTCAGGGCGTTCTCGTGGGCCGTTATCGAGACGTTCTCGAAGAGGGATCCCTCCGCGAACCGGCAATCGACCACGGTCTCGTTCTCCGGGGCGGTGGTGAGGACTAGGTTCCGGCAGACGAATCGCGCCCCGTTGAAGGTGAAGGCGGTGGCGACGTCGGGATCGAACGGATTGACCGCCGGGGGTCCCGCGACCGCGGGCCGGGGATCCAGCCAGGAGGCCCCTTCCAGGGTGATGTCGTCCAGGGTGACCACCACGACCTCCTCGAAGGGCGCGCCGTTGTCGACGAGCCGGATCGTGTCTCCGGCCGCTGCGGCGTCGAGGGCGGCCCGGATCGAGCCGTATTCCCCCGGACCGGGATCGCGGGCGACCGGCAGAACCGCCGCCGGGCCGGCCGCCGCCCGTTCCAGCAGGATCCCCAGAAGGATCCGGAGGAACCCGGATCCGGAGCGACGCTTCCCCGCACCGCGAATTCGTCCGCCGGAAGTCGTCAAGGTCCCCTCCTGTAGTAGTGCAGCAGAACGCAACCGCCCGGTTCCAGGTCCCATCCGCCGGCCCGCTCCCGCGCCGGACGGGCTGCGAAACGCCCATCGACGCGGCTATCGAATCCGGTGCGCGCGAAAAGCCCGATCTCCGCCGTTTCCGTAGGGCTGTCGTTGACGACCAGCACCTCGAGTTCCAATCCATTCCGGACCCAGGTTCCCACGACGACCGACGCGTTTTCGGCCCGCACTTCGACGGCGGGACTGTACCCGCTTCCCGGAACGAGTTCCCCGTTTCGGAACCGCGCAACGGAATGATGGGTCCACCCGGACAGTATGCGTCCCATCCTGCCCAGAAAGGCGTTTTCCTCCTTGACGCAATCGTAGAGAGGCGTGCGCCGGCCTTCGGCGTCGAGGATGGCGTCGTGGTGTTCTTCGACCGGGGGAGGCGGCATTCCTTCCGCCCGCGGCGCGGCCTGACCCGCCGGAGGCGTCCAGTAGCAGAACCAGAGAACGCCCCGGGCGCCGTAGGCCAGGGCGGTGTTCGCCTGCCAGAAAATCTCCCCCTTCGTCGGCACGCGGAGGGCGCCCCGGATCCCCTCGCTCTGCAGGAAGATCCAGAAGGGGATCCCCGTGCGCCGGCTCTCCTCGCTCACCAGGGCGAGATCGCGGTGCCATCCGGTGTCGACGGATCGATCGACCCGCAGCGGATAGTGGTCGTAGCAGAGAACCGACGGTTGCACGATCCGGACGTATTCCCTGAGGTAGAGGCCGAAATCGTGGGTTCCGAGCTGTTCCGCGGAGGCGTAGGACGGAAAGAGGTTGATGAGGGGCTCGTGATCCGGATCGGCCCGACGGAAGATCCGGCAGATCTCGGCCAGCCGGGGGAACATCGCCAGGGACGGTTCGTCCCGAACGGCGTATCCCAGCAGCGCGGGATGATCCCGGTACGAACGGACGACGTCCTCGACGACCGCCGGATCGATCTCCGCGTCGGCCGAGGTCGTCATCTGCGCGATCCTTCCGTCCCATACGATCACCCGCAGTCCCGTCTCGGCGGCGAGATCGAGAACCTTGCGGTTGCCTTCCTCGTCGAAGACCCCGTTGGCGGGGAGGATCACGTTCAACCCGAGTTCGGCCATCTCGCGGTACCGTTCCAGGCTCGTTTGCTCCGGCGGCGGCCCCGGATAGGCGCCGATCACGAAATCCGGCATGCCTTTCTCCTCCGTGGAATCTCCTGCGGGTCCGGCCCCGCAGGCCGGAAGGACAAGAAGAACCGATATCTGCAGAAGCGCAAGGCACGCTGCGAACCGTTTCCCGAAAGGGCGTCCGGTTCGCGAACGAAGATCATGGCGGGATCGATCGTTCATCCTTCCGTTCCTTTCTTCCGTTCTTTTCTTCCGTTCTTTTCCGCGGCGGACCCGTCTCAGGCGAGCCGCACCTCGAGCCTTTCCCCCGTTTCCAACACGACGGGCCGTTCCAGGCGGAGCTCCACCCGGGTTCCTTTCACGGTCGTCTCCGCGCCGATCCGCCCGCCCGAGCCGTCCACCTGCGCCGAACGCGGGGCCGGCCGGTCCTCCGGCCACTCGAAGGAGAGACTCTCCAGCCGGAGGCGGCCCCAGCGCACTTCCAGCGTTTCCTCCTGGACGTTTCCCGTCCGCTTCTGGGAGAAGGAGCCCCATCCCTCCGCCGAGGTGAACGCGGCCCGGAAATTCCCGGGCGAGATCCGCGGCGCGAAACCGATGTGTCCCCGCGGGCCGTGGTATTCGAACCCTTCCAGGGCGAGAAAGACGCCCCAGCTTGCCAGGGCGCGCGCGTAGTGGTCGCCGCATTCGACCTCGTTGTAGGGGTTCAGCAGGGAGGGATGGTACCGCTCGTGGATCGCCCGGCAGATCGCCAGTCCCTCCTTCACCATTCCTTCCCGGATCATGTGTCCGGCCACCTGGTACTCGATGCCCGTCCAGACCTCGTTCTTGTAGACGGTTCCTTCGGGCAGGTACTCGCTCTTCGGCCAGGTGCAGGTCAGGAGGCCCGCCTGGCCCGGGCTGATGAACCAGCGGAACGGCTTGTGGACGGCGTTGTACGGTCCGACGTCCGGCGCCCAGTTGTATTTCCAGACGGCTCGGAGGGCCGAACGCACCATCCCGGCCGGGTAGAGGTAGCCGAGCCCGACCTGGTGGGCCCAGCCCTGCCCGAACATCTGGTCGGACAGACATCCGGGGCCGTACTGATGTTTCGGATGCTTCTTCAGGTCCACGTCCTGGATGAAATACTCGCCGTTCCAGAGACGTTCGATCGATCGATGCCGGCCGCGTTCGTAGATCGCCCGGGCCACGGCGGCGAAATCGTGGTCTCCGACCTCGCGCGCCATCTCTTCCGAGGCGCGCAGGGCCGCCAGGTAGAGGGACCCGACGAAGGTGTTCGGCCCCATGTAGTTGATGTCGTAGGTGTTGTGCTGGCTCTTCTCGATCAGGCCGTCGGCGTTGCCGTCCTGTTGAATCGAGAACTCCATCGCCTTGCGGATCTTCGGCCAGTTGCGGCGCAGAAAGCCGTCGTCCGCCGACATGAGATGTTCGCGGTAGGCCTTGAGGATCGTTCCGCACTGTCCGTCCGCGGCATAGGCGTCGTTGCTGCGGAACCCGACCAGTCCGCTGTCCGGATGAAACCCGCCCCCTTCGCCCCGCGGGCAGAAATCCTGCATCTCGCGCACGCTGCGGGCCAGTTCCGGGAAGAGCCGCGCGTGAGTCTGCGCGTAGTTCCAGACGTGGGTGCAGGTTCCCGGGCAGCATTCCACCCCCTCGTTCGCCCAGAAACGGCCGTTCCGCCACCAGAGCGCCGTGCCGGTGGCCAGGCAGGAGGCCGTCGAATGCAGACGGTCGAGCAACCAGTACGGCAGCGTGCTGTCGTACCAGGTGTCCCTCCAGAGCCGGGTATCGCCCGCCAGGCGATCCCTCTGTTCCAGCACCGTACGGCCCGCGTCGGCCGCCGTCGGGAACCGCTCCGCATAGACGTGACCTCCCCGCCCGTTGGGGAAATGCCAGGCCAGGACCCAGACGAACGTCGCGGATTCCCCGGGAGCCAGCTCCGCCGGCCGGGTTCGAAGAACCCCGCGGCGTTTCTCCGTGATCCCCCAGGTCTCGTCCGGCGCCGCGACCGCCCGGACGGTTCCGGGCAATCGACCGGCGATTTCGTCTTCCACGCCCCCCGGGCCGGCGCATGCGAGGACCATCGTGCCGAAATCGGGCGCTTCCCGCAGGGAACGGATGCCGTCGGTCTTCGACACGTCGGAAAACTCGATCCGGTCGACCAGGATGTGCCCCCACGGACCGCTTTCCCGGTCGACCACCACGATCCGCGCTTCCCGGCCTTCCAGCTCGCGGACCGACCAGCTCTGCCACCAGAGTTCCTCGCTGTCGCGGCCCGTGGCGCTGCGGACGACTTCGCCGTCGACCACCAGGTTCATGCAGGTGCGCCCCCTGTGCGAACCGCCCCCGATCAGGAAATTGATGTACGACCGTCCGATGACGAACGGCGGAGACGTCAGCGTTCCCCGGGGCCCGTCGCCGCCCCGGTAGCTGTTGACCAGCCGTTTCCCGAGATAACCGGAAACGGGGTTCTGTCCCGGCAACGTTCCGGCGACGGGTCCGTCGCCGAAGGCCTCTCCCTCGGCCTTCCAGTCGCCGTAGTCGGCGCCGCCGAAATCGGCGAAGACGATATCCGGCCGTTCTTCGCCGGTTTCCGGCGGGGGAATCGCCTCGTGCAGGATCATGCGGTATCCGTCGTCGCCGAGGATCCGGGTCCGGCGCTTGCCGCCGAATCGCGGTCCCGATTCCCGGCATACGGCGTTTTCCAGCCAGCCGGTCGTTCCCGCGGAGACGGATCGATCGGAGACGTTCTTCAATGTGATGAAGAAGAGCGTCGCCGGGAGTCCCGAATCCGGGGCGTTCGACGGAATGAACGGAGAGAAGGCCTCGAGCGTCGCCTCGATCGGGGATTGCGGATCTCGATAGCGAACGGTGCCGATCGGGTATTCGCCCGTGAACTCGATCTCCGGAAATCCCTCCGCCGAGAGCGGCCGGAGAGAGGGCGGGCCGTCGCCGGCTTCCTCGACGACGGCGAACCCCTGGTCGACGGGTTTTTCGGGAACGACGCGGCCGTAGGTTGAATGCGTTCCGGGAATCCAACGGGACCGTGCGTTGTTGAAGATCATCCAGCATCCCAGGGTGCCGTCGCCGCAGAGATAAAGCTGTCCCGCGCCGATCCCCCCGCAGGGCATGCCGATCGTCTCGAGTTCCTTCCCGCGGAACGTCTCCTTCGTTCCCCGTTCGAAGAGGGTGCGCACCCATTCCGGATCGAGGTTCTTCTCCGGCGGGATCAGCGGTTCGCCGTCCTTCCCCGTCTCCTGCGCCCGCGCGCCCGGCAGCAACAGCGGCGGGCCGGCGATCCACGCGGCCGCCGCGCCCAGACCCGACACCTTGATGAAGGTCCGTCGTGGAATTCCCCGGCGGCAGTCGCAGGAGGACTCCGCGCAGGCGTCGTTCCTCGATTCCGATTTCCGTTCGTCGTTCACGATCTCTTCTCCCGTCCCGTCGTCGCGACCCCTCCGGATTCTACTTCGGAGGCTCCTTCAACCAGAGGATCCTCCAGGGCGTCCAGTCCAGCGCGATCCTGTCGTGATACGAGCGACAGCTCGTGATGATGCGGTCCGGGCGGCCGAGCACGGCGAGCGGCACGCTGATCCGGATCCCGTCGGGAACCCTCTCGGCCTCGACCGACCCCTTCGGCAGGCGCCGGCCCAGGTCGTAGGCCCTGCAGCCCGTGCCGTGGACGCGCACGCGGATCTTGGGCATTTCGGCGAAGGGAACCCCTTTCCGATACCCGAACAGCTCGATCCAGAACGGCTCGTCCGAAACCCGGCGCCGGTAGCGGACGGTCAGCCGCAGACGATCGTCTTCGAGCAGAACCGAATGACGAAGAACCTCCACCGGGGCGACGGTCTCCGGCTCCTCACCGGCGGGGGCACCGCCGAGATCCCAGCCGGTCCCGAGGGAGACCCCGGCATCCCCCGATCCCTCCGCCCGGGGCGACGCCGCCGCAGGGGCGGCGATCGACACGTCGGAAATCCGGCCGAAGAGTTCGTTGGTCCGCACGAAGGCCTCCAGGTACTTCCTGGCGTACGACAACTGCGACCGGTGGCATTCCAGGGCGGCCTCCTTCGCGCGGACCGCCTCCCCGTCCAGCGGGAACCGGTACCATTCGGCGCGGTTCTCCAGTTCCCCGGGGGGAAGCAGGGGAAGATCCGGATGCATGCCGCGCGGCTGCGGCCAGCGTTCGAAATGGACCAGGCAGGGCCACAGTTCCGGATTCACCTCGCCGGCGAGATCCCACAGGGCGACCCGCGTGAAGACGTAGAGCGTCCGGTGGTCGTGATTGTGATCGAAGGGATGGGACACGAAGATCTTCGTCGGCCGGAACTCCGCGATCACCGCCTCGAGATCCCGCAGGATCGATTCGCCCGAGTAGGGCGCGCCGAAGGTGCGCGCGTGTTCGTAGGGAACGCGGTCCGCACGCGTCGTCTCGCTTTCCAGGGGCGGGCGATCCCTCCAGTGTTCGAGGAGAATCTTGACGGTCCCGTAGTCGGGATACCCGAGGAAGACGAGATCCTCCGCTCGGAGCCCCAGCTTCCCGCCCGCCGCAAGGGCCTCTTCGCGGCGCAATCTCCCCATCCTGAGGACGGACGACGGTTTCAGCACCGGCCGCTTCCGGTAGACCATGAAGGACCAGACGTTGCTGTCGCCGTTCGTGAAAAAGACGACCCGCACCGGCAACCCGCGCCGGATCGCCTCTCCGATGACCCCGCCCGCGGCGAGCGTTTCGTCGTCCGGATGGGGCGCCAGCACCAGGAGGCGATCGTCGTCCCGCAGCACGAGTTCCCTCATGCGGACCCCCGGTTCGACCGAACCGCGTCGACAACCCAAGGCGCCGACCATCCCCAGGAGGACCAGCCACGGCCATCTCCGCGCGGTGCGGCGTCGAATCGGGCCGCGGGATCTCTGGATCGCTGGACGATGCACGGGGCCGACTCTACGCGGAGGACCCTTCCCCGACAACCGGAAAGGATTTTCCCACCCCCCTTGATTCGCCTTACCCCCTCGTGGTAGTATGTTGAGTCGATGAACCGCGGCGCGTCCGCCCACCCAAGAGGGAAACCGTCTCATGACCCCGTTTCTCATGTCGACGCTCGGGAAACCCGTTTCGAAAAGTTGCGCTCCCGTGCCGGAGAAGGCGACCCGACGCGGGTTCACGCTCATCGAACTGCTCGTCGTGATCGCCATCATCGCCATCCTGGCCGCGATGCTCCTTCCGGTCCTCGCCAAGTCCCGGGAGGCCGGCCGGCGGTCGGCGTGTCTCGGCAACCTCCGCCAGATCGGTCTGGGCTTCTCGATGTACGGAAACGATCACGACGGCTATTACCCCCAGACCTGCGTCGGTTGCTGGCCTTTCGGCGACTGGAACCCCGGCTGGAACCGTCCGCCCGGTTTCCGGGCCCTGGAACCCTATCTCGGCGACCGGAACATCTTCTTCTGCCCGAGCAACGCCTTTTTCAAATCGCCGCCGTACTGGGTCGGCGACGACATGTACTGGGCCGGCTACTGTTACTGGGCGAACTACGACAACCCGCAGGTCGACGAGAACCTCATCCCCCATCGCCAGCGCGACGGCGTTGAGAAGGTCCTTGCGAGCGACCTCATCCTCACCGGCAACATGCCGCCGAGCTGGAACAGCCATCTCGGACCGAAGAACATCGGCGGAAACGTCCTGCACAACGATACCCACGCCGAGTGGAAATTCTTCCGCAACTGCCGCAAGATGGGGAAACTGACCGGCCCGCCGACGGTCGTCTTCTGGCTCTGAACGGAACGGCCGGCGGGCGACGGGATCCCGGAAACGGGGTCCCGGAAACCGCCGCGGGACGCCGAGCGAACCGATGAACCCGATCCGATTCCCCGCCGCCGGAGGCGTTTTCGTCCTGGCGGGACTCCTCGTCTCCCTCCCGTGCCGCGCGGGAGAGGTCCCGCGAGTCCGCAACGGCGGATTCGAGAACGTACAGGAGTTTTCCCGGGACTGGCTCGCCGGCTTCGAAGGCGTTTCGTTTCCCGAGGGCACCCGCACCTGCCGGGGGATTTCGAACGTCGCCCATTCGGGCCTCCGGAGCGCCGTCATCCGGGTCCGGGAAGGAAGTCCGGCGAGTTTCCATACCCTTGCGCAGGACGTGCCGGGCGTGCGCCCCGGCCAGTCGTACCGGTTGTCGTTCTGGATGCGCATCGAGAACGTCCGCGGCGGGGTCGGCGCCTACGGGGCCGTCGGCGGCGTCGATCCCGAAACAGGCGCCCGCAGCTTCGCGAATGAGACCGAACGGCTCACCGGCACCCGCGACTGGACCCGCGTCAGCCGCCTCCTGTTCGTTCCGGAGGGCGTCGACACCCTCCGGATCCTGCTGCTGCTCCACGGTACGGGCACCGCCTGGTTCGACGACGTGGAACTGACGCTTCTGAGGACCCAACGAAGCCTTGACGCCGATCGGGTCCCGGTGCATGTGACCGACGAAGTCGTCTGCGATTCGTTTCTCGGCTTCGGATACGAAGACGACAGCTTCTTCTTCACCGAAGAGAATCTCGGCCGCGGGATCGACGAGGACGATCTGGCGTTGCGCAAACGCCGCATGGACGAGATGGACGGCGACACGATCGCAACGCTCTTCTGGTGGGAAGCGATCAGCCCGGGAACCCGCGACGTTTCCCGGATCACCTACGACACGGAGCTGATGCGCGCCTTCTACCGGTTGCTCGACTACCACCAGGACGCGGGCAACACGGTCATCGTGTCGGACGTCTTCTGGGGATGGCGGCCCGAACAGATTCCCTACAGCGTCGACCACCTGGGGGAGGGCGTCCGGGCCTATGTCGATCTCTTCGACCACCTGGTGCACGAGAAGGGGTACGACTGCATCAGGATCGCCTCGATCTCGGGGGAGGTCGACATGCGCTGGGTGTCGGAATTCGGGGGCACCCTGGAATCGTACGCGGAGGCGGTCCGGCGGTTCCGCCGGGGATTGGACGAGCGGGGGCTCGGGGATCTCCTGATCGTCGGAGACAAGGTGAGCGGGACGGTCTGGTTCCAGGAAGCCGTGCGCCTGGCGGGCGACGCCTTCGGCATCTTCGCCGTCCACGAGTATCCGCATCTGACGCAGTCGCCGATCGTTCACCTCCGCCTGCGCGAGGCCCTCGAAGCCGTTCGCGAGGCGTCCGGCGCCGACGGGCGGTCCAGACCGGTCTACTGCTGGGAAATCGGCTACGTCGCCGTCGGTCATCGCGACACCCGGCACACGGCCATCCGGCGCTTCGATTACGGGTTGCTCTGCGCGCGCACCGTACTGGGGATTCTGAACGAGGGATTGGCGGGCGGGAGCGTCTGGTGCCTGCACTCGATGTACTATCCCGGCGCCGCGGAACCGATGGATTTCGGCTTCTGGGAGTTCAAGGACACCGACTGGGCGATCCGGCCCTTCTACTACGGCTACGGCATGGTGACCCGGTTCACGGACCCCGGGATGAAGACGCTGCGCGTAGAGCGTCCGCGCGGGTTTTTCGATTTCGACGCGGCCGCCATGGAGAATCCCGACGGTTCCCGGGTCGTCTTCCTTCTCAACCAGTCCGGCCGGGACACCGTCGTGGACCTCTCCGGGATGCCTGCGGGACCGTGCGCGATCTACGAGTACGCGCAAGACCGCATCCCGGCGCCGGACGATCCGATGTACGGCCGCATCGACGCGTTGCGCACCGGCCGGACATGGCGTCCGGGACTCCCGGTGCCCCTGCGCGCCCGATCCTTTCTCCTGCTCGTTCCGGAGGAAACGTCTCTCCGGCCTCCGGACCCCGCCGCCCCCCGCCCGGCCGCGGCCGGTTGCGACCCCTCTTGACTCCATCGGATTCCGGGATTACCGGTACTGGTCGGCCGGCGCGCCTTCCATGAGGATCCCGTTCCCGCCCGTATACCGGAGGGAAACCCGGCGGGAGATCGGCGGGCCCGGCCGCGGGAGGAGTCCTGTGAAAATGCAACCGATTCGATGGATCCCCGGCGTTCTTCTGCTCGCGCTCATGGTCTCATGCGTGTCGACGGACTACGTCGGCAAGGACTACACGCCGACGACCAACGTGGACGTCTTCTTCTCGGAGAAGGACGTCAAGCGCCCGTACGAGGTGATGGGCATCGTCACGGCCGAAGCCACCGAGTACCAGAGTTCCCAGCAGATCGAACAGGAACTCGTGAAACAGGCGATGGCCCACGGCGCCGACGCCCTGTTGATCGGCGAGATGCAGACGGTCGAGGTCGGCACCACGACCACGTCCACGGGACACGATTCGGGCGATCCGGAGTACTATCTCACCGAGGACGGCAAGCTTCACGAGAAGAAGAAACACGACGACTGGAGCAGCTCCACGTTCACGACCGAACAGCGGGACAAGATTCTCAAGGCGAAGATGCTGAAGTACACCGATTGACCGCCTCCCAGCCCGCCCCCCGCAGGGGCGCGGTTGTTCGGAAGGAGAGCGTCTGAAGGGACGGGCCCCTTTCCCGGGAGTCCGTCCCTTCCTATCGTCGTGCGGCGAACGGCCGGGACGTCGGGCGCAGGGTCCCGGGCGGGAGGCGCAAGCCGCGCGCCCCGGATCCCCGGAACGATTCGCCTCCCCCGCTCGACGATCGTTCCGTGAATCGGCCGCCGGATTCCTGTAAGAATCTCCGCTCGACAACACGGAGGATCGACATGCCGCTGCCGCGTTTCGTCCGCACGACGCTCCTGCTCGGGATTGCCGCCCTGTGCGCGAATCTTTCCGCCGACACGCGCGAACGCGCGGTCTTCGATTTCGAAGACGGTCTGCCGGGAGGGCTTCGCCTCGACAATGCGAAACTCGTCCGGAACCCCGGGGACGGGCTGATCTCCGGAACCGGGTCCCTCGCATGCGACAGCCGCGCTTCCGGCAAGGAATGGAACGAGTTCCTCCAGACCGATCCGGAACAGCTCCGCCTGCTCCCCTACCATCGCTACCGGATCGCCTTCGAGTACCGCGTCCCGGATCGCGGTTCGAACTCCTTCTACTACCTGCTGCGTTCCGAGTCCCAGAGGGAGCACGGCGGCAATTTCGACCAGATGTTCTGGTTCCACGACGACGGCACGGGACACGGCCGGATCGAACGGGAGTTCGAACTGGCCGGAATCGACGACATGTACCTGATCGTGGGCATCCGGGGCGGCGCCGTCCTGTCGATCGACGACCTCTCGATCGAGGACCTGGGAGCGGCGGGATCGATCGAGGCGACGCCCATCGATCCGGGGGGGCCCGCCCCGTACGCCGACGAGCTGGCGTGGATCGAACGCCGGCGCGAAATCCACGGCACCGTGGAACGCATGCGCCGGATGATCGTGGTGCTCTGCAACGAGGGCGCGGGCGCCAAGGCCGAACCGGAACGAATGGTGCGGGATCTCGAACCCGACTACATCGACTGGAACCCGATCGGCCCTCTCGGCGCGCGTTACGGCATCCGCACTTCCGCCAGCCGGATGGAATACCAGGGATACTACCGCCGCGAGAACGAGGAATACTGGGACCGCCGATTCGAACTCTTCACGGGCCACGGGTTCCTGGTGACGTTGTACGAGGACATCCATCAGAGCGAGACATGGGGCGAAGGCGGATACGCCATGTGCCAGAACGGCCGGAACTGGAACCGCTGTTTCCGCGAAAAACTTCTTCCCGTGCTCGACACCTATGAGGACGTCTGCCAGGACAACCTGACCTGGTCGAACTTCAACATGCACGGGGGGTTCTGCAAAGACTGCGAGGAAGGTTTCCGGCGCTATCTGCGCTCGAAATATCCGGCGGAACGACTCGCAGCCTGGGGCATCGGGGATCTCGACGTCTTCTCCGTGCGCGCCTATCTGCGGGCGCATCCCCGCGAACGCGGTCTGCAGGCCCTGTCCAACCCCTTCCTCCGCGAATTCATCAAGTACCAGAACCAGTCCCAGCTGGGCGCCTGGTGCGGGCACGTCGTCGCCTGCAAACGGCGCGGAATCGAACTCGGCCGCGACGTCGCCGTATACGGCAACCAGACCGGGATCGACGTCTTTCCCTACGCGGTCGCCCTCTCCGTCTTCGGCGACGCCGTGGAAGTCGAAGGATACGAAAACGCCTACTACTACCTCCTCGGACGCGGATCCGGCAACGAACGCAAGGCCGTCTTCACGCGCGGGGGACTGACCGCCGGCGATCTTCCCAATCTGTCGGTTCCCTTCTGGAAGGCCCGCTTCGGCCTGGGACTGGCCTTCGGAGGACAACGGGTGATCTCCCTCGGGTGGAACGATCCGCGCACCGGAGATCCGAAGATCCCCGACTACATCGACGACCCGGATCTCTACTCCTTCTTCCGGCGTTACGCGGCGTTCCTGCGCCGAAACCGGGCGATTTACGGGCCCCAGCGCTGTTACACGAAACTCGGCGTCCTCTGGTCGTATCCGACGCAGATGTGGCGGGCCTTTCCGCCGCTGGAACTCTATCCCCATGCCCAGCGCTCGGAGTTCCAGCGGGTCGGCAACTGGCTCATGGACGAGCATTTGCCCTTCGACGTCCTCGTGCTCGGCCATCCCGACCTCTGGGACGACCGTTCCACGCTCGGCCGGCTGTCGGAATACGAGGACCTGATCGCTCCCGGGATCGACTGTCTCGATGCGGCCCAGCGGAAGGCGCTCCGGCAATGGGCGCAGGTTCCCGGACACCGGCTCTGGACCACCGGGGATTTCGGAACGAGAGACCAGGATTTCAACAACCTTTCCGCCGGCGATCCCGGTGACCCGATTCCCCGGCGCCGGGCCGTTCTCGACGACGCCCTTGCGGAAACGCTTCGGGCGCGCGCGCCGATCCGCACGGACGCCCCGCCGTCGCTGATCGTGAATCCGTTCCGGGATCCGGACAACCGGTGGGTCACCATCCATCTCTTCAACCGGAAACGGGACACCTGGAACGGCGAGGGTCCGAAGGCCCCGCGCTGCCGGATCACCGTGGAGATCCCGGAAGGCGCGAACTTCGATTCCGCGCGGGCGATTTCCTACGAACACGACCCGATCCCGATCGAAGCGGACGCCTCGGATCCGGGAAGCTACCGGTTCCAGGCCCCGCCCGTGGACCATTACGCCGTGATCGTGCTCGCCGATCGGAAGGCACTGGAAGAGGCGCAGCGCGACGCGGAGGAATGGATCCTCCGGGACCGGGAACGGGTCAAGAAACTCATGTCTCGGAACCGGACGGACGACGAAGCGCGGTGACCGCGTCTCCCGGGGACGCCGGCCTCTACGCAAACGGAGGCCGAAGGTCCCCTCCGCGCCGGAGGCGCCTTCGGAACGTCGCAGCACGCCCCGGGAACCCCCGGGAAGACGGGAGCGATGGCTCCGCCCTTCCCGATGCGGTATCCTCGGGGCAGGGAGGCGCCGACGATGGCCATGGAACTGAACCGCGAAGAACTGATTCGCCGGGGGTTGAATCCGGCCGAGGCGGAAACCCTCGTCCGCCGGGTCCGCGCGATGGAATCCGACCGGGTCCGGGTCTGGCAATGGATCTCGAAAGAGTTCCTGACGACGGAACATCCCTTTTCGATCCATCGGTATCTTCATGCGAAGGTCTTCGCCGACCGGGACCCCGCCGACGGCCCGGCGCCCGCCTGGTTCCCGGAGGATCCCGGGTCCAGCAACATCGCCCGGCTGATGCGACGGACGGGCAGGTCGACCTACGAAGACCTGTACGAATGGTCGATCCGCGATCGGGCGGGTTTCTGGTCGACCGTGATCGAGATGCTGGACATCCGCTTTCAGCGGCCCTTCTCCTCCGTGCTGGACACGAGCCGGGGACCGGAACATCCGCAATGGCTCGTCGGCGCCCGGCTCAACATCGTGGAGAGCTGCTTCCGCGCGCCCGACGATTCGCCGGCCGTCGTTTACCAGGCTGAAGACGGGCCGCTGCGCACGATGTCGGTCGGCGAACTGCGGGATCTCGCCGCCCGCGTCGCGCACGGGCTGGCCGATCTCGGCCTCGGCCCGGGCGACCGCGTCGCCGTCGACATGCCGATGACCGTGGAATCGGTGGCGATCTTCCTCGGGGCCGTCGCCGCCGGGTGCGCCGTCGTGACGATCGCGGACAGTTTCGCGCCGCGGGAGATCGCGGTCCGGCTCCGGATCGGGGAGGCGAAATGCGTTTTCACGCAGGATTTCGTCCTCCGGGCCGGCAGGAAACTGCCGCTCTATGAAAGGGTGAAGGCCGCGGGCGCGCCCGCGGCGGTCGTCCTGTCGTGCGAGGGGGGTTCCCCGTCGGATCTCCGCGAGGGCGACCTTGCCTGGGACGATTTCCTGTCCGACGACGTCCGGCTCGAAGTCGCCGGCGCGGATCCATCGGCCTACACGACGATTCTCTTCTCGTCGGGCACCACCGGGGAACCGAAGGCGATCCCGTGGGACCAGACCACGCCGTTGAAATCCGTCGTCGACGCCTTTCTTCATCACGACATCCGCCCGGGCGACGTCGTCTGCTGGCCGACGAACCTCGGATGGATGATGGGACCGTGGCTGGTCTACGCCTCCCTGGTGAACCGGGCGACGATGGCGTTGTACTACGGCACTCCGACGACGCGGGGCTTCGGGAAATTCGTCGAAGCCGCCGGGGTCACGATGCTCGGACTGGTACCCAGTCTCGTCTCGGCATGGAAATCCCGGGAATGCCTGGCGGGACTCGACTGGTCGCGGATCCGGGTCTTCAGTTCGACGGGCGAATGTTCCAATCCGACGGACATGCTCTACCTGATGTCCCGGGCCGGGTACAAACCGGTGATCGAATACTGCGGCGGAACCGAGATCGGCGGCGGATACATCACGGGAACGGTCGTGCAGCCGGCCGCCCCGGGAACGTTTTCGACCCCGGCGCTGGGCAGCGAATTCGTCATCCTCGATGAACAGGGCCGACCCGCGGACGTCGGCGAAGTCTTTCTCGTCCCCCCGTCGATGGGGATGTCCCGGGAGCTGTTGAACCGGGACCACCACGAGGTCTACTACGCGGGGACGCCGAAGGAGCCCCGGGGCCGAACGCTCCGGCGGCACGGGGACCGGATCCAGCGGTTCTCGAACGGCTATTTCCGGGTTCACGGCCGCGTGGACGACGCCATGAACCTGGGGGGAATCAAGGTCAGTTCCCTTCAGATCGAGGAGGCCGTCTCCGGCGTCGCCGGGATCAGGGAAACCGCCGCGGTGTCGGTCGCGCCGCCGGAGGGAGGGCCGGGCCGCCTGATCCTCTTCGCCGTTCTCGACGAAGGGGCGGATGCGGACGCCGGGGCGCTCAAGGCGGAGATGCAACAGGCGATCCGGGCGCGACTCAATCCCCTGTTCAAGGTGCACGACGTCGTGATCGTCGACTCGCTGCCGAGAACCGCGTCCAACAAGGTCATGCGCCGTTCGCTGCGCGAGATGTACCGCCGCCGCGAGGCCGGGGCCTGAGATCCGGACGGGGCCCGTTGCGGGGGCGTTCCCCGGGGTCCGACGCGCGCCGGAAACGCGGGATCACGAGTTCGAGAAGGGGCCGTACTTTTCCAGGACCGACGCCAACGCCTCTTCCACGGCGTCGCGCGCCGCGGCGAGATCTTCCCCGGTGTGCCGGTAGCAGATGTAGCTGTGGTGGAAAGGCTGCATGAAGATCCCGCGCCGGATCAGTTGCGTGTAGAACTCGGTACGCCTGCGCCGGTAGACCTTGTCGGGGTCGGCCCTGAAGGTGATGAAGAACATCGGCGGGATCCCGGTCAGTTCGGCGCCGACGTCGTATCGATCGACGATTTCCCTCAGTTCGCGCGTGAACCGTTCACCTTTGCGCCAGATCGTTTCCAGGACGCGGTCGCGCTCCAGGATCTCGATGGTTTTCAGCGCCGCGACGTGTCCCAGGCTGTTGGGAAAGAAGGTGGACGACACGAAAACCTCGTGCTCGGCCTTCTTCATGATCTCGGCCCTGCCGCAGACGGCGCTGATCGCGTAGCCGTTCGCCATCGCCTTGCCGAAACAGGCGAGGTCGGGCGTCACGCCGTAGTACTTCTGGGCGCCGCCCAGCGAGATGCGGAACCCGGTGCGCACCTCGTCGAAAATCAGGACCACGCCGTACTCGTCGGCCAGGGCCCGGACCCCTTCCAGGAACCCGGGCGCCGGTTCCGACATCGGCCTGGCCGTCGGATGTCCGAAGGGCGTCAACGTGATCGCCGCCGTCCGTTCGCCGTGCTCCTCGAGCAACGTCTTCAACGAATCGAGATCGTTGTAGCGGAACTCGTGGGTGTCCTCCCGGATCTTCTCGGGGATCCCGCCGGGAACCTCCACGCACCAGTCGTGCCATCCGTGGTACCCGTTGCGCAGGATCTTGATGCGGCCCGTATGGGCCCTCGCCAGGCGGATCGCCGCGAGCAACGCGTCCGACCCCGTTTTCACGAAGATGCTCATCTCCGCGCAGGGAATCAGTTCCCGGAGTTTGCGGGCGAGTCGGTTCTGGTGGACTTGGGTCAGGGAAAAACAGAACCCCTTCTCCGAAATCTGGCGCATGACCGCCCGGTCGACCTCCTCCTCGCGGTACCCGAGGATGATCGGTCCGTAGGCGCAGAGGAAATCCACGTACTCGTTGCCGTCGATGTCGACCACCCGGCCGCCCCTGCCGTGGTCGAAGAAGATCGGGTACTCCCCTTCCACGAAGTTGTAGGGCCGCCGGATACCGAGAACGCCGCCCGGCACGAGGTCCTTCGCCTCTTCGAACGCGGCGAAACTCTTCTCCAGGCGCAGTCGCGGGACTTCTTCTTCGTTCATGCTCCACCCGTCTCCCTTCGTCCCGGCGCCGACGAATTGCGCCTTTCCCGTTCCACGCACATGGCGATGCCCATCCCGCCGCCGATGCAGAGCGCCGCCAGTCCCCGCGCGAGGTCCCCGCGCTTCATCTCGTGCAGGAGGGTGACCAGGATCCGGGCGCCGCTGGCGCCGATCGGATGACCCAGGGCGATCGCCCCGCCGTTGACGTTCACGATCTCCTCGTCCCAGCCGAGTTCCATGCCGACGGCGAGGGTCTGCGCGGCGAAGGCCTCGTTCGCCTCGATCCGTTCGACGTCCTCCAGCGACCAGCCCGCGCGGGCCAGGGCCTTGCGCACCGCCTCGACCGGGCCGATGCCCATGATCGCCGGGTCGGTCCCGTGCCAGGCGTACGAAACGATCCGCGCCATCGGTTCGAGATCGAACCTCTCCACGGCTTCCCCGTCGGCGACCAGCACCGCGGCCGCCCCGTCCGCGATCCCCGACGCGTTGGCGGCGGTCACCGTCCCGTCCTTCCTGAAAACCGGCGGGAGTTTCGCGATCGATTCGGGCGTCACCCCCTTGCGGGGCGGTTCGTCTTCGGCGACCGTCACGGGGTCTCCCTTCCTCTGCGGCACCGTCACCGGGACGATTTCCGCGGCGAACCGTCCCTCGGCGGCGGCCCGTTCCGCCCGGTTGTGGCTGCGGGCCGCGAACCGGTCCTGCATCTCGCGGCTGATCCCGTATTTCTCCGCCAGGTTTTCGGCCGTGATCCCCATGTGGACGTCGTTGAAAACGTCCCACAACCCGTCGTGCACCATCGAGTCGATCAGTTCCCCGTTTCCCATGCGGTACCCGGTGCGCGCCTTTGCCAGGAGATAGGGCGCGGCCGACATGTTCTCCGCGCCCCCGGCCAGGAAGATCGATCCGTCGCCGCACCGGATCGCCTGCGCGGCCAGGCAGACCGCCCGCAGGCCCGAGCCGCAGACCATGTTCACCGTCATGGCGGTCTTCTCCACGGGGATCCCCGCTGCGACGGCGATCTGCCGCGCCACGTTCTGTCCCAACCCCGCGGAGAGAACGTTGCCGAAGATCGTTTCGTCCACCGCGGCCGGATCCAGCCGCGACCGTTCCAGCAGGGCCACGCTCACCACGCGTCCCAGATCGACGGCGCCGACGCCCGAGAGCGAACCGCAGAACCGGCCCGTCGGCGTGCGGAGCGCCCCCGCGATGAAGAGGTCCTTCACGGCGTTTTCCTCCCGCCGTCCCCGGCCCGTTCCGCCATCCGTTTCGCGACGAACGTGGCGACGTGTTCCGCGTAGGCGCCCCGCCCGAAGCCGGCGTCGAATCCCAGCTCCAGGGCGAGCTTGTGGTCGATGCCCGGGCCGCCGACCACGATGATGAACCGGTCGCGCAACCCCTTTTCCCTCAGGAGCGTTACGAACTCGGTCAGATTGCGGATGTGAACATCCTTCTGCGTCACGATCTGCGAGATCAGGATCGCGTCCGCATTCCGTTCCACGGCGGCGGCGATCAGGTCCTCGTTCCGAACCTGCGCGCCGAGATTGTGGGCCTCCACCATCGGATAGCGTTCCAGTCCGTAGTGATGGTTGCACCCCTTCATGTTCATGATGGCGTCGATGCCGATCGTGTGCGCGTCGGATCCCGTGCATGCGCCCACGACGACGATCCGCCGGCCGATATGCCGCTCGATGAATTCGTTGACCTCGTCGAAATCCATCGCCTCGCCGCAGGCGTCTTCCCCTGCATCCACCAGATCCAGGTCGATCGCCATGTCCGTCCGGCCGTAGGCGATGAACATCGTGAAATCGCTGCCGATCGGCGAAGCGTCGACGATCTGGCAGCTCTTGAATCCCAGGTGCAGCACGAGCTGCCGGGCCGCTTCCCTCGCCTTCGGCGAATCCGGCACGGGCAAGGTGAACGACAGCTGCACCGCCCCGTCGTTCATCGTATCGCCGTATGGTTTGACCAGCATCGCTATTTCCCCCCGTCCGCAAGACCGAGCCGTTCCGTCAACAGGGATTCCACGGGATTCCAGTACTCGGGCGTTTTCTCGACGACCCCGTCCCGGCCTTCCCCGCCCGTTTTCGAGCGTTTCATCTCCGCGAAAAGGCCCTGTTCGATGGCGTCAAACAGGCCGATCTCGTGCACCTCCTCCAGGAACCGGATCGTGCGGTCGAGCACTTCCGCGGCGCGCCGGACGATGATCCCGTCGGGCCGGAACTCGATCTCGTCGTAGAAATCCGCCATGTTGTTCATGACGTACTTCGCGTTGCGCACCGCCAGTTCCCGGTCCTGCAGGAAGGGCGTGTGAACGGCCTCCGTCAGGATCCCCAGCAGATGGATCGACTGGTTCGTGGCCTTCGAAGCGAAGTTGAACATCGTGTTCATCGCGTAGCCGCGGAAGATGTCGCCGGTCATGTGCTTCGTCGGCGGCATGTATTTCAGCGGAAAATCGGGGAAGATCTCCCGGGCCATCTGGGCCTGGGCCAGTTCGTACAGGAACCCGTTCCGCAGGTCGGGATCCATCTCGAAGGCGTGTCCGAGCCCGATCAGCCGGGGCGGCAACCCGGTGTTTCTCGCGAACTGTTCGTTGATCAACTGCGAGGCCAGGACCGTGTAGGCCTTCTCGTAGGCGTCCGCCGTCGTCAGGTAGTTGTCCTCGCCGGTGTTGATGATGATCTCGGCGAAGGCGTTGAGCATGCGCGAGAAATGCTGGTCGACGAACGTCCGGTACATGTTGATGTT
>CAYNBQ010000022.1:28823-43923 GCA_964395275.1 uncultured Verrucomicrobiota bacterium
TTGATGTTGCGGAACAGGATTCCGTACATCGAATCGTTCAGCATCATGTCCAGCCGTTCGAAGGCGCCCAGGGCCGCGATCTCCGGCATGCAGAGGCCGGAACAGTAGTTGACCAGCCGGACGTAGCGTTCCACGCGGTCGATCACCTCGTCGAGGGCGGCCCGCATGATCCGGAAGTTTTCCTGGGTGGCGTACGTGCCGCCGAACCCCTCGGTCGTGGCGCCGTAGGGAACGTAGTCGAGCAGGCTCTGGGCGGTGCTGCGGATCACGGCGATGGCGCCGGCGCCCTGTTCGGCGGCGGCGGTCGCCTGCTTGACGTCCTCGTAGATGTTCCCCGTGGCGACGATCAGGTAGAGCATCGGCGACGATTCGTTGTGCCGGTACCGTTCGATCTTCTCGGCGCGGACTTCCACGTTCCGCCGGATCCTCCGTTCGAAGGCCTCGACCCGTTCCTCGGCCTTCTCCCGGATGCGGTCGAAATCCGCCGGCTCGATCGCCGAAAGATCGAGGCCGTCCGCGACGGCCGCATTGAGTTCCTCCGGGGTCGTATCCCTGACGACAAGGGCGTTGAGGTAGCAGCGGGCGGCCCCGCGGCCGAGCCGACCGCGCAGGCTTTTCACGACGAGGTTCGGCACCGGCACCCCGTCCGGGCCCACCCCGTCGGCGCCGAGGCACCGGAGGGTCGCCCGTTCCACGCTCTCGGTGGTGTGGCCGTCGATGTACGACTGCACCGGCGCGACGATGTCCCGGGCCAGTTCCCGCGCCCGATCGACCTTCTCTGCGGGAAGATGCAGCTTCTTCTTCATCGGCGCACCTGTTCGTCGTGCCGCAGCGTTCTCTTCAATCCGCTCGGCTCGAGACAAAGTTTCTCCCCCGTGAGCAGTTTGGCGACGCCGTCCAGCGAGCCGTACCGGTCGGATTCGCACAGTTCGCAATGACACTCGGAGTACGGATCGCCCGGTTCGGTGTAGGCGGTCATCACGCCCTCGTAGTTCCGGAGGATCACCCGCTTGTCCGACGACGAGACGATGTAGTTGGGCATCAGCGGGATCTTGCCCCCGCCCCCGGGGGCGTCGACCACGAACGTGGGAACGGCCATGCCGCTCGTGTGGCCGCGGAGGCTTTCCATGATCTCGATCCCCTTTGCGATCGACGTGCGGAAATGGCCGATCCCCGTGGTCAGGTCGCACTGATACACGTAGTAGGGTTTCACGCGGATCATCAGCAGTTCGTGCACGAGCTTTTTCATGATCCGCGGACAGTCGTTCACCCCTCGAAGCAGAACCGACTGGTTCCCCAGGGGGATCCCCGCGTCCGCAAGCTTCTCGCAGGCCTCCTTCGATGCCGCCGTGATCTCGCGGTAATGATTGAAATGGGTATTGACGTAGATCGGATGATACCTGCGCAGCATGGCCACCAGATCGTCGGTGATGCGCTGCGGCAGCACCACCGGCATGCGCGTCCCGATCCGGATGATCTCGACGTGATCGATCCCGCGCAGTTCGCGCAGGATCGATTCGACCGCTCCGTCCGACAGCATCAGCGGATCCCCGCCCGACAGAAGGACGTCGCGGATCTCCTCGTGCCGGCGGATGTAGTCCAGGGCCTTCTCGAGATGTTCCTTCGAGAGATGATGATCCTCACTGCCGACCATCCGCCGCCGCGTGCAGTGCCGGCAGTACATCGAACAGATGTTGGTGACAAGGAAGAGCACCCGGTCCGGATACCGGTGCGTCAATCCCACGGTGGGCGAATCGACGTCCTCGTGCAACGGATCCTCGAGGCTTCCGGGCGCGGTCTCGCGTTCCCGGCCGCTCGGAACGGCCTGCAACCGGACCGGATCGAGTTTCGATCCCCGGTCCATCACCGCGGCGTAGTACGGCGTGATCGCCATGCGGAACCGTTCCAGGCAGCGCGCGATCCCCTCGCGCTCTTCCTCGTCGATCTCGACGACCTTTTCCAGGGTCTCGATGTCCCGGATCGCATGGCGCAGTTGCCAGTGCCAGTCGTTCCACTCCTCCTCCGTGACGTCCTTGAACAACGGAATCCCCCGCCATTCGACCTTGCGATACTCCTTCATCGGCGGCGTCTCCTTCAGCAATAGAGAGATTCGTACAACTGCCGGATCGCTTCGGATTCCCGCAGGATGTTCAGCGTCAACTCGGCATGCCCCGCGGCGTAGCCGTTTCCGATGATCATCGTCACGTCCTTCCCGACTCCCTCCGCGCCCAGGGCCGCCTTCGTGAAGGAGGTCGCCATGCTGAAGAAGTAGATCGTGCCGCCGTCGCGGCAGGCGAGAATGGACGCCATCTCCGTGTTCGGGATGTTGACGCAGTTGATGACCAGGTCCGCGAGACGACCGTTGGTGAGCGAAGCGACGGTCTCGAGACAGCCGAGGGCATCCGTTGCATCCAGGGCCGCCACGGCGTCGCAGAGGCCGAGGGTCTCGAGCCGGCGGACCTTTTCGCTCGAATGGCCCAGGCCGATGACCCGTCCTTCGGGTCCCACGCCCTTGCGCGCCTCGTACGCGCAGAGGATTCCGCTCTTGCCCGTGGCGCCGAATATCACGACCGTGTCGCCGGGCCGGACCAGCCCGGCGGTCTGCGCCGGCGCGCCGGCGACGTCGAGCGCGGCCAGCGCCAGCGGCGCCGGGATATCGTCCGGCATCTTCGCGTAGACGCCGCTTTCGAAGAGGACCGCCCGGCCCCGGATCTCGACCTGGTCGACTTCCCTGCGGACCTCGAGGATCTCGTCGATCCGCAGGGGGGTGAGGGAAAGCGACACGAGACTCACGATCCGGTCGCCGGGACGAATGTCCCGATCCCGGAGCGCTTCGCCCACCTGCGCCACGGTGCCCATGAACATGCCCCCGGAACCGGTCACCGGGTTCTGCATCTTGCCCCGTTGCGCGACGATATCGAGGATGATCTCCCGGATCTTCCCGACGTCGTCTTCCGCCTGCTTCCTGATCTGGGTGAAGCTGGCCGAATCGATGTTCAGCGTGTCGACGTCCACCAGGATCTCGTTGTCGTAGATCCGGCTCATGTCGTTGTCCAGCCGCCGCGCCGGCTGCGGCAGGGCGCCTTCCGGTTCCAGCACCCGATGGGCGCCGAAGGGGTTTCCGTGTCCGATCCGTTGCGTGCTCATGGGCTAGGTCCTCAGTTTCAGCATGGCCCTCACGTCCGAGGGGGTTGCGACGGCGCGTCCGGCCTTTCGCGCGAGATCCGCGGCGCGCGCCACCAGTTGCGCGTTGCTTTCGGCCAGTTCGCCCCTGGCGAAATAGACGGTGTCCTCCAACCCGACGCGGAGGAATCCCCCCGCGCGCAGGGCGCCGCGGACCGCGGCGATCGATCCGCGCCCCCCGACGCCGATCGCCGTCCAGAAACTGCCACGGGGAAGGCGGCGGACGAAGAACTCGAGCGTGTCGTCGTCGTACCGCACGCCCCCGGGGACGTTCAGAACGATCCCGTAGTGGAAGGGCGGTTTCACGAGCCCCTCGTCGATCAGGAGCCGCGCGGCGTCGATGTGCGACAGATCGAAACACTCGAGCGTGGGGCGCACGCCGAGACGCAGCATCTCCGCCGCAACGGTCCGCATCATGGGCAGCGTGTTGACGATGTAGTCGTCGCCGAAATTCGTGGTGCCGCAGTCCAGCGAGGCCATCTCGGGTTCCAGGGCCAGCGGCTGCATCCGCTCTTCCAGATCCATGCCCACCGCGCCCCCGGTGGTGACCTCGATGACGATGTCGCACCGTTTCCGGACTCGATCGATCGTTTCGCGGAAGATCCCGACGTCCTGTGTCGGATTTCCGGCGGCGTCGCGCACGTGCAGATGGAGGATCGACGCCCCCGCCTCGCGGGCGTCGCAGGCGGCCGCGGCGATCTCGGCCGGCGTCACCGGCAAGGCGGGATTCTGTTCCCGGGTCGTCTCGGCGCCGGTGACGGCACAGGTGATGACGGTCTTGTCCATGGGTCGTTTTCCCGTCCCCCGGTCCCGCCTCGACCGCGGGACCGATCCTTCAGCCGACATCGAAAAAGGCGGACGGACTCTGCGGTCTCGACGGAACCGACGTTTCTCTTCCGGTCGCCGGAACCGCGGAACCCCGCGTCGGACGGGTCGTCGGTCTTCCGGAACCCGCGGAAGAAGAGAGGAAGGATGCACCCGGAGGCGACAGCCGCCGAACCCCCTCCGCCGGGACGACCTGCATCCGCGCGACGCGGGAGCCGGACCCCGGGGGGCCGGAGGGCGTCGGAGCATCCGCACGGGCCCCGTGAAGAAGCGGGGGGTTGCGGCGCGTCTGGATTCGGGGCTTCACGACGGCAACATAATCGCTGCGCCCCGCTCCGTCCACCCCCCTCGGAATCCCGAACGGACGGTTCCGCCGGGCCTTTTCAACGGGTCATTCCGTCACTGCTGCTTGCCGGCGCAGAGGATCTCCCGGATCTCGAAACGATGCCCGCGGCTCTGCGGAGCCGTTTCCTCGAGAACGCGCACCCGAACCTCGTGCACCCCCGGGCCGAGCCGGCGGCCGATCACTTCGCTGGGCACGTAGCCGCCCCATTTCGGGGCGAACCAGGCGTTCAGCTTCACCGGCTCCCCGCCGTCGATCCGCACCTCGGCGATCCCCATGTCGCCCCGGATCCGGTAGAACCGCATCGCCATGAAATCGCCCGGCACGCGGAAGACGATCTCGTCGCCTGCGCGATCCGTCGTCCATCCCTTTTCCGCGTCGAGGATCCAGCCCTCGTTGGACGCCACCTCGAGGTCCGCCGCGGGCAACCGCCTCGTGTATTCGAAGAGATCGGTGAACAACGGTTCGGGCAGCGGCGGGATCTCCCGCAGGGTGCCATCCCCGTCAGCCGCCGTCTTGCGGAGGATCTCCGCCAGGTATCGGTTGATGAACTCCGCGCAATAGGCGTGCCCCCGGTCGTTCGGATGAACCTCGTCCGGAGAGATGTCTTCCCAGGCGAGACGCCCGGCCTCGATCTCCGGCCAGAGCGCGTCGCGGTAACTGATCATCGGCAATCCGTAGTGCCTGCCGACCTTCTCGTGCCACGCCTGGGCGTTGGCTCCCACCATGTTCATCGTGAAAAGCAGGAGGACCGCGGGACGACTCGGGCAACGGAGGATCTGCCGCACCAGTCCCTCCAGGGCTTCGGCATGGAGAAGGTCCGGCGAGTCGTTCACGGCGAATTCGACCACCACGAAATCCGGCCGCGACTCGAGAAGATCGCCCTTCACCCGATGCGCGCCGAAAAGCGAACCGGTCGCCCCGATCCCGGCGTTGACCAGGGTCGCCGGGCATTGCGGGAATTCCTCCGCCCACCAGTCGGCCACGAGATTCGCCCAGCGCCGTTCCGGTTTCGAGGCCGCCGTGCCCATGGTGATCGATCCGCCGATCGTTCCCACGACGATCGGCCCCCCGGCGCGGGCCTTCTCGAAAACGTGTTCCAGGCGGATGGTGTTCCCCCGGTCGACGACCGACCGCGCAAAGACCTCGTCCATGTCGAGTGCTCCTCCGAACGTCGCCCACGGCGCAAGAATCCGGGCTGCCAGAATCCCCCCCCACAGTACGCCGAACTTTCGCATTTCGCTTCCCTCCCCGGCGCCGGCGGATCCGCGCCGAACTCTTCTCAATCCAACGGGAAAGGAAAGCGCCTTTCCCCGGGTTTTCCGAGGGAAAAATGGCCGGCATCCGGAGAATCCCCCGCCGGCCGCGCTGCGGCGTCGGTCACGAACGCACACGACCGATTTTATGCTTGCAATCTTCGGCTCGCGTACCCGAACATCCAGCAGTCAGGGGGCGACCGCCGCGTGCGCCGGTTCCAGGTGCGGCCCGCGACGGCTCGCCGGGGGAAAGGAGAGGGCGGATCATGAAACCGTTCCTATTTGCAGCGATGCTTGCGTTCGCGGCATTCTCCACCGTTCGCGGGGCGACGAACCTCGTCGTCAACGGCGATTTCGAATCCCCGTGCGGCGGCTCGGAGTTCTGGACCTTCCAGCAGGGAGACACCTTCGACGGTTGGCTCGTGACGACCGGAAGCGTCGACGTGGTCAAGGAACCCGTCTGGGGGGCCGCTTCGGGCGCCCAGTCGGTCGACCTCGACGGCCGGGACCGCGGCGCTTTCGCTCAGACGCTCCAGACGACGCCCGGCCTCGGGTACGTCCTGTCGTTTTCGCTGGCGGGAAACCCGGACACGAGCAGCACCTGGCCTTCCACCGTGCGGACGATGAATCTCCGCTGGGACGGGGTCCTGGTGGACACGCTGGTTTTCGATACCGCGGGACACACGAGAGAGGATCCCGGATGGGAATATCATTCCTACCAAGTGTCGGCCTCGCAGGATTCGACGCTCCTGGAGTTCGAAAGCCTTACCGAGGGCCCCTACGGGCCGATGATCGACGACGTGGTCGTTCGTGCGATCCCGGAACCGGCGACATGGCTTCTGATGGCCGGAGGTCTCCTGGCCTTGGGGCGGCGGCGGTTCTGAATACCGGCGGGCCTCGTCCCCGTCGCAACGGCCCCGGCTGAATCCCCGGCACGGACCGGCGCCACGGGGTTCTCCCGCTCACGGAACCGAAACACGACCGTCGGGAAACTCGACGGACGCCACTCCGTGCGGGGGAATCGTGACGGAGACCTCGGTTTCGGCCGCCGGAGCCCGCGCCCCGGCACGGGCGAGCCTTTCGGGCTGCAATCGAATCGCCCGCGCCCTTTCCCGGTCGCAACCGTTGTACAGCAGGACCCGGTTCGGCATCAGCGCCGTCCACACACCGTCCGCCGCGCCGTCGAATTCGGGCGCGCCCCGGCGTCCGGGAACAAAGAACTCCGGATGATAGACGATGTGGGAGACCAGGGCCGCCAACGCGTCCGCACGATCCGCTCCGAAGGGGGTGAGAATCGTCGCGCCGTTTCCTAGCCGATTCAGGCACCGTTCCCGGAGCGTCTCCAAGGCCGGTCTCGCCGACAGACGCGGCAACGGCACCGCCTCCGGTTCCGGCCCGTCTCCCGACCAGCACTTCACCCATCGGACGGCCACGCCCAATCGACGTCGGTCCGTGGACCCGCGGAACACCGAGGCGCGTTGCGGATCCACCGCGCCGATCCGGACCCCGTTGACGAACACGTCACACGGATCGTTCAGCCGCTTCGGATGTCGGGCGACGGCAAGGGCGATCCGGTAGGATTCGCCCGGATCGACCGGGATCCGAATCCCGGCCCGCCCCCCGGTCCAGCGTTTCAGGATCGCCCCCGGCTCGCCCCCCCATTCCCAGTGTCCGCTCTCCGGCGGATGCCAATCGCCGATCAACGTTCCCGCGGCCGACGCGGCGCCGACATCGATCCTGCAGGCCGGGAGCGGGCTTCCCGCCGCCGGCCGGACGGCATCGGTTTCCGGGAGCGCGTCGCGCGACACGAAAAGCCGCCGATCCCGGGCATCGTCGCCTTCGACCGTCTCGATCGGTCCGAAGGCCGCCGACACCAGGAACCCGCCCCCTGTCACCCATTCCTCGATGCGTTCCAGAACGTCCCGCTCCACCCCATTCCCCTCCGCCAGGACCAGGAGCCGGTAATGCGACGGCGCACCGTCACGAATGAGCCGTTCGTCGAGGATATCACAGTCGAAGAAATCCCGGGCGGCGGCGCACGGGGTCCGGATACGCTCGGGATTCGCCTGGGCCGGGCGTAATCGGTGATCGGTGGTGGGCAGGAAGAAGGCGATGTCGCAGAGCGAATGCCGCCCTTCCATGTAGGGACCGTACCGGCGGAACAGGTCCGCGGCGTCAAGCAGGTTCTTCGGGTAATCGAAGAACTCCGTCGTGCCGGAGGTGGCGTCCTTGAAGATCCGTTCCACCTCTTCGGTTCGAGTCACCCCCGAGGGAGGTTCGGTGACCAGGGGAACTCCGTAGTACTTCGCGGCGTTCGAAAACCTCCGGTAGAAATGCGGCCGCAGTTTACCATGGGTGGAACGGACGGTGTATCCGTCGGTCCTCGAATGGGCGAGATAGGCCGTGATGTCCACGCCGTGGCCGATCTTGATTTCGTGGGGAATCCCCGGGAAATGTCGCCGCGAGACCGCCACGGCGTTGCGGGTGAATTCCAGCATCGATTCCAGATACCAGTCGACGAAATCGAGCCAGCGCCGGCGGGCACACCCCCTGTCGGCGGCGGCCCGGGCCTCCAACTCGTCGAAATCCGGTCCCTGGGTCGCGGTCCGGGGCGGGTAGTCGATCTCTTCCGGATCCGAATACGCGGTTCCCCAGGCGCGGTTCAACGCGTCGAGCGTTCCGTACCTCCGGACCATCTTTTCGCGGAAATCGACCCGTGCCCTGTCTCCGCCGCACCAGAAACCGGGATGAACATGGTCGGAGTGCACGATCCGATCGGCCATGCCCACGGGATACCCGACCTCGCCGTAGTCGCAGACGAGAGAAACGTAGATCTCCCGGATCCGATCCCCGAAATGCTCCCCCAGCGCCCCATAGAACCGATCGAAAAGGATCAGGGTCGCCGGAGACCAGATCGACGGCGCCCCCGTAGCAATGCTCGCGGAACGCGGCGTCGCGTCCGATCGTGGTGAAGGTGTGGTCGCGGCATCCCTCTCCCTCCAGCCAGACGTCACGCTCCGGTTTCGGCGGCGGTTGCGCCGAAGATCGAACCGGAGCATCCACCACCATCAGAAGGAAGGATGGGGCAAGGAAGCCGAATCGCATCGAGCAGACCTCCAGGGGCGAGGACGAAGCGCCGTGTTCCGGCAGGAAGAATCCCGGCAGCCGATCTCAAGATGAACACACCCCGAAGGATTGCCGGGCGTCGATCCTTCCTCGCCACGGCGACGCGGGGCAAGAGGGAATCCACGCCTGGCAGCCCGTCCGCCGTCTGCTTCCGGTTCCCCGTCCCCGACGGTGTTCCTCGTTCTCGGTCGCTGGTTGGGGATGGGACGAGGGTGTCCCGGCTCCGGCCGCATCCCTTTTGCCACGGGCTGCTAAGGCTTCATCAACCGGTAGAACTTCCCCGGTCCCGTGGCGGGGATCACCGAGGGGTTCGTGCCGCCATCGGCGGTGTTCGTCCAGTTGGGGACCGCGAGGCTCGGTGTTTCCTGGAGCACGTAGCCCGGGAGATCCGGCTCCCACGATATCGTGAGAAAACCCTGAGAATCGCGGGCGATTCTCAGGGCCACCGCGACCGGCGATATCCTTCCGCCCAGGAAGAAACCGTCGTGAAATCCATTGCCGCCGATTTCGTACCTGCTTCGGACCCGGTCGATCGGCGAGGATGTCGTGGGCGTGAGAGGATCCGACAGGAAAAGGGTGATATCCACCCCGTCGTCGTGAACGCTGCCCGCGAGCGTGATTTCGATGGAGCTTCCAAGGTCAAAGACGGCATCCAGGTCGTCCTGGTTGTGGGATGTCCAGGGGATATCCAGGGAAAGGAAGTGACCGGAACCATTCTCGAAGTCACCGGGAGCATAGTCCCACGCAAAGATACCCGTCATCTGTGTGCCGTCGTCCAGGAGGACTCTGTCCAGGGAATAATATACGGTCTCCGCATGGGCCCCCGGCACGCCCATCTGGATCAGGCAGACGATCCGTCGGCAACAACGGTTTCTCGCGGTGTTCACAAAGGTTCTCCCTGGCAACCGGAACCCCCCGTTCGGATCCGCCTGAAATCGGTCTAGGACTGTCCCATCGGGGATGCGCCCGCCTGATGCAACGCCCTTCCGTCCCTTTCCGATCCTTCGTTCCGGACCTGCATGGAGAATCCGGGCTTCTTACTGGTAGCAGGCTCCCCCGTGCCGGGCAAATGCGTCGACCGGTCCCGGGCAAGGAGGCTCCTTCCCGGGGCCGCCTCCTGCGAACACTCGATGGGGAACAGGCCCGCAGCCCGCCCTCGTCCGCGCACGGCGTTGTTGCAACCAAGAGACCGGACCGGGGTGGGGTCGCCCCGGCTCCAGCCAAGGCGCTGACGGGGGATCCGCACGGCGCAGTCACGAACGACGAAGACGGGTCATTCCGTCTCCAATCGGAACGGGGTCATGCCTTCGGCCCTGAAACCCCACACCCGCGGCAACGTCGCTCGGTTCCGTGAACCGTCCGGATCAGCGTCCGCCGCGGTTGCAGCTGCCGCGACGGGAGCTGGAGGAGCCACGTTGCGGGTCTCCGCCCCGGCGTCCGCCGCCGGCGCGGCCGCGACCGAAATTCTTCGGGGCGGGTTGCCGGGAACGAAAGGCCCGTTCGCAATGATACTCGTGTTCCAGTTCCGCGGGCACCCGGCGTCCCAGCATCCGTTCGATCTCCCGCAGATAGGCCCGATCTTCGGCGCAGCAGAAGGAAACCGCGTTGCCGCTTGCCCCGGCCCGGGCCGTACGACCGATCCGGTGCACGTAGGTCTCGGCCTCCACGGGAAGGTCGTAGTTGATCACGTGGGTGATGTCGTCGACATCCAGCCCGCGGGCCGCCACGTCGGTGGCCACCAGCGCCCGAAACCGCCCCCGTCTGAACCCCTCCAGCGCCCGCGTACGCGCGGCCTGACTCTTGTTGCCGTGGATGGCCGTGCTGGGAACGCCCGCGGCACAGAGCCGCTCGGACACGCGGCCAGCGGCGTGTTTCATCTGGGTGAAGATCAGGGCCTTCCGGATCCGGGGATCGTTCAAGAGGGAAACCAGAAGGGCGTTCTTGTCCGCTTTTCCCACGAACAAAACCTTCTGGACGATCCGCTCCATGTCGGGTTTGTCGGGCTCGATGGTCACCTGGACCGGCTTGCGGACCATCGTACGGGCCAGTTCCACCATCTTCGGCGGCATCGTGGCCGAGAAGAAGAGGGTTTGCCGCCTCGACGGGATCTCCGCCAGGACCCGGTTGATGTCGTGAATGAATCCCATGTCGAGCATCCGATCCACTTCATCGAGAATGAAAACCTCCACCTCGTTCAGCCGGATCCATCCCTGCTCCATCAGATCCAGCAGCCGGCCGGGTGTCGCCACGAGAATGTCGACCCCTTGGTTCAAGGCCTTCACCTGGCGGAACTGGCTGACCCCGCCGAAGATCACCGTGTGGCTGAGACGCAGGAAACGCCCGTAGGTCCCGATGCTCGCCTCGATCTGCGCCGCCAGTTCCCGCGTCGGCGCCAGGATGAGGGCCCGGGGGCTCCCTCTGCGGGGTCGCCCGGGGTTCCCGGACAGCCGTTGCAATAGCGGCAGGGCGAAAGCGGCGGTCTTTCCGGTTCCCGTCTGGGCGGTTCCCAGCAGATCCCGACCCTCCAGCAGAGGGGGAATGCATCGCTCCTGGATGGGCGTCGGGGCGATATATCCCTCGGCGGCCACGGCGCGCTGAAGCTTCGGAATCAGAGCACCGAACGCTCCCTGCGGAGTCGGCGTCTGCGGCTGGGCAACGGAAGGGGCGGGATGCGTCCGCGGTGCCCGCGGCGCGTGTACGTGTTTCTTCATCGTTTTCCTGAGTCCGGGGTTGTACAGATCTCTCCCCGCCGGACACGTGGAAAAGAAAAAACCGCTCCGATTGCGGTTCCAGAGCGCTCCCTCTCGAGAGGGCGGGATGCGCGGAATCCTGGCGGATTCCACCCAAAGCAGAGGACTACATACGATCATCCCCCCCGATTTCAAGCGCCCCCCCCTTCTTTTTCCCTCCAGCAGCCCGTGGTGAAAGGGATGGGCCGGAGACGGGATCCCGGACGGACGGGTCAGAGCCTGTCCCTCGAACCGGATGGGGAACCGGAAGCAGACGGCGGAGATCGTCCGGTCCGGTATCCGTGATATCCGTGGTTGATTCCTCCGGGATGACCCTTCGGCGTGCTTCGTGACGACGCGGCAGGCCTCAGCCCGGTCCGGTCCGGAAAATGCCGTGCGTGGACAAGGGCGGGGTGGGGCCACCCCGCCTCCAGTCGGAGGATCGGGTCCGTTTTCGCGGGTCTCCAGAGCGGGACGGGGTCGTCCCGGAGAATGATCCTCCCGGGGCGCCACGGACCCGTTTGACACCACAGGCGTTGAAGGTGAATTTTGCGGGTATCTTGGACAAAATAGTATGGAAACCGGAATCGTAGAGGCGCCGGTCCAGACGCAAGGACCGGCAACCAGCCAAAGGGGGGAACCATGGCGCAGAACAGACTTCCGTGCACCTTGGCCGCAGTTGTCCTATTCGTCGTTGCGGGAGGGTCCGTGGCCCGGGGCGATTCCCTCGTCTACACGGGCGCCTATCCCGATATCTTCGCCAGCGAGGTCTATTCATCCTTCGACCCCGGCAGCAGTGGCTTCTTCTTCACCAGCGAACCGGTCTTTGGGATCAGTAAATTCGATCCGGCCCTCGGCACGCTGACGGAAGTCAATCTTTCGGCGGATTTCGAGGCCTTGATCAGTCTCTTCGCCGGGGCCGACGATGTCATCGACGAGGCGCAATCTCACAGCCTCGACTTCGACGTCGATTTCGTCGATGCGTTCATCGGGTACTCGCCTTCCAGTGCCGATTCGACCATTGTCGTGGTCGACGCGACGTTTTTCCCGGCCGTGTCATGCTCCGGCGAGCCCTTCGACGACCCGTGTTTCGACGAGTTCTTCGACGAAGCCTTTATCAGCGACGGAACCGATCTGATGACCTTCGGCAGCTTCGAGCCGGCTGATTTCGTCGGCGCCGGGGACGTCGTGGTCCTGGAGGCGATCATCGCCATGCCGACGGGCGGAAACTTCATACTCGACAATGTCGGGGGAGCCTCCGCCGACATCGAAACCGAGATGTTATACACCGATCTGACGGTCGAATACGTCTACACGCCGGTACCCGAACCCGCCTCCATGACGCTGGCGGCCACCGGCCTGCTGGGACTGGCTCTCCGGCGGCGGCCGCGCGGGTGACGCTTCGGTGTCCTTCGTGATTCCGCCGGGCAGCGACCTTGGGGTCGGACCACGCCATCTGCTCGGCAAATCGGAAGTCACCGCGATTTTCGCCCACTTGGAGGGCCTTAGCCCCGATTCTTGGCCCCGAAAAACCTCCCTGAAGATTCCCTTTCCCCCGCGAAATCGACGTCTCCCCATCTGCCGACTTCCCGGGGTGCGGAGATCTCCACCCCCCGGCGGAGCGCTCGGCTGCGGATCGTCCCCACGGATTGCCGACCGCCCACCAGCCACGCCCTCCGTCCCCTCGATCCGCCCGTCGACATGCGGGTCCCTCGCAAAGCGGTGGAAGACGGCCCGGTCATGGCGCCGGATCTTCATGGGTACCGGCTCTTCCAGCGCGAGCCATCGGTCCGCCCTTGACATGGACTTTCCATCCCCGGTCCGTCATCCGCTTAGACGCCCAAATCATGCCCGAAAATCGCCGCTAACGCCCAAATTTGGGCCCATTTTCCATTCAACTCTTTTGCATTGCGGATCTTCGCATGGTCCGCCCCCTGAAGGCAAAGGGGCTGAAGGGGGAGCGTGAGCAGGAATCGTGGACGCCGCGGGGAGGGACGACATCCGGGGACGGGATCCTCGCATGCCGAACCGGCCCGACGGATAATGCGGGGGAGGGATCGGCGAACGATCGCGCGGCGGATCACGGGAACCCCCTCGCCGCCGGGGCAAGACGGGGAAGGAAGGAAGGCATCATGGGCAGGAAGGAACGGAAGAAAAGCGGGAAGAAGAAGGGGAAGATCCTCGCCTCGATCGTTCTCGCGTTCCACCTGATGGGATTCCTGTCCTCGATCGATGCCGTGATGAGCACGCGCACGTCCCAGGGCGCCATTGCATGGGCGGTATCGCTCAACACCCTTCCGTACGTGGCCGTGCCCGCCTACTGGGTCCTGGGACGGAGCCGATTCGAGGGATACGTCACGGCCCGGCGGGCCAGCGAACAGGAACTCGAGGAGATCGAACAGGCCGTGGAAGACCGGGCCGACGATTTCCAGGCCGCGGGGGACGGCACCGGGGCGATCCTCGCCGCCGAACGCCTGGCGGACCTGCCGGTGCTCCGCGGCAACCGCGTGGAACTCCTCATCGACGGGAAAGCGACCTTCGACAGCATCTTCCAGGGGATCGATTCCGCGCAGCGGTACATCCTGGTGCAGTTCTTCATCGTCAAGGACGACGAACTCGGCCGGAAACTCCAGGAGAAGCTGATCGCCAGGAGCCGGGAGGGCGTACGGGTCTATTTCCTTTACGACGAGGTCGGAAGCCACGATCTGCCCGGAAGCTATCTCGAAACGCTCCGGAACGCCGGAGTGGAGATCTACGATTTCCATACCCGGAAGGGACCGCGCAACCGGTTTCAGATCAATTTCCGCAATCACCGCAAGATCGTGGTGGTCGACGGGCGGACGGCATGGATCGGCGGACACAACGTCGGCGACGAATACCTCGGGAAGGGACCCCTGGGACCCTGGCGGGACACCCATATCCGGATCGAGGGACCGGCCGCCCTGGCGGCCCAGTTGTCGTTCCTGGAGGACTGGCACTGGGCCACCGGCGCAACCCCCGAAGTGGACTGGGCGGCGGTTCCCGTCGCCGAGGACGGGGTCGACGTGCTGGTCATTCCCTCGGGACCGGCGGACCCCCTGGAAACGGCCGGGTTGATGTTCACCCACGCCATCCATTCCGCCCGGGAACGGATCTGGATCGCCAGCCCGTACTTCGTGCCCGACGAGGCGGTGATGCAGGCCCTCCAACTCGCCGGGCTCCGGGGCGTGGACGTCCGAATCCTCATCCCGGACGAACCGGACCACCTGCTGGTCTTTCTGGCGGCCTATTCCTACTTCGAGAAAGCCGGCCTGACGGGCGTGCGGTTCTACCGCTACCGGAAGGGATTCCTTCACGAGAAGGTGATGCTCATCGACGACGGCGTGGCGACCGTCGGGACCGCGAACTTCGACAACCGGTCGTTCCGGCTGAATTTCGAGATCACCGCCTTCGTGCTCGATTCCGAGTTCGCCTCGCGGGTGGAACGCATGTTTCTTGACGACTTCGCCGACGCCCGCGAAATGAAGCCCGAGGACTACGAGGACCGCCCGTTCTGGTTCCGGCTCGGCGTTCACCTGGCCCGGCTGACGGCTCCGATCCTCTGATACCGGGCGGGGGGAGATCCCGATCGGCGGGGACCGTTGCCCGTCACCACGCGA
>CAYNBQ010000023.1:0-41840 GCA_964395275.1 uncultured Verrucomicrobiota bacterium
TTCAAAGGAGTACCGGGTCGCCGCGTGGCTCGGCAAGGGGCAGAGCATCGAACATCGGTTCCCGTCGCCGCGGCAGGTGGGGCGAATCCGGGTGAACGTGGATCGCGCGGAAGACGTCGAGCTGCGGGTCGTCGTTTCCGCGGGCGGATCGTCCTCGTCCTCCTCGTCGGGGTCGAAGAAGCTTGCGGTGCAACGGCCCTCGAAGAAGCAGCAGGCCCTCTACTGGAACGTGAACCGCCCGGTCCGCGAGATCAAGGTGGAGGTCCTCGAGGGCCGGCCGATCATCAACACGGTCAAGATCGAGGGCGGCAGGGAATACCGGGTCGGCGCCTACATCGGCAAGGGGCATTCCTGGATTCACACCTTCGATTCCCCGGTCCCGGTCGGGCGGTTGCGGGTGAATGTCGACAAGGCCCTGGGCAGCGCCCTGCGCGTGCGGGTGAAGTAGCGCGGCGGAGGCGATCTGCGATCTTGGCGACCGGGAACGGTCCGGGCTAACGTTGGGGGCCGCGCCCGGAAACCGCCGGACGAGGCCGGCCGCACGACCGTGCGGCCGAGAAAACCCGAACACCGACAGAACGTTGCAATCCGGAGAAAAACGATGTCCCGACCTTTCGACGTCATGATCGCAGGCCACCTCTGCCTGGATGTCATCCCGCGGTTCCCCGACACCGGGGCGAAGACCATCGGCGAAATCATGCAGCCCGGACGCCTGGTGAACGTGGGCGAAGTGGGCATCAGCACGGGCGGACCGGTGTCGAACACGGGGCTGAACCTTCGTTCGCTGGGACAGAACGTCTGTTTCTGCGCCCGGATCGGGGGCGACGAGTTCGGACAGCTCACCCTGCAGCGGTTGCGCCGCAGCGGAAACGCCGACGGCATCCACGTGGTGGAGGAACTGGGCAGTTCGTACACGATCGTCGTCGCCCCGCCGGGAATCGACCGGATCTTCCTGCACAACCCCGGGACGAACGACACGTTCGGCCCCGAGGACCTGGATCCGCAGTTGATCGGGCGCTGCAGCCTGTTCCACTTCGGGTATCCGCCGCTGATGCGCCGCATGTACGAGGACGGCGGCGACAACCTGCGCAGGATCTTCGAGATCGCAAAGGAGGCGGGAGCGACCACGTCGTGCGACATGTCCCTGCCGGACCCGACGTCTCCCTCAGGACAGGCGGACTGGCCGGGAATCCTCGAAAAGATCCTGCCGCTCATCGATCTCTACCTGCCGTCGATCGAGGAAACCTTCTTCATGCTGGAACGGGACGAGTACCTGAAACTGAAGGAGAAGGTCGGCGACGGCGAGGCGCTCGACGCCGTCTCGGCGGAAACCTACTCGCGTCTCGCGGAGAAGGTGCTGTCGATGGGACCGAAGATCGTCGCGTTGAAATCGGGGCATCGCGGATTCTACCTGCGGACGGCCGGGGAAGATGCGTTCGACGATTTCGGGGAGGTCCGCCCGAAAGAGACGGCCAACTGGGCGGGTCGCGAGCTGTGGTGTCCGGCCTTCCGGATCGAGAACCTGGCCAGCGCGACCGGTTCGGGCGACTCCTCGATTGCGGGACTGCTGGCGGCGTTCCTGCGCCGCTTGCCGATCGAACGGGCCCTGAAGATCGCCACCTGCTGCGGATGGCAGAACCTGCGCGAGCTGGACGCGGTCAGCGGCATGGGAAGCTGGGAGGAAACCCTGGAATACCTCCGGCAGGGAATGGACTGGATCGACCCGCACATCGACGGGGAGGGATGGGTCTTCTCCGAGGAACACGGCCTCTGGGCCGGTCCGAACGACCCCCTGGCCCGCGGCTCGTAGAGGAAACAAGGCGCAGCGTCCCGAGCGCCTGCTGCGCTGGCGGATGGGGGACGTCAGTCGGCCTCCGGCCCGGCGACGGCGTCGAGAAGGCGGTCGCGGTACCGGTGGTACAGGTAGGACGCCGCGATCAGCAACAGGCCGAGCACGATCGAGGAAAGGATCCGATACGGGGTTTCGACCTCGCGCATGTCGAAGAAGAAGACCTTGCCGACCGTCGCGATGAACAGGCCGATCCCGCTCCACCGGAAGGGCCGGCTCCGTTCGAGAAAACCCGCCACGATCAACCCCGCCGAGAAGAGCGCCCAGAGCACCGAGACGGCCGCCGACCGCGCGCTGAGCAGGGCCGGAGTCTGCGCGAACCAGGCGGCCGTCTCCACGTTCAATACGAGGAAGAGCAGGCCCACGAACGCGATCCACGCCGGAGCCTGCGGGAAAGGATCGCGTTCCTCCCCTTCCCCGCCGCGTAAGACCGGCCGGAGAAGGATCGCCACGGATCCCAGCGAAACCGCGTAGAGAACCAGCCGCTGCGGCAGCATCGCGCGGTAGCCGCCGGCGAACCGGCCCTCGGCGAATTCGAATCCCAACCCGGATTCCAGATCGCGGAAGATAAACTTGACCAGCCCCGCCAGCAGCAGAAGGGATCCCGCGCCGACCAGGCTCCGTCGCGCCCCGGCCGTTTCGGCATGTTCCCCGGCCAGGATCAGGGCAACCGCGAAGACGAACCAGAGAAGCGTGATCGATGCGAAGACGTCCGCGGGTCTCCACGATTCGCAGAAGGCGCCGATCTCGGCGTTGAGAACGGCGAACAACGCCAACAGGAAGACGATCGTCAACCACCGCGCCCACGACTGCAGCCAGGCGAGCCGTTCCCGGGCGGCATGCTTCATCAGTCGCGCGAAAACGAAGAAGGCCGCGAGTACGGAAGCGCTGGTGATCCAGCGCGACGCCATCATGTAGCGGTACCCCGAGCGGAACCGCAGCGTCTCGGGATCGAACCCGTATGTCGAAGCATAGTCGACGCCGATCCATCGAAGCACGGTCAGCAGCAGCAGAACCATGCCGGTCGCACAGACGACGTTTTCCCGCATTCGGATGCCGGCCCAGAAAACCACCATCGATTCCAGCGCCCAGAAGACGGTGATCGACGGACCCTGCAGGAGCAGCGGGCCCGTGATCCCCAGGAAGACGATGCCCTGGGCCACCAGCAGGAGACAGGCCCGGTGCGCCGAGGGGTTCTTCCGGCGCAGGAGGACCGCAAGGAGAAAATGGAACAGGGCGTAGGACGCCGTCGCGATGCCCGCGTATCGCAGGGAAGCGTAGTCCCCGATCAGCCCGAGCGAGAATCCGAGGGCGACATAGGCGTTGGGAACCGTGATCAGGACGCCGCCGCCGGGGCGTTCGCCGCTGCGGAAGAACGTTTCGAAGAAGGGCACGACGGCGTAGACGACGAAGAAGACGTTCAGGAAGAGGAGCGCCCAGGCGAACCGGTCCGCGGAAAGACCGGCGGCGATGTACCCGTCCAGCCAGAACGCGTACAGGGTCCAGGTGAAGAAGAACCCGAGGACGTTGAGGATCCTCCATCGGCGAAAGGCCGCCATCGAAAGGATCCCGGCGTTCAATAGCACGACGTAGAACATCAACAGGAGCGGATCGGCGTTCGCAACCGGCAGCAGAATGGGGCCGAGGAAGCCGCCGATGAGGCCCAGGACCGCGAGCCAGACGCTGTCCTGTCGTACGGCGACGACACAGGCCAGCACGGTCACCGCGATCATCAGGCCGAACGCGGTCGGCGCATTCAACACCGGCGGATCGTAAAGCAGATGCGAGGCGAACCCCGCCGCGTACATGACGGCGATTCCGCCGCCCATCAGGACGAGGCCGAAGTTCCGAAATGCTTCGCGACGGCGATAGAACTCCCCGAGAAGAATTGCGAAGACCCCGAGGCCGTAGGCCATGGAAACCTGGGCGGCCGGTCCGACCCACCCCTGGCGGAAGGAATAACGCAGGAAATAGCCGACGCCGAAGAGAACGAGGACGACGCCGGCGATGAGAAGCCATTTCTGGCCGAAGAGGATTTCCCCGGCCACGGGTTCGGCCCGGGGAACGGACGGCCGCGCCGGCCTCGGCTCGCGCGGCACAGAGGCTTCCGCCGGGGAAGACGGGGGCGACTGCGGCTTCCTGGGAACGAATTCGCGAAAGGCGGACGACGGCTGCAACACGGGAACGGATCCCGACGGTGCCGTCTCCGCGGAGAACGGCCCGGCCGTTTCCGTCGGAAGCGGTGGTGGTTCCGGAGTTCTCCTGTCGGCGTCGATGCCCCCCCGGACGTCAGCGCCGACCTCCGCCGCCCCCTTTTCCTCCCTCCTTTCCCGCTCGTGATCCGCCTCCTCGGCGACGGCGGAGTGGAGACGTCGCTCGATCCGATCCGTCTGGAGCCGCAGGGTCTCGAGGGAGGATTCGACGGTCCGGTGCAGCTCGTCGAGGGCGCGGCGAAGATCGTCGAGGGAACGGAAGGCCGTCAGGTCCGTTCCGCAGGAGGGACATTCCGCCGGACGACCCGGCAGATCGAGGTTGCATCGGGGACAACGCATGGGATCCTCGCTCCGCTCCGGGGGATCGGTCGATCCGGTCCGCGCATCCCTCGTCCGGCCGCCCGGCGCCGTCCCCCTTGTAGCCCCCGGCCTGGAAACATTCAAGGGGCGAGTATCCATCCCCCGGACCGCCTCCTCGTGCGATCAACGTTCGTTAGAGCCCCATTTTCGGGCCAAAATCGGCATTCTAAGGCTCTCCCAGGGGTCAGGACGCGTCGCAACTTACTGAATTCACAATGGTTATCGACGCTAACCATCGGGATTATCAGGGACGGGCGGATGCGATAGGGTTGATGCCGATCCGGCCCACGGGGGAAGGATCGCGGGAGGAGGGGAATCATGCAGGATCTTCGGGTTGCCGCCGTGTCCACGAGGAACACGATCGGCAGGCAGAACGAGACGATCCGCGGGATGGAATCGTGGTGCCGGAAGGCGCGGGACGCCGGGGCGGAATTCGTTCTCTTCCCGGAACTCAACGTCTCCGGCTACTTCTACTCGACGGAAACGTTCGATCTCTCCGAGCCGGTGCCGGGCCCTTCCACGGAAAGGATCGTCGAGTTGGCCGGTGAACTCGGGATCACGATCGCCTTCGGACTGCTGGAGAACGATGCGGACGTCGTCTACAACACGCAGGTGATCGTCGACGGCGGAGGGATCCTGGGCAAACAGCGCAAGATCCACATGCCCGGCCAGGAATACCTGTACTGGCGCGGCGGGTTCGAGATCCGGACGATCGACATCGGCAAGGCGCGGGTCGGGATCGCGATCTGTTACGACGCCCTTTTCCCCGAGATGGCCCGGACGCTCTTCGTCCGCGGCGCGGAAATCCTTGTCATGCCCTTCGCGTACAACACGCCGGGACCCCGCCGGACCCTTCCGGCGCGCGACGTCGGCGTGATGACCTACCGCGCGCATTGTCATTCCAACGGCTGTTTCGGGATCCTGGCCAACAACGCGGGGCGGAGGAGGAAGACCGCGCGCGAAGGCAGCGCGGCGGTCTTCCCCGGATGGGCGGGGGTGTTCGACCCGATGGGCAACGTCCTGGCCTGGACGGAGGAACCGGGAAACGGGGAAACGATGGTAGTGGCGGATCTCCAGGCGCGGCGCCTGCGGGACCGGCGCAGCGACCGCTATTTCATCCCCCGCTGTCTCCGGCCGCATCTTTACCGCAGCATCGACGACGACGGACCCGCGGGCGCGGGCCGCGACGCCACGGAAGGAACATGATCATGATTCATCCACGGAACCGACGTTTCGGCTCGCGCCTTGCGGCACTCGTCCTGGCGGCGGCCTTTTCCGCGGCGGGCGCGGCGTCGCCCCAGCAGCCGATCGAACCCGGGGGTCGCGCCCCGGCGAACAGCCCGATCCGCCTGGCGGTACCGGGGCCGCGCGGAGAAGAACCGGTGCGCATCCGGATCTTCGATCCCTGGGACCGGGTTCTCTGGACCGGTTGCGCGGAGGAACCGACGGTCGAATTCTACCCGCGCGACTGGGCCGACGGCACGTACCGGGTCGTCTTCTCCAACGGGCAGGAAGTCTCCTTCGAGATCGATTCGGAGTATTTCGGCCGCGTCCGCGCCCGCGCGGGGCTGATGTTGCGGGAGATCGACGCGCGGCGGGACGCGAACGGCGTCGCCCCGGAGAAGCTCAGGCCGGCCGCGGATCTCTTGCAGCGCATCGTCACCGAGCGGGTCCACTGGCAACGGAAGGACGCGGTCAGCGGCGACCTCTATTTCGGCGAACTCGCCCTGGGATTCCGCACGGAGGCCGCGACGGCGCGGCTCCTGGGATCGGGCGCGGCCGACTACATGGACGGGTACGACGATCCCTACCGCCCCTACCGCCGCGAAGCGGCCGGGCTGTTCATGCCGCCGAATGCGGTGATCGATTTCGCGGAACACGGAGAACGGAAGCTCGAACGCTGGGGCTATTCCTTCCGCGACGTCGAGCATCTCTTCATTTCGCATTCGCACGGCGACCATTTCGATCCCGCGGCGATTACGCGCCTGGCCGCCGAACGCGCGGGAGAGGGCCTCGCCCCCCTCACCGTCCACGGCAACGACGAGATTCTCCGGCGCATGAAGAAGCACCTGGGAACCCTGGAAGCCGCCCCGCCGATCCGGTTCGACCGGATGGCCCCCGGCATGACCACGACCGCCGGGGAACTCCGGGTCACGGCCGTGCAGGCCCATCACACCGAGAACGATTCCCTGCCGCTCTGCTACATCATCCACTGGCGCGGGACGACGACGTTCTACGGAACCGACACCGGGTATCCGCTGGCCGCCACGCTCGAAGCCCTGCGGAGGGAACGATTCGATCTCTTCGTGCACGAGATGACGGCGTCCTCGGCGGAAGACGACATCGTGCACATGGACCTGGGGGACCTGCGTCGCCTGCTCGACATCCTGCGGCGGGCCGGGGCGATCGACAGTTGGACACGGGTGGTGACCTTTCACCAGGGCAAGGTTCTGGACAAGGTCATGCGGGACCGGATCGCCCTGGAACGGCAGGTCGGGTTCGAATCGGGATACGACGGGATGCCGCTCCCCCTGGCCTATCGTGTCGTGGAATCCCCCGCCGGAACGGAAGAACGCTGATCGTCCCGCGCCGGGGAACGGGTTCCCCTGCCTCGCCCGGCGAGAGCGGCCGGGCGGTAGGACGAACCTTCCGCCCGCCCCTCCCTGGGGAGGAATCCCGCCGCGGCGGGGTCAGCGTGGAACCGCTTCGCCGCGGTAGACGCGCTTGGCGCTGCCGTCGTAGGGGATCCGGTATTCGTAGACCCCCTTCTGAGCGGTCGGCAGGACGCGGGCGGCGTCTTCCGGATGCCAGTTCTCGAGGTCGTCGGATCCCTCGAACCGGACGGCGACGGGTCGGGCCGAGGCCAGCCGAAGCGTTCCGACGAGATCGCCCCCGGCCATCCGGAAGGATTCGAACTCGCCTTCCAGCGAGGCGTAGATGTCTTCCTTGTCGGCCAGCACGCCGAAGAGCCGCGCCTCGTTGCGTGCCGCGGGGGTTCCGGCGCCGGGCGTGTCCACCTGGACCTTCCAGCGCTCCGGGATGTAGAGCGGCCGGGCGAACGAGGTGACCTGGTCCTGCCAATCGGGATCCTCGATCTCCTGCACGTAGTCCAGCGGATAGGGGGTGAGGATCAACTTGTCCGTGCCGACGAGGTTCACGGCGTTCACGACGAGCACCTTGCCGGTGGGCACGGTGTACGACCGCAGGTCCGGTTGTCCGAACTGGCTGTAGAGGGTGACGATCACCGGTTCGACGGCGGCGCCGGCCAGTCCGGCCGTCACCCCGAGCACCAGGATCGCGAACAGGATCTTCCGAATCATCGAGGTACCTCCCATCGTCTGCTTCGCAACGTTTCCGGACGGTCTCCCGCGGGACCCGGCCGGCGCATCGATCTCCCGAGCCTGTTGTACGTCAATACGTGCTCAAGACGTTGCCCACCCCAAGAGCAAGATCCACGCCGATCGTGACGATCTCGCCCCCGGCGCCGATGACGGCCCGCGCGGTGCGATCCGGCCAGGGCGCCCTGGAAAAACGGAGGGTGTAGACGCCGGGCGGCACATCGATGAGCCCGTACCATCCGCTGCCGTCGGAGACGGTCCGTTGCCCGGGCACGCCGTCGAGGGAGACGACCGCGTGGTCCACCGGTTCCCCCTCCGCCAGGACCGTCCCTTCGAAGATTCCGAGCGTCGGGTGATGTTTCCAGACCGGGTCCGGGGGATCCGCCCACTCCGGGTAGACCTGCGCATGGAGGGCGTTGTAGAAGTCGGTGCGCGATTCCGACGTGCTGTTCACCTCGCTGCCCCAGTCGTAGATGTTGAGACCCGCCGCACCGGCGTTGCGTGCGTAGAGAAGCTGGTCCATGCCGTCCTGGACCCGGGTCTGCAGGTAGGCGCCGATGCCGATGATGCTGCCGCGCTTGCCGTCGTGGGCGAGGCTGAGGTCCGTCCATCCCTGGAACCGGCTGTCGCTGGTGGCGTAGTTCATCAGGGCGTTGTAATCGATGATGCCGTCCTCGAGCCATCCGACCCAGTCCTGGAAGACCCCGGCGTAGGCCGACGACGCCTCGAAATCGTCGTAGGACGACCCCCACTGGACGGTGTCGGTGGTCAGCACGACCAAGGGATCGATCCGGGCCATCTTCACGTAGATCTTTCGCACCTCGAGCGAAACGCATTCCCGGCGCCAGTCGCTCCAGTCGGGATCGTCGGGGTCCGGCTGACCGCTGCGGCCGTAGACGGCGTTGAACCGGGCGACGCTGACCGGGTTGTATCCCCAGGTCGAACCCGGATAGCGGATGTAATCGAGGTTCACCCCGTCGAGATTGTACTTGCTCATGCAGTCGAGGATCACCGCCACGTTGTGGTCCACGGCGTCGGGATGACCGGGATCGAGGTAGTTCTTCCCGTTGTACGAGGTGTTCCCGTCCACGTCGGACATGATGTACTCGGGATGTTGCGAAAGGACGTGATCGGGAGGCAGGGTCCCGCCCGTCCAGATCCGTTGCGCGACGAACCAGCCGTGGATTTCGATTCGTTTCTTGCCGCCGCTGGTGTCGTGGGCGACCTGGAGAAGGTAGCCCAGCGGATCGAAGGAGGGACCGCCGCTGATGTTGGTGGCGCGGGGTTCTATGGAAGAATCGTAGTAGGCGTCCCCGATCTTGCGGATCTCCGGCATGATGGTGTTGATGTTGTTCGCCCGGCAGGTGGCGACCAGGTCGTCGACCTGCGAGGCGTTGAGGATTCCCGCGTTCCAGGAATCGACCCAGATCACCCGGTACTCCCTGGGGCCGGTGTCGCCGACCCGGTAGGTCCCCGGATCGCTCGTCGTGGACTGACCGATCGTGTCGGTCGCCGTGAAGGAATAGGTGAGTTCCTCCCCGTCGGGGAAGCCGGGGATCTGCGCGCCCCAGATCCCGTCGCCCGCGGCGTCGTCGCCGTGGTTGCCGTCGTCCCACGCCGGCACCGTGTCCGAGGAACCCGAAGGCGTCGCGGAATAGGTCATCGTCACCGACGTCACGCCCAGATCGTCTACCACGTCGGCATAGGCCCAGACGGATTCGGCGGCGGCCGGGAACCGGGGTTGATGCCCGATCTCGGTGAAGACCGGGGGGCTGTCGCCGGTCGGGTGAAAGATCACGGCATCGGCGATGTAGGCGCCGGATCCGCCGGTATTCTCGAGACGAACGCTGCCCGACGTGCCGGTTTCAAAGAGGAATTCGCCCAGCACGACCTCGTCGACGCCCGAGCCGGACTGGTCGACGTAGACGACCGTCTGTCCCAACGCGTGGGTGATCGTGTACGGCGCCGAGGTGGTGCGATTGCTGCCCCGCCGGAAGGCGGCGCGGACCTCGTACCACCCCCGGAAGACGATTTCCGGCGTCCAGGTGGCGGTGCTCAACGTGCCGGAACCCTCGGTATATCGGTACGTCCCGTCGTTGTAACCGGGCCAGGTGCTCGTGCTCCAGGATCCGGTCTCCGTGTATCCGGGGGCGCCGTCGTCGTTGTCGACCACGATGTCGGCGGCGGGACTCGCGGCGGCGGCCAGGATCAGGATTCCGGGAAAGAGTCGGGCCATCGAAAGAATCTTCATCGGGATTGGGTCTCCACGGGTTCCAAGATGAACGGGATCGGCGCGCACCGCAAGCGGTCCTCTCCGGGCAACGGGTTCCTCGCGGCCCTGGTTTGATGGTATCCTCGGCCGCTTCAAAGAGGAGAAGGACTGCGTGAACATGCGAATGCTGCGGACAGCGATCCTGCTGGGCGTAATCCTCCTTCCCCGACCCGGGGATTCCAATCCCTACTCCGTTTCCGGGGCGAACTGGGCGCCGAACGGCGTCATGGACAAACTCGACATGCCGCCGGAATGCCGGGCGTACATCTGGGACACCCTGCAGAGCAGCAACGTACCGAACATGGTCCGGCCCTGCTCCTACTGGTTGAACCTGGGTCTCGATCACCGATTCCAGGGGTATCACCAGGACACGGACACCATCGACGATCCCGTCCGTTTCGGGGCATGGGTCGACGATCACCCGGGCAAGGTCTGGATCATCGGCAACGAACCCGACCTGGCCGGCCAGGACGGACTTTCGCCCGCGCAATACGCCGCGATGTACCACACGTACCACGAGTTCATCCGCGAGCGGGACCCGACCGCCCGGTTCGCCGTGGGCGCTCTCAGCGGAGACGCGGTGGCGGGAAACGTCGACGGCGACATCGCCTGGTGGGAAGAGGTCCTGCGCATCTACCGGGAGGAATACGGCGAGTCGATGCCCGTGGACATCTGGAACTACCACTGTTACGCGCCGCCGTACCTGCGCAACGTCGGCACCTACATGCGCCTCTACGTGACTCCCTTCTGCAACTGGGTGAAACGCGCCGAAGACGGTCTGTACGGCGACGCCGAGATCTGGTGCACGGAGTTCGGAATCGGATTCTGGCACGGGCCCCTCAACCGGGAATCGGTGGCCCCCTGGATGCACCGGCTCTGCCTTCGGCTCGAGGAATCCGACGTGGACCGCTGGTTCTGGTTCATGGGACCGTGGGAAGATCCCTGGGGCGAGACGGCGCTGCTCGATCGGACCCGGACGTCGCCCACGCTGCTGGGCGAGGTCTACGGCGGGCTGGCCCGCGGATACCCGAATGACGAGGTGGTTCCGATGGAGGATCCCGCGTACGGCATGACGCCGCCGGCCCTCTTCGAGGATTCCTTCGCCGAGACCGAGGCCCCGGAATGGATTTCCAAGGCTGGCGACTGGCATGTCGAGGATCACGCCTACCGGAACACGGTTCTCGGCCCGTGGTGGGGGTACTACGCGGCGCTTCCCTTCCTGTACGAAAACCTGGAGATCGCCTCGGACATCCGGATCCACGACGCCCCCGACGACACGAATTGGGCCGGATACTATTTCCGGTTTTCCGTGATGTACGGAGGCCGTTCGAACGGCGGCGGCTATCTCGTCCTGCTGCGCCGCAACGGGACGGTCGCCCTGTACACGCAGAACGACGGCATCGTGGCCGAAGTCCCCGGCGCCGTCGAGGACCCTTCCGTCTTCCACCGCCTGGGCGTGCGGTGCATGGGTCAACCCGCCCGGATCCGGATCTCCGTCGACGGGGAGTTGATGATCGATTGGACGGATCCGAACGGCCGGTTTTCCTCCGGCTACGTCGCCATGGAATCCGGCCATTCGGACTGCAGTTTCGACAATGTACGGGTCGTCGCCGATCCGCGCGACGACTCAAGCCTGCAGACGTATTGATTCCCGGCGCCGTCTCGCGGGATTTCGTCCCTTCGGCCGGACGAACGGAAGGGGCGCCGGAAAGAAGGGATGTCGGCATGGGCAAGAACTCCTCTCCGGGAAGCGCGGCGAGAATCGCGGGGATTCTCGCGGTCGCAGCCCTGGTCTTCGTCCATCCGTCGAGACTTCGAGCCGAGACGACACCCCCGGAACCCGAGTGGACGCCCACCACCCTCGGATGGGGGAGCGCCGGAGCCGGCGCCGTCGAAGCCGACAACCCGGCCGGCGACCGCTCGTTCGCCCTGCTCGGGACCGACCTCGCGTCCGCCGGAAAAGTCCGGGCCGCCGTCGAGATCCGCGAGAGTCTCAACGACCGCTGGAAGGTCGCCGGCGTCGCCTGGAGAGCCGATGACGGGAGTTTCTGGCACCTGGCCCTCGTCGAGGCGCCGCCCGACGCCGGCGGCCGGCGGTACGTCGAGCTTTCCGAGGCGTACGAAGGCGTCTGGCTCGCCCAGTACCAGGAAACGACCCGCCTGACCCCGCTTCCGACGGGCAGCGCCCCGCTCGCCTGGGAACCGAACCGCCCGTATACCCTGACCCTGACGATTTCCCCCGACCGGATCGTGGGCACCGTCGAGGACGAGGCCGGAAAACCGATTGCGCGGGTCGGATTCCGCCTGGACGGCCCCGCCGTCGCCTGCGGAACCCCGGCGCTGACCTGCCAAGGGTTCCGGGCGGTGTTCACGGACATCGACACGGTCCGCGAAACGCCCTGTTCCCGGGAGATCGAACCGGTCCCCGCGTTTCCGGCGGACGCGGGCTATCCCGAGATCCGGGGCGAACCGGGCGGCTTTTTCCGCGTCGAACAGATCGACGGGGTCTGGTGGCTGCTGACCCCTTCGGGCAACGGCTTCTTCGCCCTGGGGACGGACCATGTGAACTCCGAGGTCCACTGGTGCGAAACCCTCGGGTTCGCTCCCTACGCGCGGAACATCCGGCGCAAGTACGACAACGACCTGCGTGCCTGGGCGGCTTCGACGGTGCAACGGCTCCGAAGCTGGGGGTTCACCAGCCTCGGGCTCAACACGTCGCCCCTGGTGCGGCATGCCGGGTTGCCGCACATGCGCAACCTGAAGATCGGGGAGACGTTCGCGGGACGGCACGCCATTGCAGCCAGAGAAAACTGGACCGGGTTCCCCGACGTCTTCGATCCGGAATGGGAGGAACACTGCCGGATCGTCGCGGAACGGGTTTGCCGGCCGGAACGCGACGATCCCTGGCTTCTGGGGTGGTTTCTCGACAACGAACTGGAGTGGTTCGGGAAGAACCACCGCGCGACGGGCCTGGCCGACGCCGTCTTTTCGACCCCCGCGCAGAGCGCCTGCCGCCGGGCCTTCGCCGATTTCCTGCGGGAACGGTACGAGACGATCGACCACCTCGACGCGGCGTGGAACACCGCGTGGGGATCCTGGGAAGAGATGCGGCTCTCCCGGGAGGTCCCGCCGCCGACGGCCGAATCGATCCGGGACCGCACGGAGTTCGTCCGCCTGATCGCGCGCCGGTATTTCGAAATCGCCTGCCGCGCGATCCGCGAGGCCGACGGGAATCACCTGGTCTTCGGCTGCCGTTTCGCCGGCGAAGCGCCGGACGTCGTCGACATCGCGGGGCGGAACTGCGACGTCGTTTCGTTCAACCTCTATCCGCGCGTCGACCTGATCGCGGGGACCCTCCCGGAGGGGGAGAAGAAGCTTCGTGAGTGGCACCGGCGCGCGGGGCGTCCCCTGATGATCACCGAATGGGGATTCCGCGCCCTGGACAGCGGCCTGCCCTGCACGGAGGGGGCGGGCGAGACCTTCGACACCCAGGCCCAGCGGGCGCGCGCCTTCGAGATCATGCAGACGACATTGATGCGCCTGCCGTTCGTCGTCGGATCGGATTTCTTCATGTGGGTGGACGAACCCGCCGAAGGGATTTCGTCGGCCTTCCCGGAAAACAGCAACTACGGCCTGGTGGACGTGAACGACGATCCCTACGAAGAGCTGGTCCGAACCGCCTCGAGGGTGAACCGCACCGCCGCGCACGTCCATCGGACCGGCGCGCCGCCCCCGCTGCGCCTGTCCCCGGAAAAGGCGGCGGCTCTCATCCCGGGCCTGGGGGAGACCGGTTCGGCGACCGGGACCGCGGGACACGACGTCCGCGTTCAACGCACCGGCGACGGGTTCCTCCTCGACAACGGCCGGCTGCGCCTGGTCAGGAATGCGGGTTCCGGCCGGGCGTTCGACGGGGTCTACATCGACGGCACGCCGCTGGGGTCCTTCTATCCGCTGATTCACGAGAGGATCCGGCAGGACCTCTGGGTCGAACCGGACTCGGTCGAACCGGATTCCCTTCTCATCGACCCCCTGCCCGACGGCGGGATGGCGGTGGAAATGACCTTTCGCAAGACGCCGGGAGGCCCGGCCCTCGCCCGGATCGACCTGGAGGGGAACCGGGAAACCGTCGAGGAAACGCCCCGTGCCTGGCGATGCCGGTTCCGGTTCGTGATCCCGCCCGGCAAGCCCTATTTCACGTCGCGTTGTCTCTGGGTGGAGAACACCGACCTGAACGCATGGGAACTGGCGGGGATCTACCATTTCGCCCTGCCGCGGATCGGCGGCGCTTCCGAAGGCGATGTTTCCACGGCGGTCCCGCCGAATTTCTACATCCCCGCGGCCCTCTGGCGGGACGAAACGTCGCACGCGGCCTACGGAATCGTTTCCCCGGATCTCGGAACGTTCTATCTCTCCTACTGGATCGATCCCGAAGGCGGGTTCCATGCGGACGCCGTCCAACCCCTGGAGATCCTGCTTCAGCCGGGGGAACGCTGGCTCCAGCCGTCCGGGGCGGTTCTGTACGTCATCGGCGTCCCGTCGTCCGCGCATCCGGATGCCTGGAAAGCCGTCGCCGCCGGCCTGGCCCTGCAGCCGAAAGAACCCGCATTCCGCCTGGACGCAGCCCAATGGCGGGACCGTCTTCTCGGCGGCTGGGCGGGACAGATGATCGGCGTCAGCTACGGCGCCCCATGGGAATTCAAGTCCCTGGGGAAGATCATCGAAACCGACCTGCCCCCCTACAACCCCGACAGTGTCGCCGGGGCCTTCGAACAGGACGACCTCTACCTGGAGGCGGCGTTCCTCGAACGGCTGGATCGATACGGGCTGCACCTGACCCCGGACCGGGCCGCGGAGGCATGGGCGGAAACGGATTTCCGCGTCTGGCACGGCAACCGCGCGGCACGCGCCAACCTGGACAAGGGGATCCGCCCGCCGCTGACCGGGTCGCCCGTCTGCAACCCGCACTGGCAGGACATCGATTTCCAGATCGAATCCGATCTCTTCGGCCTGATCCACCCCGGCTGTCCCGAGGCCGCCCGGGACGTTGCGTCCCGCTTCGGCGTGGTCGTCGCCTCGGGCGACGGACTCTACGGCGGTCTCTACGTCGCCGGACTCTACGCGCTGGCCTATGTCGAACCCGACCGGGTCCGTCTCGTCGAACGCGCCCTCGAAGGCATCCCGCCCGAGAGCGATTACGCGCGGGCGATCCGGGACGTCCTTGGGACCTACCGGGAAGATCCCGGGGATTGGCGGCGGGCGTGGCGGATGCTCCAGGAACGCTGGGACGGGCGCGACGTCTGCCGGTCGGGCCGCGGAAAACCCTTCAACATCAGCGCCACGATCAACGGCGCCTATGCGACGATCGGCCTGCTCTACGGGGGCGGCGATTTCTGGAAGACGGCCGAAATCGCCGTGCGCTGCGGACAGGACGCCGACTGCAACGCCTCGACGGCGTGCGGCGTGCTCGGGGTGATGAAAGGCTTTTCCGGGTTGCCGCGCGAGGCGACGGCGCCGTTCCGGAAAGCGGGCTCCCGGGTTTTCGAGGGAACCTCGCTCGATTTCGATGCCGCCTTGACAATCTGCCGGGAGCTCGTGCCGATCGCCGTCCGCCGCGCCGGGGGGCGGGTGGAAGGGGAAACGCTCCTGTTGCCGTGAGTCGCGCGCGGCGGACCCGCGGCGGTTCCAACCGCGGACTGGCCGCAATCGCCGATTCCCCGTACCATGCGGACAGTTTGGCGGAGGGAGACCATGGCGAAGACGAAATATCGATTCCGGAAACCTTTCCTGTGCGGAATGGCCGCACTCTGCGTTTCGGCTTCCCCGGCGGCGGAGACCCCGTGGCTCTACGGGATCCACGATCACGATCCGGCGCCCTGGGAGTATCTGAACCGCCTGAGCGGCGCGGGCGTCCGCGGCTGGATCACCGCAACGGTCGCCATCGGCCACAATCCGAACGATTACGGCGGGGGCGATTTCCGCTCGTTCCAGAACGCGGGGCACACGGTGATCGTGCGGCTCAACAACGGATACGGCGACGACGGCACGATCCCGGTGATCTCCGAATACGACAACTTCGCCCAGCGATGCGCCAACTACGTCGCCGCCACGCAGGGGGCGGACATCTTCATCATCGGCAACGAAACGAACCTCGCCAACGAATGGCCGAAGGTCGGCGGATGGCGCACGTACATCTCGCCCCAGGACTACGCGAACTGTTTCCGGAAATGTTACGACGCCATCAAGGCCGTGCGGCCCGATGCCAAGGTTCTCTGCCAGCCCCTGGCGCCCTTCGCCGGCCCGTACGGGGCCGGCGCCGATCACGACGGCAATCCGCTCGGATGGACGACGTACATGAACCAGATGCTCACGGCGATCAGCGCCTCGGGCGGGATCGACGGGATCGCCGTGCACATCAACTCGCGCGGCTACACCTACGCCGACGTGCACTCGACGGCGAAGGTCAACGGGCAGTACTGGAGTTTCTACGTGTACAAGGACTGGGTGAACCTCGGGACGCCGCCTGCGTTGCGCACGCTTCCCTACTACGCCACCGAGTGCAACGGCGTCTACTACTGGAAGGGCGGCCACCCGGAGTGCTCAAGCTGTTCCGATCCCCGGTGCTGCTACCAGACCGACTGGGTCGAATGGATCTACGAGGAGATCGACGACTGGAACCAGGCTCACGCCGCCACCGGCGAGGGGATCTACCGCTGCGTGAACCTCTACCGCTGGTGCTCCTGGTGCGACGGATGGAACATCGACGGCAGCCCGCAGGAAAACCAGATCCTGGCCGATGTCGAGGACGCCGCCGCTATGGACTACCGCTGGCCGGAGAGCGGCCCGCCGCCCGTGGGCGAGGAATACTGGAACGACGATTTCGAAGACGGCGTGATCGACACCTCCCTGCCGGAACCGGCCTGGTACGTCGACGCCGCCAACGGCCTTTCGATCGCGGAGACGGCCGGGGAATTGCGCCTGACCGGCGTCTCCGGCCAGGGCAGTTACGGCGGCGTGCGCACCTTGATCGACGTCGAGGATTTCGCCTTCTACGCAACGCTCCGGTTCCTGTCGACGAGCCCCACCGTCGCCGGGGAAGCGAACGCCGAACTCCGGTTCCGGACGAACACGGGGGGCGCCGGGTACAGCCTCAGTTTCAAGGCGGCGGATTCCCCGCAGGTGATTAACCTGCGCGACAGCACGACCTGGAGCGTGATCCAGGGCAAACAGATCAGCCGCGCGATCACGGCCGGCGTTTCCTACTACATCGCCGTCGAAGCCGAGGGGACGGCGCTGCGGATCCGCATCGGAACGGCGCCGGGCGGATCGGACGTCGTCGACTGGTCCTTGAACGACTCGACCTTTTCGAGCGGCCGGTTCTGGCTCTTCAACTACCACTCCCGGGGCGTGGCCTGGGACGACGTGTGGTTCGGCCCGCCGGGATACAACCCCTACGGTCTCGCGAACCGGATGGAAACCTATTGACCGGGCTTCCGGACCGTCACCACGTCTCGATCCGATCGGCCTGGGGGAAGACGGCGTAGACCTCGAACTCGGGGATCCGGGCGATGCCGTCGTCCGGCAGATGGTTTTCCTCGGTCAGGTAGAGGCGCACGTAGCGGATCTTCTTCGTGATCCCCGGGAATCCGCGCCAGGTCACCCTTTCCCGGTGCAGATGGATCCCCATCTCGAACTCGTCGGTCCAGGGCCCGTCCCACGAAGAGCCGCTCTGGAACCGGAACGCCTTGGGATCGAACATGTTCGACTCGCCGGCGGCGGACGGCGCGTAGACGCCGAATCCGGAGACGTCGTATTCCTCGCCCAGGTCGAGTTTCAGCCAGAGCGGCGGTCCCGTGTCGGCGCTCGCCCACTTGCTCTCCAGGGACACGACCCCGTCGATCGCCTTGTCCCCGCCCCAGCCGGGGCCGTAGACGGAACTGGTCGCCACCCGGACGGACCGGGGGGCCACGTTGATTCCCGGCGGAGGATGTCCCGCGTAGGCGACGTCCAGAACGTCCCGGTCGATCGTCATCCGCATCGCCCCGACGCGCGTCGCTCCCCCGCTCGTGATCAGGATGCCCACGATGGCGTTGTCCGACAACCGCCGCAGGGCCGACCCCGAGGATCCCCCCCGCGAGGAGACGGCCGAGAAGGCCAGGGAGCATTCGCTGGCGGCGGCGTCCGAAATGAAACCGTCGTCCCACTCCTTGCAGTGGCCCGCCGGATGCTGGATCACGTAGATGTCGGTCCCGGTTGCCGCGTCCCGGTTCGGCATCGGCACCGTGCCCCATTCCAGGCCGGGATCCCCGTCCAGGGCCACGAGGCCCCAGTCGCACTCCGGCGAGTAAACGATCGCGCGCGCCTGGTAAAAGATCCCCGTGCAATCCTTCGTCTGGGGCGCGCGGCACTCGGGATCGCTTCCCGATGTGCAGTCCGGGGAATACTCCGCGCCGAACTCCGCGACGAGATCCGTGTATCCCGCGAGACAATGCCGGGCGGTGATCAGCACGTCCTTGCGTTCCTCGCGGTCCAGAAGGGTTCCCGTGCACTGGGCGACACTCGAACTGCGCGTGATGAAGATCCGCGCCGTGGCCCGTCCGGACTCGTACCAGGAGGGGTTCGAGCAGGGATGACCGGATTTCAGACAGGTGGCGTCCCTCAACTCGAGTTCGCCGGTCGGCACCGGCTCGATCTCGGCCGGGATGCGGTAGGCCACGTACGGGACCCGGACGCCCCAGGCCGCGGCCGGGTCCCCCTGCGACGCCCGCGGAGAAGCGACCAGTTCCAGGATCGCGCAGTCGCCCGAAACCCGGATCGCCGGCCCCGGCGGGGAAGAGGCCGTGAAGACCCGCATCCCGCCGATCGTCGTGATTTCCAGCCGGGCCGCGGGCGCCAGTTCGAACCGTTCGAACCGCAGAAGCATTTCGATCGATCCCGGATGTTCGACCACGGCCGACCAGACGATATCGTCTTCGCCCGCCGGCGCCGGGTACGGGTGGGGCGACTCGATCACGGTGCGGTCGAGATCCCCGTACCAGTCGCAATCTCCTCCGCAACCGTCCTGCGCGCACGCGGCGGCGATCCCGCAGAAGACAAGTCCAAGCGCAAGCAGGTTTCGAATTCTCATGAACCCTCCCGACCGGGAAGGGTAGAAAATTCCGGCCCGCCCCGCAATCCAAACGGGCGAAGCGCTCCCCGGGGATTCGGGCCCCACCCCCCGCGGGCGACGATTCGTTCTCCCATTTTCCCGTCTCCCGTAGTTCCATCCCACCGGGACCGGTCCCCCGGGAGGAAAGGGAAACCATGCTTTCCGACGACGAACGATACGAAGTCCGCTTCGACGAGTCCTATTTCGCCCGTCGCGGCGACGTCATGCCCCGGCGCGCCTTCGAGATCACGGGATCCCGCGCGGAGAACGAGCGGTTTGTCGGGGAGAAACTGCAGGATCTCGTCCCCGGCATTCTCATCGAAGCCGGGGACGCCTTCCGCCATCCCTACGTGGTTCCCGGCGGCGTCTACACCTCCCTGTGGGACTGGGACGCCTTCTTCCTCGGCCTGGCCCTGGCGCCGGAACACGCCGCGTACTACCGCGGCAGCATCCTGAATTTCCTCGAGCGGATCCGCGACGACGGCCGCCCCGCGAAACTCGTCCACGCCGACGGAACCGTGGATTACGGGTCGCACCCCCTGCCCATCCAGGCGCAGTGGTGCGTGGCCGCAAGCTCCGACGGCGACTTCGACTGGATCCGTCCCCACTGGCCGGCGCTGCTGCGCGCCGTCGAATGGTACGAGCGGAGCACGCGCGGTCGCCGGGATCTCTTCGTCTGGCTGTCGTGGGCCGGGAACGGCATCGACAACAACCCGGCCGTCTACGGCCGTCCGCCGCGTTCTTCCATCGGCATCGACCTGAACGGGTTTCACCATCGGGAGTATCTCGCCCTCGCGCGGATCGCCGACGCCCTGGGCGAACCGGACCGCGCGGATTCCTTCCATCGCCGCGCCGCGCGTCTCCGGGAAACGGTGAACCGCTATCTGTGGGACCCGGTGGATCGTTTCTACTACAACGCCGACAACCTCACCCGCGACGCGCCGGGGCTCCAGGGAATCACCTGGGAGATCCCCATCAAGATCCGTTCCTGGGCCGGTCTCTTCGTCCTCTGGAGCGGACTCGCCACGCCGGAACGCGCCGCGGAGATCGTCCGCAGCCACGTGATGAACGAGAAGGAGTTCCTCTCCCCGTTCGGCATACGCAGCATGGCCGCAAACGAACCCTGGTATACCAACGCGCCCATGGGGAACCCCTCCAACTGGAACGGTCCGGTCTGGGGATTGTCGACCTTCCTCACCGCCTACGGCCTGGCCCGCTACGGATACCGCGACGAAGCGCTCGAGGCGGCGGGTCGGTTGATCGACGTCTACGCATCCGACCTGCGCACCAACGGGCTGATCCACGAGTACTACGACGCCGAGACCGGCGCGCCGGTCATCAAACCCGGTTTCCTGAGCTGGAACCTGCTGGCCGTCCGCGTCCTGGACGATATCCGCAACGGCGTCGATCCGACGGGGCTCGAACCGATCCCGCCGTCCGCATGACCCCCGTCCCGCGGATTCCGAAGGCGAGTTCCTCCCGGGAACGTGACCGGCTTTCTCCGCGGGCGCGCGACCCCGGAGGCATCGAAGCGGGTCCGGCGACACATCCCGCCCCAGCGGTGGTATGATTCGACGTTTCATGCGTACCCGATCGATGCCAACACCCGCTCCTCCGCCGGACGCCGGTTCCGCCGGCGCCTCCGGGGATCCTTTCCGTCCGCCCGCCGAACTGTCGGCCGCGTGCACTCTCGATACCCGAGGCCGCCGGCTTTCCGATCCGGCGAAACGGTGGTTCCGGGCCGTCGAACGGCGCGTGAACCATTTCCTGAGCGTGCATGTCTATCCCCGCATTCCGGGGATGACCCTTCCCTATGATCGTCAGTTGCATCGGTCGCTGGCCGTTTCCCATGCCGAGGTTTCCCTGCGCGATCTTCACGCCGATCTCGAGGGATTCCGCCTGGTTCTCCTGACCGATCTTCACGCCGGGCCCTTCGTCTCGGCGGCGAGCCTGGAACATCTGATCACGCGCACGATCCGCCTCGATCCCGATCTCGTTCTTCTCGGCGGCGACCACCTTTCCAGCCGGATCGCCGAATTCGACGTGCTCCGGCCGGCATTGGAACATCTCCGGGCGCCCCACGGCGTCTTCGCCGTGCTGGGGAATCACGACTACTACACCGGCGAAGCGGACTCCGTCCGACGACGACTCGAGGAAAGCGGCATCGAGGTGTTGCACAATCGTTGCGTAACCATCCGTCGCGGCGCCGGCGCGTTGACCCTGGCGGGCGTCGACGACCTTCTCATGGGAACCGTCGATCTGGCGGCCGCCCTGCGGAACGCCGACGATTCCCCGGTGATCCTGCTGTCGCACCATCCCGACATCGTTTTCGAAGCCGCGCAACACGACGTCGACCTGGTGCTCTCGGGGCATACGCACGGCGGCCAGATCCGTCTTCCGGGCCTGCCGCCCCTGGTGCGTCAGAGCCGGTACGGACTTCTCGAAGGGCGGTATCGCGTCGACGACACCGAACTGATCGTCAGCCGGGGCAGCGGCGCCGTCGGCCTCCCCTTCCGCCTCCACTGCCCCCCGGAAATCGTCCTCCTCCACCTGAAAAAGGGGTGAGCGATGCCCGACCGGCGCGAAACGGCAAGAAATACAAAAGGGGGTCGTCGCCACGTTTGGGGGGTCGTCGTCTCCGGCGTCGCGGTGCTTCTCCTGCTGGGCATCTTTCGGGAGCTGGCCCGAAGCGCACCACGATCGATCGCCGAGGAATCCGGCGCGGTTTCCGCGTCAGCCGAGGATCTTCCCCCGGAAGCGGAGGGATGGCCGCGGCGGATCGCGGAACGACGTCGGGACGGATCGACGCGCCGCATCGTCGAGATCCCCGCGCCGCCGCAACGGATCGTATCGGTCACCCTCGGCACGGATGAAATGCTCCTGGACCTGGTCGACAAGAAGAGGATCGCCGCCCTTTCGTATCTTGCGCCGCGCGAGGGAAGCCCCGTTGCGGACCGCGTCTCCGGCATCCCGGCTTTCGTCGGGGACGACGTGGAACGGATCATCGCCCTCGATCCGGACCTCTGTTTCCTGGCGAGCTACAATCGGGCCGAAACCCGGACGACCCTCGAGGAATCCGGGATCCCGATCCTCGTCTTCTCCTGTTTCGACTCGATCGAGGATGTCCAGAGGAACCTCTTCGACATGGGCAGGGCCCTCGGAGCCGACGCCGAGGCGCGGCAGATCGTCGAGCGGATGCGCCGGCGGCTGGAGCGGATCGCCTCGCGGCTGCCGCCTCGAGAGGAGTGGCCGACGGTTCTTCTGTACGGACCGGACGGCTGGGTCGCCGGGCGCGGGACCCTGCACGACGACCTGCTGGGGGCGGCGGGAGCGCGCAACGCCGCCGCGGAGGCCGGGATCGAGGGATTCGGCAGGATCTCCGAGGAAAGGGTCATCGCGATGGATCCGGACTGGCTGCTGGTCGAGGAGGGGCCGGGGGGCATTCCGCACCATCGGGAATGGCTGGAGCGGAACCCGGTGCTTTCGGTGCTGCAGGCGGTGCGGAACCGCCGCTATGTCTCCGTGCAGGCGCACCGTTTGTCGTCGGTTTCGCATCACGTGGTCGATGCCGTGGAATCGATCGCGCGGCAGATCCATCCGGCGCGGATGAAGACCGATGAAAAGGACCCGTGAACCCTCGCTTCATACCGCTCCGATCTGGGCGATCGGTCTTTTCGCCTGCCTCCTGGTGATCGTCGGCGCCGTGGCCGTCGGCAGCGAACCGATTCCCCCGGGGACCACGGTGCGCATCCTCCTGAACCGGATGCATCTCGCGGGGGCCGGAACATGGTCGCCGCAGTATTCCGCCATTATTCTGCGTGTCCGGCTTCCCCGGGTTCTGACGGGGGCGATCGTGGGAGCGGCCCTCGCGCTGGCGGGGGTCCTGATGCAGGGCCTCTTCCGCAATCCCCTGGCCAGTCCCGGCATCCTCGGGGTGAGCGCGGGAGGGGCGGTCGGCGCGGTCCTCTGCATCGCCGCGGGGATCGCGGCCCGGAATCTCTGGGCCCTGCCGCTGGCGTCTTTCGCGGGGGCGCTCGCGACGATCGGGATCGTCTACGCGCTGGCCACGTACCACGGGGAAACCCCGGTCGCCACCCTCCTGCTGGCGGGAATCGCCATGACCGCCCTGGCCGGGGCCCTGACCTCGCTCGTGCTGGTGATCAGCGCGCAACGGAGCTGGGACGTCGCCCGGGAGATTCTCTTCTGGACGATGGGCGGCCTCGATGCGAGGCGCCGGGAACACGTGGCGCTTGCGGGGATCCCCCTGATCTTCGCCGCCGGCGCGACGACGTTCCTCGTGCGGGACCTGAACATCATGCTCCTGGGAGAAGAGCAGGCGCGCACGCTGGGAGTGGACACCGGGCGGCTCAAGGTCGCCACGCTCGCGGTCGCTTCCGTCGCAACCGGCGCGGCGGTCGCCGTGAGCGGTCTGATTGGTTTCGTGGGGCTGATCGTCCCGCATGCGGCCCGTCTGCTGGTCGGCCCGGACCATCGCCGTCTCGTGCCGGCATCGCTTTTCGGCGGGGCCGTTTTCCTGGTGACCATGGACACGATCGCGCGGACGGCGGCGCCTGCGGAACTGCGCCTGGGGATCCTGACCGGCGCGCTCGGGGCGCCCTTCTTTCTCTTCCTGCTGGTGCGCTACCGTCGGAGGACCCTGCATCTATGAGCGAAGCGAGCCCGGCGATCGCGGTGCGGAACCTCGTCGTTTCCCTGGGAGGGAGACGGGTTCTCCACGACCTTTCCTTCGACGTCCCCGAAGCGGGCTGGACGGGGCTGGTCGGTCCCAACGGCGCGGGGAAATCCACGCTGTTGCGAACCCTTGCCGGGCTCCTTTCCCCGGACCGGGGCGAAATCCGGATCGCCGGCCGCCCGCTGGGGGGGATGTCGCCGCGCCGGATCGCGCGCACGGTGCACCTGCTGCCGCAGACCGTGTATCTGACCGTGCCTTTCACGGTGCGGGAAGTGGTGGCGATGGGACGGCACGCCCATTTGCGAAGGTTCCAACCCCCGGACGATCACGACCTGGCGATCGTGCAATGGTCCATGGAGCAGACCCGCATTACGGAGCTTGCGGATCGTCCCGTTACGGAACTCTCCGGCGGCGAGAAGCAGCGCGTCCTGCTCGCCCGATCGCTCGCCACCGAAGCGCCGATTCTCCTGCTGGACGAGCCGACGACCAGTCTCGACATCCTCCACCGGCTCGAGGTGCTGGACCTGCTGCGGGAATTCGCCCGACGCGGGCGAACGGTCGTCGCGGCGCTGCACGACTTGAACCTCGCGCGCCGGGCCTGCGCCTCCGTGATGCTCCTGCACGAGGGAAGGATCGTCGCCCACGGACCCGCGGAGAGCGCGCTCAGCCCCGCTCGAATCGAGGAGGTCTTCGGCATCCGGGCCGTTCTTCGAGGAGAAAGCCGGCAGTTCGAATTCCATCTGCCCGAATCCCGCGAAGCGTCCCAACCCGGCGCCCGTGACGATGCGAAATGACCCCATCGCCGGTGCGCGGCCGTTTGAAGGGCATCGGGCGTCCTGCTACCATCCGCACCATGGACACGGAACGCGCAGGCGATCCCGGTTCCGGGACATTCCCGCCGCCGAGAGGGTTCCTCAGATGGATGGACAAACTCCATCTGCGAGTCCCCACGCTGACCTTCGTCCTCCTGGCCATCCTCTTTCTCTACCCGTACTTCGGCAAGGGGTCGAGAGTCGCGGTTTTCCTCAGTTTTTCCTTCACGGCCATCGTCTTCGCCGGGGTGTTCGCCACGGCGGGCGTCCGATGGCGCAGCATCGTCGCGGCCGTCCTCGGCGGGGCGATGATCCTCAGCGTCTGGATCGGCACGCTGACGGAATCCTACGCCGTGAAGATCGCGGGCAACGCGACGGCCGGTTTCTTCAATCTCTTCCTTCTCAGCACGGTCCTGCGGAACGTCCTGTCGGACGAAGATGTGGGAACCGACACCATCTTCGGGGCGGTCAACGTCTACCTGATGCTCGGATTCGCCTGGACGACGATTTACGATCTCCTCGAGAAACTGCATCCGGGCTCCTTCGGCGGACCGGGGATCCTCGATCCGGCCGCGGGACCGCAATGGACGGACCTGGTTTATTTCAGCTTCGTAACCCTGACGACCCTCGGATACGGCGACATCACGCCGGCCACCAATCCCGCCCGCTCGCTGGCCCTCCTGGAAAGCGTGACGGGGGTCCTGTGCATCGCGGTGCTGATCGGCCGGCTGGTGGGGGTGTACAGCGTCCGGCACTCGGAGCCGGACGGAGGCGCGTGAGCCTCACAAACGACGGCGCGGGGGAAAGGATTCAGCGGCTTCGGCCGACGCCGATCCGCGGGCAGTCGTCGATCAACACGCAGCGGGAGCAGAAGGGCGATACCGGCCGGCACGTCTCCTGGCCGTGACGCACGAGCATCCCGTTGATCGGGATCCAATGGCGTCGGGGCAGCACCTCGCGCAGCCGCGCCTCGGTTTCTTCCGGGGTCTTCGACCGCACCCAGCCCAGGCGGTTTGCAATCCGGTGGACATGGGTGTCGACGCAGATTCCCGGTTTCCCGAAGGCCAGGGTCACCACCAGGTTCGCCGTCTTGCGGCCCACGCCCGGCAGGGTGAGCAATTCCTCGATGGTGTCCGGAACGATCCCGTCGAACCGGTCCAGGAGTTCGCGGCTGATCGCATGGATCTGGGCGGCTTTCCTGCGGTAGAAACCGACCGGGTAGACGATCCGCGCGATCGATTCCTCGGGCAGTTTCAACATCGCCGCCGGCGTCGAGGCCTTCGCGAAGAGGCGTTCCGTCGCCGGGAAACTGTCTTCGTCCTTCGTGCGCAGGGAGAGAATGCAGCCGATCAGCACCCGATAGGGATCGGGCCCGTGAGCGGCTTCGAAATGATCGCGCGGATAGAGTTTCTTCAGGCGCCGAACGATCCGGTCGATCCGGGCTTTCCGGTTCCGGTCCTCTGCATCGGTGTTCGCCATGCGACGACGATGCCACGGGGCGTTCGATTCGGAAAGAGCGCGTCCGGCCCTCCCGGGCGGCTCGACACGGTTCCAGCGATATTGACCCGGGAAGACACGCGAGTACCTTCCCCTGAAGAATCCCGGAAGGAGGATGGGCGATGGGTCCCCTTGAAGGCAGGAAGGCGCCGGCGTTCCGACTGCAGGGCAGCGACGGCAGAACGCATTCGCTGGAGGATTACCTCGGCAGGACGGTCGTTCTCTACTTCTATCCCCGCGACAACACCTCCGGATGCACGAAGGAGGCATGCGGATTCCGGGATCTCCACCGGAAGTTCACGCGCCGCAACGCGGTCGTTCTCGGCGTGAGCAAGGACACGATCCCTTCCCACGAACGGTTCATCGAGAAGTTCGAAATCCCTTTCGTTCTTCTCTCGGATCCGGACACGAAAACGATGCGGGCCTACGGCGCCTGGGACGAGAAGACGATGTACGGGAAGAAGAGGGAGGGGACGATCCGCTCGACGGTCGTGATCGGTCCCGACGGCAAGGTCCTTCGGCACTGGCCCCGCGTGAGAAAGGCGGAGGATCATCCCGCGGAGGTCCTTGCCTTTCTCGAGGAATCCGGCCTCTGATCTAGCGCGTATCGGCGCCGCGGGAAGACCGTGCGGGAAGACCGCCGGGGCGCCGTCCGCCGGGGCGGGGAATCAGCAGGGCGGCGATATAGGCGGCGCCCGCGACCAGGATGATGCTGGCTCCGGATGTCAGGTTCCACACGTAGGACAACCACAATCCCGCACAGGTGAAGAGCGTTCCCAGGACGACCGCGACGATCATCACGCGGTGCATTCCGCGGACGAACCGGATGCTGATCGCCGCCGGGATCGTCAGAAGGGCGATCACGAGGATCAACCCCACCACCCGCATGGACATGACCACGGTCAGCGCCGTCAGACAGGTCAGCAGGAGATCCAGCGCGGTGACCGGCACGTTCCGCACGGCGACGAACGTTTCGTCGTAGGCCATCGCCACGAATTCTTTGTAGAGAAAACCGATCGAGGCCAGGATCACGAGGTCGAGGGCGGCCATGATCCAGAGATCGCCGCGGGGCACGGTCAGAATGCTGCCGAAAAGATAGCTCATCAAGTCGGCCTTGTAGCCCGCGGCGAGGTCGACGAAGACGACCCCCAGGGCCATTCCCATGGCCCACATCACCCCGATCAGCGTATCGCCCCGTTCGCCGGTCGCGCGCCGGACCGATCCCATCGCCAGCGCCGCGCCGAGGCTGAACAGGAGCGCGCCGACGACCGGGCTGAAACCGAGGAGGTATCCCAGGCCGACTCCGCCGTACGCGGCGTGCGCGATTCCCCCGGAGACGAACACCCTGCGGTTGACCACGACGAAAACACCGATCACGCCGCAGGCGACGCTCACGAGGATCCCGGCCAGCAGGGCGTTCCGCATGAACTCGTAGTGCAGGGCCTCGATCATCGTTCCCGCCCCCCGGCGTTTCCGTGTTCCGCCAGGACCCGGTGGGGCACGCCGTGGGCGATCAGATCCACCGGGCAACCGTAGGTCTGATCGAGCATTTCGGGCCGGAGGAATTTCTCCCCGTGGTAGAAGAGCCGCCGATCCAGGCATCCGATCGTCTTTACGTGGGCCGAGACGGCGCTGATGTCGTGGGTCACCATCAGGACGGCGGCCTCCTCGTTCACCTCCTTCAGCAGTTCGTACAGGGTGCCCCGGACGTTGGGATCGACGTTGGCCATCGGCTCGTCGAGAAGCAAAATTTTCGGATGCGCGGCGAGCGCCCGCGCGATGTAGACCCGCTGTCGCTGCCCGCCGGAGAGTTCCCCGATCGGGCTGTCCGCTTCCGACGACATTCCCACCCGTTCGAGCACTTCGTCGACGACCCGTTCGTCGTCCCGGCCGTATCCACGGAACAACCGCGTTCGGTCCAGTCGTCCCATGCGCACGACGTCCCGGGCCGTCAGGGGAAAATCGCGGTCCATCTCGATGAGTTGCGGGACGAAACCGATATGGCGTCTGCCTTCCCGCGGGGAACGCCCCAGGATCCGCACCTCCCCGCGCCACGGGGCGATCAATCCCATCAGCACCTTCAGGAAGGTCGTCTTGCCCCCGCCGTTCGGCCCGAGCAACCCGATGAAATCGTTCTCGTGAATGGTGATGGAGACATCCTCCAGCACGATCCGGGAGCCGTATCCCGCCCAGAGGCTGCGGACGACGACGACCGGTTCGGCCGCGGCGGGCGATTCCTCGTTCTCCCCGGAACTCATCACGCACCTTCCTTTCCCTGCCCGGGCTCTCCGCCCGAGGCGATCGCCCCGGCGGCCCGGCGCAGCATTTCCGGCCAGTCCGCATCGAGGGGGCTCACCCGGACGATCCGCGTCCCGGTTTCGCGGGCGATCGTTTCGGCCGCCCGCATGCTGAACTCGGGCTGAACCAGGAGCACGCCGGCGCCGCTTTCCCGGGCCTTTCGGATCAGATCGACGAGTTCCGCGGCGCTCGGTTCCCTGCCGCCGACCTCGATGGGGATCATCTCCAGGTCGTATTCGCGGGCGAAATATCCCCACGAGGGATGGAAGACCAGGAACGCGCGATTCCGCACGGGCGCCAGTCGGCTCCGGATCTCCGCATCGAGATCGTCGATTTCCCCGAGGAACGCCCGGAGGCCGTTCCGGTAGTCCTCCGCATGGTCAGGGTCCACTTCGACCAGGGTCCCGGCGATGGTCTCCGCCTGGAGTTTCACCAGGGACGGAGCCAACCAGATGTGGGGATCCGGCGTTCCCGGGGTTCCGTGGCGGGACGAATCCATCGGGACCCGGGGAACCGACGCGGCGGTGTCGACGATCCGCATTGCGGGGTTCGCCGCGGCGATGCGGTCGAGCCAGGCTTCCTCGAAAGGCACGCCGATCCGGAAGAAGACGGCCGACCGGCTGAGTGCCCGGATCTGGGCCGGTTTCGGTTCGTACGTCGCCGGGCTGGCGCCGGGCGGAAGGAGCACGTTCACGCGGACCCGGTCTCCACCGATTCTCCGGACGAAGTATTCCTGGGGCCGGATGCTGACGGTGACCTGGATCGTTCCCGGATCCGGTCTGCGGGGCGAAGAGGGGCCGCAAGCGGCCAGGACAAGCGACAGCAGCGCCGTTGCGGATGCGAACCCGTGTTTCATCGGAGGGAATCCTCCCGTTCGCGGGAACCGGCACGACAACCCGGGCAGAGGCCGGTGAGCTGGAGCAGGTGTCGATCGTCGACGAGGTACCCGGTGGAACGTTGGATGCGGAATGCCAGATCCCGCAGGCAATCCTCCCCTGCGAACTCCACGGCGCGGCCGCAGCCGGTGCAGACCAGGACGTGATGATGCCCGGGGGAAGCGGGCAGATAGGCGTGGCATCCGCTTTCGCGGTGGATCCTCCGGACCAGGCCGAGGCGGCCGAGCAGTTCCAGGGTGCGATAGACGGTGACCCGGCCGAGGGAGGGGTGCCGGCGCCGACCCAGGGCGAGGATCCGTTCGGGCGAGAGGGGAACCTCGGTTTCGGCGACGACATCGACGACGGCGCGTCGGGGAGCGGTGATGCGGAACCCGGCGTCGGCGAGTCGATCGATCCAATCGGACATCCGGGATCTCCTTTCTGAAAAAGAGTTTCAATAATCGGAGGCGTCTTGTCCAGTCTCCCGATCCCCTTCGCCCCTGTGCAAAAGCCCCCCACTCTTCTCACCGCGATGCGGCCGGCTCCTCAGCAGAGACGGAGCACGCCGACGACCTTCCCGGAAAGAGAACCCCGAAGCGCCCGCGGGAAGCACGGGAGGCCGCTCCCCGCTTCGGGCGGGCTCGGGACGACGTCGAAATGGAACGTCCCCTGCGCCCCGATCAATGGAGGGGAACCACCCGGTCCCCCGGCGCCAACGCCTTCGGCGACAACGGCTCCTCCGCACAACACCGACAGACATCCGAACCGTCCGCGGGCAGCGGCGGCCGGAACAGGTCCGCGAAAACCGTCACGAACCACATGTACAACCGGAAGACCGTACCCGTGAACCCCCCGGCCGTGACGCGAACCGAAGCGTCCTCCCAGGGTCCCTCGACCCGTACGGGAGTCGCGAGATTGAGGAACGTCCGCCGCTTCGGGCGCGGTTTCAACCGGAAATCGATCTCTCTTTTCACCAGGTCGATCGTTCCCTTTCCGAAAGCCCGGACTCTCGTCGTATCCAGAATGAGCTTCCTGATCCGAAGAATCCCTCGTTCCACCTCGAGTTCGCCGGTCAGGCAGTTGATCTTCGAGGCGCCGGATCCCGTAAACGCGCCGACGATCGTCCGGAACAGGCCGGCGGACCACCAATCGAGCAGCCTTGAACTCGCGTCGTCCGGTTTGAAGCTGAAGCGGACCGTTCCTTCCCCCTTGCCGAGCAGCCGTTCCCCGGGTTCCGCGCGACTGCGCCAGCGGACCTGCAGATCCGCCAGGCCTTCCGAGTTGCTCTCCGGCAACCAGCAGTGCAGGAGCGAACCATACTCGAACCCCTCGAGGGTCATCTCCAGTTCCCCTTCGAGGCCCCTTTCCGTCCTCGCCCAACGGTAGCGGCCCGCTCCGCTTCCGAAGGCTCCCTTGACTCGGATCGGATCCAGTTCCAGGCTGTCCTCCCGGACGGCAAGCCGGAGCTCCCCGCCGCCCAGGTCGTTCTCGCACGAAACGATTCGTCCCGCGGAGATCTCCAGATCCAGATCGAGAGGGAACGCCCCGCCGGAACCGGTACGCACCTCGCTCTCGCCGGACCCCGATGGAGGGGCGTCTCCCGAAGGATGTTTCTTCGGCTTCACGAAATCCTCGATCCGGAGCCGGTCGAAAACGATTCCAATGATCAGCCGTGGCCGCGTTTTCGACATATCCAGCTCCAGCTTTCCCCGCAGATCGCTTTCTCCAAGCGATCCCCGGAAGTCCTCGATCTCGTATCTCCCCGGCGTTTGCCGGACGGTCCCCGAGAGACGGAACGGCCCCAGGGGGGGCAGAGGCATGCCGACGACCGGCTCCAACCGATCGAGCCGTTCTCCCTCCAGGCTGAACCCGAATTCGAAACGCCGGAAATCGATCGGCAGCGGATCGTTCGAACGGATGTCCAGCGTGACGGCCGGACCCGACGCGCGGAACACGCTTGCGGCGCTATTCGGTCGGCCCCACTTGCTCCGCAGGAGCGTGAGCGTGTAATCGACCTTCAACGGGATCCCCTGGAACCGCGCGTCCGCGTGGATCCGGAGAGGGGCGCCGAGGGCGGTATCGAAATCCGCCTCCAGGACGTCGAGCCGGATCGTTGCGCCCGAGTCCGGTTCCCGCATCGTCCATCGGGCGTTCCTGGCGCTGCCCGACAACGTGGAGTTCAGGATCATCTTGCGAAGGGAATCCCCCCACGTGCGAAAATCCAGGCGAAGCCGTTCCGCCGTCAGATCGAGGCCGGTGGCGATTTGATCCGCCCGCATCAGGCGTCCGATGTCGACGTCGGCGGCCTCGATGTTCATGTCGAGTTCGGGAATGTCGCCGCGGAACCGGAGATTCACGTCGCCGGAAAACCCGGTCTCCCCGACGCGCAGGGAGAAGGGGGCCTGCCGGATCATGCCGTCACGGAACCGCGCGGACAACCGGATCTCGGTGATGTCCATCGGGTCTCGGTAGAGACGGTCGATCGTCAGATCGATGTCGGCGTCCCGCGCGAACAACCGGTGCGGAAGCACGCGGGTATCGAACCATTTCCGTTTCGGTTCCGTCCCCGACGCCGGCGGTTTCTCGAGTCCGGCGAGTTCCCGCGGATCCAGAGAGGCGACGTGAATCTTCGTCTCCAGAAGCGGCGCCCCGTCCCGAGCGGTACCTTCTCCGGCAAGAACCATCCTTGCGTAACCGTTTAGCGAGGTCCGCCCGATCGCCAGGTGTTCCACCGCGAGCTTGCGTTCCCGCGGGCGGACATGGAGATTCCCCCGGAGCTCGTACGGAATCGCGGTTTGCTCCGGAAACCCCAGCCACGGGTGCAGATCCCCGATGCGATCGCCCGAAGCCGCAAACGACAGGTCGAGCCTTCGAATCCCCCCCGCGATCCCTCCGCCGGCCCCGCCGGAAAAATCCAGGGAACCTTCCGTTTCGGCCTGTCCCCAGTCGCCCCGAATCGTCGTTCGCAGGAGAGGGATCCTCCTTTCGAGAAGATCCGCGAGCGAGGGGCCGCTCAACTCGAAACCGAGGGGCAGGTCGAAGACCACCCCCCGACCGGAAAGAGAGATTTCGCCCGCGGAAGAGAGGTCGAGTTGCGCCCCGGCGATCTCCAGGTAGACATGGCGCGCCTTTCCATCGACCCGCCGCACCCCGGTATCCCGCACGAGGATCCGGCCCTGCAGGGTCCGGGGCAGTTCCCCGAGCCGTTTTCCCCGCCCCGAGACCTCGATCTCGAGCACGCCGACATGGGACTCCAGGGCCGCATCCGGCGCGACTCCCGGCCACAGGTCCCGAAGGCCGCCGCCTTCGGCCTTCAGCGCGAGTGCGAGTCGAGGGGGATCTCCCGAATCCAGGCGGAACGATCCCTCGACGCGCATCGCCCCGATCCGGAACCGGCCCGGAACCTCGATCCCGTTCGGCGTCGTTCTGACCTCGAGGGAAACCTCCGAGATCTCGTGACCGAGGCCCCGCACTTCCCCGGCCTCGAGATGCAGGTCCAGCCGCACGACGTTTCCGAACGAGGCGATCGACTGCAGATCCGGCCCTTCCCCGGGTCCGTCCCCGCCGCCCCGGCTTCTTGCCCGCCACGGACCGACATCCAGGCTGTCGAAAGAGATGCGACCCGCGATCGAAGGCGGTCCCTCGCCGAAACCCGCCGACAGCGTTCCGCCGAAATCCGTGGAGCCCACGGTTGCCCGGGCGTCGGCGATCTCCAGGCGGGAGCCGTCCCACGCAACCCGACCTTCGAACCGGAACGCGCCGAGATCCGGAAGGTTCAGGACATCGGCGCCGGGCACGGCGCGAATGTCGGGCCCCCGGCAGGAGACCCGAAGATCGAATCCGGGGCCGGACGGAAGGATCTCGACGGATCCCTCCGCCTCGGCCTCGAACGAACCGAACTTCATCTCCCCCCGGACGGGGGAGGCGGTCGCCGTATCCATGATTTCGGAAAGGGTTCCGGTCGTCGCCGAAAACCGGGCGGGAATGCCGTCCCATCGCCCCCGCGCGTCGACCGCGATCGGTTCCCCGGGGACCAGGTGCAACCTGCCTTCTTCCAGTTCCAGACGATGTTCCCGCTCCGTCCCGCCGGCGGGAATCGCAATCCGGAGGTTCCGAACCTCCAGGTCGCGGATTTCCTCGAGTCGCCATGTTTCCTCGCCGGAAGGGGACTCCGGAAGCTCCAGCTCCGGCAGAAGATCCCGGTCGAAGACCACGACCGCGTCCTCCACGAGGGCGTCGCGCAGGCGCACCTTTCTGCGCAACAGGGAGAGAAGGGACACGCGGGTTCGAATCCGATGCAACGAGATCGGATCGACCTCCCCGTTTCGGCGGGGGGCGTGGATCTTCAGATCGATCAATTCGATCGTCGGCCACAAGCCCGTCGTCGCCTGCATTCCGCCCAGATCCACGTCCCATCCCGTGGCATCGGAAAGATGCGACGCGACGGAAGGCGCCCACCGGTCCAGATCGAGGGTCGGGTGGAAAAGGAGGGCTGCAACCAGGGCGAGGACTCCCGCGGCAAGAAGAATCGCCAGGATCCGGACGGTCCGCCGGGCAACGTCTCCGGCCCTTGAAATGAAAGAACGTCCAGCCATGAACTCTCCGTCCCCGTTTCCGCCGCAGGATCGGGCTCGCGGCAGCCGAGATCATCAGACCTCGACACTCGATCATCCTACAATACGCCCCCCGGGGAATCCGCAGAAGCCGCGAAGGGGCCAGAATCCCCGGGATCCCGCGCCCTGGTCCGCCGGCATGACCGGCGCCGGGCGGCCAAGCGTCGTCTCCCTCCTTCCGGGCGATCGGGAACCAATCCCTCCTCACACTTCATCGGGCGGCGGGATCCTTGGACGGCGCAAGCGCGCCCGAGGGCGAGCGCGCATCCGCGACGTGCGCCCGCAACCGGCGGCCTTCCCCGCAATGTCCCTGCGGCGGCCCCCTTCCGGGAACCGCACCGGTCGGCTTCGGCTTCAGGGGCCGACGGCCCCGTCGCTTGCGATCTCGAGACGGTTCCCCGCGCTGTAGGCCGCGAACTCCGGCGCGTACATCGACTGCAGCACGGCCGGACCCACGCGGAACTCGCCGGCCATGGCGGCGCGCAATCGATACTTGAAGGTGTATTCCCCGGCCGGAAGCCACTCGAAGAAGAAGTTCGTTCCCGAATCCCGGACTTCCTCGTACCACCCGATCCCGAGATCCCACTTGTACCGGGAATGCAGCGTCTCGGGTTCGAATCCCGCGCCGCGCGGGTCTCGAAGATGGACGTATTCCGCCGCATGCTTCGCCCGGATCGAGAGATGCACCTCGACCTGGTCGCCGGGCTGCAGCACCTCGTCCTCTTCCAGCGGACGCAGGACCCATTTCGTCCCGTCGTTGAACCGCCGGAAATAGCGCCGCGTCACCGAGAAAAGATCCCCGCGCGCCTCTTCGGGCAGGCGTTCCGTCGAGAAATGCCAGGTGGCCGATGCAAAGGCGAACCCGGGGGTCGCTTTCTCGACGACGATGGTCGACATGGTCGACGGATCCACCTGCGGCCCGGGGACGACCACGCGGTTTCTCGCGCCGGTATACCGATCGGGCTCGAAAACGAACGTCGCCTTCCTCGGTCCGATTTCGACGCGGATCTCCTCCCGCACGGCCAGGGAGCCTTCCTGTTTCAAGTAGTGCGCGAGCGAATAGAGGACCTCGGAAGTGGCCCGCGTCGATTTCCAGTGGTTCAGTTTCTTGTTGAGCAGAAGCCACTGGACCAGCCCGTGTCGCCGGGCGTCCTGGGGTTGCAGTTCCGTCAGCACCCGCAGGGCGAAGGCGTGCGTTTCGATGGTGTCGTTGTACCAGAGCCAGGCGCGGTCCTCCGGCGCCCAGTAGGTTCCAAGATCCGGATCGCTCTTCGCGGAATCCATCACGGAATCGAAGACCAGCACGGCGTCCTCGTGCCGCCCCGCCCGTTCAAGGGTCAGCGCAAGATACCCCTTCAGCAGCGGCGACATTTCCTTCCAGTGCCGCCAACCAAACTCGAGCATCTTCTCCCGGTCGTCGTCGGAGAAGACGCCTCCCGTCCAGGAAGCATCCGGATAGTTCGAGAGGACGTAGTTGAGAAACGTGATCGTTTCCCAGCAGCAATCCTCCCGCATCATCTTGTCGACGAGTTCGTCCACGTAATGCCGGTGCATGTAGCCCCAGGCGGCCGTCACAAGGTCGCGGGGCGCCTCCACGCCGAACTCCAGCCCCTTGGAGAACCCGTAGAGGACGTACAACGTCATGTACGGCGACGGCGGTCCTCCCGGCCACCAGGGGAACCCCCCGAGGGATGTCTGGCTCTTCCGGAGCCCGGCCAGCGCGCTTTCGCGCTCGGCGCGCGTGATCGTCGGGTCGAGCACGTTGATCAGATCCGAGAGGTCCTCTCCGCCGCCCCGGGAGAGAACCAGCCATGGCGTCTCTTCCAGGGCCATCTTCCGGTTCGGATCCGCCGCGTCCCAGGGTTCCAGCCGCGTCTGCCGTTTCGAGAGTTTCTCCGCCATCCGTTCCACGGCGGGATAGTCGTCATACAGGCTGGAGACGATGCCCGTGGAGAGAAAACGGTTGAGCGTCTGTTCCGTGCATTCGTAGGGATAGCTCACCAGGTACGGCAATGCGTTCAGCACGCTGTAGAAGAGCTGCGCGTCGATCGTCACCACGAGCTGATCCTGGATCAGGCTCGGATCGTCTCCGGCGGCCATGTCCGGAAACGACAGTTCGCGGCGATCCCGATCGTGGAGCGTGACGAATCTCGACTGCACCAGGTGCATCCGTCCGGGCAACACCGGCAGCGCGCGCAACTCGCCGTCGGAGAAATCGCCCGCCCGTGCGGTCACCCGGAAGGCCACCGTGCCGACCCGCACGGGAACCTTCACGGGAAAGGCCAGATCGACGCCCCCGCCGGGATCGACGGCGAACGGGACGCCCGCGGCCTTTTCCTCCGGCAGATCGAAGAGGGGGCGCAGATCCTCGTCGGTTTCGGGATCGAGAATCTCGAAATCAAGCCGCCCTTCCAGCGGTTCCCCGCCGGCGTTGTTGACGACCACCTTGACGATCGCCCGATCCCCTTCCCGGACGAACCGGGGAAGATAGGGCCGAACCATCAGTTCCTTGACGGACCTTGTTTCCGCACGGGCGGAGCCCCCGCGCAGGTCGCGGGTCAGGGCATGAACCCAGACGTTCCAGTCGGTGACCGAATCGGGCACGTCGAACTCGATCGAGACCGAGCCGTCCTGTGAAAGCAACAGACGCGGTTCCCAGAAGGCCGTTTCCGAGAAGTCCGACCGCAGTTCGACCGGCGGCGGTTCCTCGGCCGCGCCGGCCCCGCCGCGGCCCCCGAGACCGGGGGACGCCTCGTCGGCCGCCGTCTCGAAAACGGCGGCCCGGTCCGCGAGTTGAGCCGCCGGCGCCGGAATTCCCATTTCCTCTTCGGGCACGGCGCCGGCCATCTTCATGAGCATCCTGGGGCCGCCCCGTCGCCCCGGACCGCCGATTCCGTATCCGTCGAGCCGGTCCAACCGGTCCCTGCGGAACCTCGGATAGGACGGAATCGTCGCCAGCCGATCCGACGAACTCCACACGATCCACGCCGTTCCGAGCGACACCTGCACCCGGCCGACGGTGTTGCGCGCCGGGTAGAGGTTTTCCACCGCCGGCGGCGTGTGAGGCGCGAAGATGTCGAGGCTGCGGTCGTACATGTAGGCCAGCAGCTCCGCCGCGGCGGCGTCCACCGGGGCGCCGTCATGCCCTCGCACGGTCACCCGGAAGGTCTCCCGGGTGCCGGGCCGGATCCGGTCGCGGAAGGTCGAAAACGAGACCTGGAGTTTCCTGTCGTCCCAGGGCACGAAGAGTTTCGCGGCACACCGGACCGTCTGGTAATCGCGCAACAGGGTCAGCGTGACGCCGAAACCGCCGCGGTCGCCGGGACCGATCGGGATCTCCAGGACCCCGTCGTCCTTGCCGGCGACCAGCACCCGCCGATCGAACCGGCGTCCGTCCCGGAAGAACTCCAGGACCATTTCCTGATTCCGGAGCGCCGAGTGCACCAGGAGTTTCGCCCGGTCGCCCACGGGCACCGTATCGTGTTCGAAGCGAAGCAGCGCCGGGAGGGTCGCCGGAACCCGCTCCCCGCCGCTTACCACGAGGGTTTCGCTCGTGGTGAAAAGCGCACCGAAAGCGTCTTTCGTCGTGTAGACGATCCGGTAGACCCCGGCGGGAAGTTTCGGCAGGCGGATTTCCGCGGACCCGTCCTCGCCGTGTTCCACTTCCCCGGAAGCGATTTCCTCGTCCCCTTCCCACGAGGCCATGCGGGCGGCCGCGTCGTACCCGGTTTCCCAGCGCGGGCGCAGCCGGTCTCCGTCGGTGCGATAGCCCCCCCCGCCCTCCCATGGATCCGCAATCGGGACGTCCGCGGGCAGCACGGCCTCGGGAGGCTGCTCCAGCGCCACCAGGCGCCACGAGCCCGTCCCGGGTTGGGGAACGCCGTCGAGACTGGATCGCGTCACCTTCAGGGAAGCGGCGTCTCCCGCCTCCAGGAAGCCGAAATCGGCGTGGATCCGCGCCTCGACCGCGGTGAATCCCAGGCGGAACGTTCGTTCGGCCGATCGAGTCTCTCCCCCTTCGTCCGTGACGTCGACGGCCAGTCGATAGCGAAAGGTGATCCCCTTCCCCGCGTCCCGCTCGTCGGCCGCCGGGGTGAACTCGACGACAAACCCGCCCTCCGAGTCCAGTTCCGTGCGTCCGGAGGCGACGACCTGCACCTCTTCCGCGGGGCGCGGGCCCCACCACCACCAGCGCGGGAAAATCGGTTCCCGGGTGACACGCCACCGGACGGATCCGACGGTGACGGGCAGACCGAAATAGTACCGGGCTTCCCCGGAAAGACGGGCCGGCCGATTCAGTCGCAACGGCGTTTCCGGATCCGATACGGAAACCTCGAACGTCGGCCGCTTGTATTCCTCGACCCGAACGGGGGCCGATCCACCGAGCGAGGTGCGCAACTGCCATTGCCCGAGAAGACGCCCCTCCGGGATCTCGAAACTCCCGAAGGCGGAACCGAAGCCGCTCGTCGATGCGAGGGTCTCCGCAACCGTCTCGCCGTTGGCGTCGCGCAGTGTTACCCGAACCGATGCATTCGGAAGGGTTTCGTAACGGAAATCCTCGCCGCCGCCGCGATAGGCGACCACCTTCCAGTGCAACGTCTGTCCCGGCCGGTAGACCGAGCGGTCCGTGTAGATCAACGCCGAAGTCGACGTTCCCCGCTTCGACGGAACGTAGCCGAAGACGTCGTCCATCTCCACCGCGACGGATCCGCCGCGGCGCGCCACGACGACGTAGCGACGATTCCGCGGTTTCTCCCTGGGGAAGAAGACGCGGCCGTCGGCGCCGCTGCGGAGGCGGGTCACGACCCGGTGTTGCTTCCCCTTGCGGTAATCCAGGGCGTAGAGGGTGATGTCCGCCCCTTCGACGGCAGCGCCGTCGTCCCCCCTGCGAACCGTCACCTCGCATCCTTCGGGGAGATTCCTCGTGAGCAGGACCAGGTCCGTCAAGAGGAAGTTCCAAGCGCGGATCTGATTCCTCTTCTCGGCGAAATCCTCGCGCACCGAGGAAACGATGACGTAGGCGCCCGGTTCCCGCAGGGGGGGCGTGTCCCAGGCGACGTGATTCCGGTAATCGGGCGTCGGCGGCAGATCCCGGCTCCATTCCGCAACCGGGGATTTCGAACGCAGCATCTTCCGGATTTCCCGCTGATCCGGGAAGAGGTTGTAATCCTCGGACGATTCCAGAAACGCCGGCAGATCGTAGCGATAGGCCCGGAAGTGGAGGACCTCGAGATTGCGATGGGAGATGCGGATCGAACGGCGGTCCGGCCCGTCCGCCTTCATTATCCCCACGTCGTAGGCGGGGGCCTCGATCTGCGCGACGAGAGAAGCGCAACGTCGTCCTCCCGGGCTCTTCGGATGGAGTTCCCGACCGGCCTTCGCGGCTTCCCGCGCCCGGACGAGCGCCTGGGGATCGGGTTCCTCCCGGATGACCTCCGCCAGGAGCGCCTGACCCATCGACCACCAGGGCAGGGACCGATCGAAATCCTGCTGCGACATCTCCAGGTACTTGCGGATCGCAAGGCGGTCTTCCTGCGCCGTGAACGCCGCGCGCAACCGGCGGACCCGTTCCAGCCGGGCCTCGTATGCGGCTTCCGGACGGCGATGCGCACGATGCCAGCCCTCGAGATCGCCGAGGATCGCCGAGATCTTCTCCAGCGGGTGCGCCGAGGGGTCGGCGAGATCGACGCCCCCGTCGCCGCCGGGGCGGCCGTCCAGGAGGGCGTGGAGATCCAGCAGAAAAACTTCGTTGGACATCTCCGGGCGCCAGAAGGAGGTGTCGGCCAGGAATTCGGCCCACAGATACGTCACCGTGTCCCGCAGGGTTCCGCGGATCCGCGCGGGATAGTCGTTCTGCCGGATGTAACGGCCGAATTCGCCGATCGAGGCCTCGCCCCAGGACTCCCGATCGTTCCACAGGTCAAGAAACGCGAGATTGATCTCCCGGGTGATCCGGTCGACGTCCCAGTGTTTCAGATCGAGTTCCTGCCCCGTTTCCACGGATTCCCGCCGCCGGATCTCCCAGGAGTAGGCCTGGAGATAGGTCCGCAGGGAATCGGCGTAGTAGAGTTCAAGGATCGCGCGGGACGCGGGATCGTCGGGCCATTCCTCTTCGCGCAGGAAGCGCACCGCCGTTTCGTATCCATGCAGAGCGGTGCGCAGCTTCACCGTCTCGATCAGGGCCCGCGTCCACTCCGGGGCGTCGTCGGTCTCCCGGGCGCGTTCGAGAATCGCGTCCGTCGCCTTCGAGGCGGCTTCGTATTTCTGCTCGGAGACGAGTTTCTGCACCTCGTCCCACGTCGGCGGATCCGTCGGCTCGGCGGACGCCGCCGCGGACCGCAAGGGAAGCGCCAGGAGCAACAGGAGCGCCGAAAACGGCAGGATCGCGTTCCGGAAGGGAGGAAAAAGGCGACGACGCTTCGGCGGGCGGGAAATGGTTCTCGTTTTCATGACACCCCTTTGGACACGCACGGCAACCGACGGTTCCCGAACTTCCGCATTATCCACCCGATACGGCAAACGCGAAAGCCGGGAGCCGGCGGACTCACCGGGACAGGAACGCCTCGATCTCGGATCGATGCGGCATGGAAGGCTGGGCGCCCCGCCGCGTGACCGAGATCGCCGCCGCCGCCTGGGCGAACCGGATCGCTTCTTCGAATCCCATGCCCTCGGCGAGCGCGGCGGCCAGGGCGCCGCAGAAACAGTCGCCGGCGCCGACCGTATCCACGGCGTCCGCCGAGAACCCCGGCAGCGAAGACGCCTCCTCCGAATCGACGAGGAGAACGCCGCGGGGACCGAGGGTCACGACCACCTGCCGGACTCCCTTTCCGATCAGGACGCGCGCCGCTTCGATCCGCTGCTCTTCGTCTCCCGGGGGGATGGAACGCCCGACGAGTCGCGCCAGTTCCCCCTCGTTGGGCACGATGACGTCGATGCTCTGCAGGACGTCTTCCGGGATCGGTTCCTCCGGCGCGGGAGCGGGGTTCAGGATCACCCGCGCGCCGCGAGCGGCCAGGACGCGCGCGGCGTGCCAGACGACGTCGATCTTCAGTTCGAGCTGAAGAAGAACCGTTCCGCACCCGGCCAGGTCGTTCAGGGCCCGGTCCACGTCGGCGGGAACGACGGCGTGGTTCGCCCCCGGGGCCACGGCGATCAGGTTCTCGCCGTCGGCGCCGATCATGATGAGCGCAACGCCGCTGGGAACATCGGCGCGGCGGAGATGGGTCGTATCGACGCCGTCGTTCCGGAGGGTTTCCAGCGCCGCGTCCCCGAAGGCGTCCCGGCCGACGGCGCCGAGCATGACCACCTCCGCGCCCGCCCGTGCGGCGGCGACCGCCTGGTTCGCGCCCTTGCCGCCGGGCGCCTGGAAGAACTCCCCGCCGATGACCGTCTCCCCCGGCGACGGAAGACGGGAGGACAGGACGTTGAGATCCGTATTGATGCTGCCGACAACCGCGACCTTGCCCATGACGCAACCTCCCGCGGCCATTCTCCCCCCGCAGGCGTTCCGAGAAAACCCCGATCCTTCCCGGCCGGGGAGGCCGCGTTCCGAATCGCGCCCGTTCTGGACGCGTCGTTTCCGGCCGATTATCATGCGCGGCCGCGCCGTTTGCCGGCCTCCCGAGAGGAGAAAACCGTCCATGTCCGGAGAATTTCCCAGGTTGAGATGCGGGAACCCGGAAATCGAAAGCTGCCACGATCTCGCCGTCCGCACGCTGCGCGAAAACGTGCACCCGTACCGCGCGGGCCGGCTGCGCACCGAGGCGCCGGTGATCATGGCGGGCGCGGATTACCCGACGCCGTGGACCCGCGACGCTTCCTACAACACCTGGAACGCCGGGGCCCTGCTCCTGCCGGAGATCGCGCGGAACACGC
>CAYNBQ010000024.1:0-41160 GCA_964395275.1 uncultured Verrucomicrobiota bacterium
GCCGTCTCGCAACCTCCCCGCCGCACGAGGGAGGAGATCGTTCGGTTCCGCGATGAACGCCTGCGCCGCCTGATCCGTCGCGCGGCCGAAAACGTCCCCTTCTACCGCCGCCGGTTCCGGGAGTACGGGATCCGTCCCCGGGAGATCCGCACCGCCGAAGATCTGGTCAAGATCCCCCCGGTTTCCCGGGAGGAACTGCGGGATCTCGACCCCCGGGAGATCGTGGGCTGCGGGATCGATCCCGACCGGCTGGTCGCTTTCGAGACGGGGGGATCTTCGGGGATTCCCTTCCGGATCCGCCGGACGTGGCTCGAGGAAAGGATTCTGGCGGCGATCCGCCTGCGGGCGTTCCATCTGCTCGGCCTCCGGCTCAGGGACCGCCGCGTCGTCGTCCGGTATGTCGAAGCCTTTCACGCCAACGATTCGACGGCCCTCTGGGAGATCGTTCACCGCGCCGGCCTGCTCCGGAACCGTTCGATCGACTGCACGCAATCCCCGGAACGGATCATCGCCGATCTTCGCTCGGATCCCCCGGACCAGATCAGCGGATACGCCGCCGCGCTCGCGCGGATCGCCGATGTTCTGACCGACGAGGACCGGACGGTCATCCGACCCCGTTTCGTGACCACGGGGGCCGAAGTGCTGACGACCGCCATGCGCCGGCGGATCGCCGAAGGGTTCGCGGCGCCGGTCTACGATCTCTACGGATGCCGCGAGGCGAACCTGCTCGCCTGGGAATGTCCGCACACCGGCGCCATGCACCTCTGCGACGACGGCGTGATCGTCGAAATCGTCCGCGACGGCCGGCCCGTCCCCGAAGGGGAACGCGGCGAGGTCTTGATCACCCCCCTGCATTGCCGGGCCATGCCCCTGCTGCGCTATCGGCTCTTCGATCTCGCAACCCGGGGCGCCGATTCGTGCGCCTGCGGCATGCCGTTCTCGACGATCACGGAGATCCAGGGACGGATGATCGATTTCTTCCCCCTGCCCGACGGCAGGATCATCCACCCGTACGAGTTCGCGGCCCCTCTGCAGGACGCCGGCCCCTGGATCCGGGTTCATCAGGCGACCCAGACGAGGATCGATCACGTCGTCGTGCGCCTCGTGCCGAGACGGCGGCCTTCCCCCGCGGAGGTCGCCGAGGTCCGCAAAGCCGTCTCCGGGGTCCTGGGACCCCGTGTCCGCGTGGATATGAGGATCGTGCCGTCGATCGACTGGGAAGAGAACGGCAAGTTCCGCGTCTGGCGCTCGATGGTCTTTTCCGAATACGACGAGCTGGACTGGAACCGCGCATCTCCCGCGGCGACCCCGGAAGAATAGATGGAAAGGGACGAGGCCCGTCCGGACCCCGTCCCCTGCGCGTCCGCGGCCGGCTACGCTTCCTTGACGGCTGTGATCAGGTTCTGGATGCCGGCCTTCGCGTCCGAGAAGAGCATCATCGTGTGTTCCATGTAGAAGAGCGGGTTGTCGATCCCGGCGAACCCCGGGTTCAGACTCCGCTTGATGACGATGACGTTCCGGGCCTTGTCCACCTCGATGATGGGCATCCCGTAGATCGGGCTCTCCGGATCGTCCCGCGCGGACGGGTTCACCACGTCGTTCGCCCCGACCACCAGGACCACGTCGGTGTTCGGCATCTCGGGGTTGATCTGGTCCATGTCGTAGAGCTGCGTGTAGGGAACGTTCGCCTCGGCCAGCAGCACGTTCATGTGCCCCGGCATGCGGCCCGCCACGGGATGGATGCCGTACTTGACATCGACGCCCCGGCTCTCGAGCAGCGAGGCCAGTTCCCGGACCTGCTGCTGCGCCTGGGCCACCGCCAGGCCGTAGCCGGGCACCACGACGACCTGGTGCGCGTACGCAAGAAGGATCGCGGCCTCGTCGGGAGAGATCGTCCTGGCGGTCTTCCGTTCCCCCGCGGCGCCGGCGACGGCGCCGTCGCCGGTGCCGAACGCCCCGAAGAGGACGTTCGCCAGGGAGCGGTTCATCGCCTTGCACATGATCCGCGTCAGGATCAGGCCCGATGCGCCGACCAGCGCGCCGCTGATGATCAGGGCGTTGTTGAGGATCACGAACCCCGTGGCGGCCGCCGCCAACCCGGAAAACGAGTTCAGGAGCGAGATCACCACGGGCATGTCCGCGCCGCCGATCGGCATCACCATCGCCACGCCCAGCAGCAGCGTGGCCAGGGTCAGCACCACCAGGACCGCGACCAGGGGGACCGCGGCGCCGGTGGCCCAGGCGACCATTCCCGCCCCGGCGGCCACCGCCAGGAGCGCGATCAGCCCGTTGACGAACCGCTGGCCCGCGTAGGTGACGGGCCGGCCCGTCACCAGGCCCTGCAGTTTCCCGAAGGCGATGAAGCTCCCCGAGAAGGTCACGCACCCGATGGCGATCGAAAGCGCCACGCTGAGGGCCGTCATCGAATCGGTCCCGCCTCCCCGCAGGATCTCCGCCGAGGCCACCAGGGCCGAGGCGCCCCCTCCGAAGCCGTTGAAGACCGCCACCATCTGCGGCATGGCGGTCATCGGCACTCGGCGGGCGCTGACGGCCCCGACGGCGCCCCCGACGACGACGCCGGCGATGATCGTGGCGATCCCGCCGACGCCGCTCAGGACGTCCCGTTCGAAGAGCGTCGCCACCACGGCCAGCAGCATTCCGACCGCCGCCACCGTGTTGCCCGACCGTGCGGTGACCGGGGAGCTGAGCCGTTTCAGCCCGACGATGAAGAGCGCGGCCGCGACGAGATACGCGAGGTTGATGAGGGCTTCGGTGGCGCTCATTTCTTCTTCCCGCCGCGGAACATCTGGAGCATGCGGTCGGTGACCATGAACCCGCCGATGACGTTGATCGTCGCCATGACGACGGCGAGAAACCCGAGGACCGTCGCGAGAAGCGATCCGCCCTGGCCCGCGACGATCAGGGCGCCGACGATCGTGATCCCGGAGATGGCGTTCGAACCGGACATCAGGGGCGTGTGAAGCGTCGGCGGAACCTTCGTGATCACTTCGAAGCCGGCGAACATCGCCAACACGAAGACGGTGACGGCCGCCAGCAGGGATTCGATGGTCATGACGCGCCCTCCTCCATCGCGGCCCGGATGCGTTCGTGGGTCACCACGCCGTCGCGAACGACGATGCAACCGGCCGTGATTTCATCTTCGAAATCGAGTTTCCATTCCCCTTCGGGGGCCAGGTGTCCCAGGAGCGACACGATGTTGCGGGCGTAGACCTGGCTGGCGTGGGTCGGCACCAGGGCGGCCGCATGGCGGATCCCGTGGATCAACACGCCGTGGGCCTCGACGACCTCGTCCGGACGGGTGAGTTCGCAGTTGCCGCCCGAGGCGGCCGCCAGATCGACGACGACCGAGCCGGGTCTCATCTCCCTGACCATGTCTTCGGTGACGAGCAGCGGCGCCGGACGCCCGGGGATCTGGGCGGTGGTGATCACGATGTCCGAGCCCGCCACGTGGGGATGCAGCAGTTCGAGCTGCCGGCGGCGGGCCTCCTCGGCGAGTTCCCGGGCGTATCCGCCCGCGCCTTCCGCGACCTCGGGCGGTTCGATGAACCGGGCCCCGAGACTCTCGACCTCTTCCTTCGAACTGGACCGGACGTCGTAGGCGGAAATGACGGCCCCGAGCCGCCGGGCGGTCGCCAGGGCCTGCAGTCCGGCCACGCCGGCGCCGAGCACGAGGAGTTTCGAAGGGGCGATGGTTCCGGCGGCGGTCACCAGCATCGGCACGTAGCGTCCGATCAGGTTCGCGGCCACCAGCACCGCCTTGTACCCGGCGATACTCGCCTGGGACGACAGGGCGTCCATGGACTGGGCGCGCGTGACCCGCGGGATCGTTTCCATGGCGATTGCCGTGATCTTCCTCTCGGCGAAGGCGCGGATCAGCTCCGGGCTGGTCAACGGCTCGACCAATCCCAGCACGGTCGCCCCCGGCCGCAACGCGTTCAGCTCGTCGATTTCCGGTTTCCGGACCCGGACGACCAGGTCGGCGCCCGCGAGCAGGCCGCCGCGGTCCGCCACGAGTTCGGCGCCCGCGTCCCGGTACTCCTCGTCCGGATACCCGGCGGCCCGGCCCGCCCCGGTTTCGACCCGGACCGTCCACCCCGAACCGGTCAACCTCTTCACCGCATCGGGAACCAGGGCGACGCGGCGTTCCCCCGCGGCGGTCTCTTTCGGTACTGCCAGATTCACTCCCGTTCCTCCCCGCCCGAAAACATCGTGTTTCGCCGGTATCGGCCCCGCAATCTACGCGGGATTCGTCGAAAGGCCAACCTCCCGGCCGGACGAACTCATTCCACGGCAAGATAACTCCCGTCGGAGGAGGCGTCCGTCACGCGCAGAACCGCCCCGGAATCCGCGCGATCGTCCGCCAGCCAGTCTCCGGTCTCCTTTACGTAGAGATCGTCCCACCAGGTCTGCCCGGACCCGCCTTCCGGGGTGGTGCCGGGGCCGCATGAAATAACGAGTCGGCTCGTCGGATACAACCCCGGATTCACCTCCGGGCTCCCCGTCTCGTAGATCATGACGTCTTCCGCCCAGACGTCCCGGTGCGGCAAACCGACGAAGCGCCGGCCGTTGTAGAACCAGTTCGTGCCGTCGTAGTAGTACTCCTGGATGAAGAGATTGATGGGAACCGCGCCGCTCGCTCGGTCGCGGTGCCGAACGCCGACGGTGTAGTTGCGGCCCGGATGTGCGGGAACGGCGTCGGCTTCGTACGCGGAATAGTTGTTCGCCCAGTTCCACGTGTAATCGTTGCCAGCCACCGAACACCGCAGCGAGCGGGGCGGCGAAACGTAGTCCTCCGTGTCGACCGCCCATTCCAGCGTCGGCGCGCCGCCCGTGAACGACCAGTACTCGTCCCAGGGTTCGGCGTCGAACCCTCCGTTGCGCAGCATGTCGGGACGATCCTCCTGGCCGAAGGCGTAGGCGTTGATTTCGAAACGCCTGCCGGTCGCCGCCGCATCCGCGGTCACCGAAAAGACGAACGTCGCGCTCGCCCCGGCCTCGATACGCCGCGGGTTCGCCGGATCCGGCAGGATCCGGAAGAGACCGGTGGCGTCGGCCCCGGCGTCTTCCACGAAGAGTTCCACCGCGCCGACGTCGTTCGGATACGGGCTGCCGTTCGCCACGGTTACCGTCACGGTCGCCGGCGGACCTTCCGCGACGATCGCGCCGGGCACGCACGAGACCTGCGCCACTTCCAGCCCGGGCCGCGGGATCACCATGTTGAAGCTGACGAAGGTCGTGCGCCCGGCCGCCACGGTCTGGTTTCCCACCCGGTGGGGGACGTATCCCGGTTTGCGGCAGATGAAATCGTAGGTCCCCGCATCCACCCCGGGCATTTCGTAGTACCCGTTTTCGTCGGAGAGGGCCTGGAACCCGCCGGTGGTCGTCCGCACGATGCAGCCCGCCACGGGGACCTGTTCCTCGTCGAGCGTGTAGCCCTTCACGAACCCCGCATCCCCGGCGTCCCCGGAGGCGACGGTGACGTCGTCGAACCGTACGATCCCCGATCCCTCCGCCGTGCAGAAGACCTCGACCCGGTCGGCCCCGGCCGGCGCCGTTGCCGAGACTTCCAGGCGCCGCCAGTCCGGCGCCGACGACGCGCTCGTCTCGAACATCTCCGACACGGGCGCGCCGTCGCGGTCGCAGAACCTCAGGCCGAACCGCGCCGTCGCCGCGCCTCCCTCCGCGATCCGCACCCACACCCCCGCCGTGCAGGACTCGCCCGGCAGGATCGCCCGTTTCACGGTCGTCTGGCGCACGGACGCGGCCGCCCCGCCCGCCGGCGCGAGACGCAGGGAGCGGGAGCCCCCGTGGAAGATCGCGTCGTCGAGGGCGTAGACGTCCGGCGGGGCCGGGTCGTCGGCCGCCGTCCAGAAGTGCGGCAGATGCGACGAGGGCGGCTCGGAAGGGAGCTCGAACCCGGGGTTCATGAAGACCAGGCCGTCGCCGGGAAAGACGTGGGTCAGGCAATCCTTCGAGTTCCCGTAGAAATCGAACATCCCGCCGTTCCAGAAATACGGGGCGATGTCCGGGGTCATCCAGTAGCCGTCGACGATGAAGCCGACGATGTTCCCGTGCTCGTCCTTCTGAGGGATCGCCCGTTTCCGCCAGTTCATCGCCCCCCAGTTGTCGTTGCCGCAGAAGAAGCGCATCCCGAAGAGACAGTCCGAAGACCAGTTCTCCCGCGGGGTCATCACGTTGTCCCATCCGCGGGTCATCGCCAGCCACATGTTCTCGATTTCCTGCGCGCTCGGCGGGATGAGGGGGCTGCTCCGGTCGAATCCCGCGGACCGTCCGGATCCCCACCCCTCCGTGACGAAGATCTTCTTGTCGCCGTCCCCGTACCGTTCCTGGATCCCGTGGATCCTGGCCAGGTCCTCGACGTCGAGTCCGTCGCGCATGTCGTAGGCGTAGGGATGGTAGCCGAGGATGTCGGAGAAATCCTTGAGCCCCCGCGCGTAGAGATCCTCGAACCCGCCGGCCGCATGCCCCGAGAGATTCCCGGCGATCACCTTGTTCTCCATGCCCGTGACGGCGTCGGCGCGATGCAACGCCGGGTAGAAATGCCGCAGGCAGTGCATGTACCAGTCCGCCCAGTTCCAGCCCTCGGGCGCCCGGGAGATGTTCGGCTCGTTCTCGAAGATGAAGTAGACGGGGCCGTACCGCTCGTTGATGTGGACGACCATCGCCTCGACGAAGTCTTCGAACTTCTCCCAGTACCTGGGGCTGTCCAGTTCCACCCAGTCGGGACCCGTCCCCCAGATCTGGTAATAGCTGGTCAGCGCCTTTCCCGGAATCAGGCGGTCGGCGTCGCGTTCCAGATCGGTCCAGTCGTACACGTCGGGGCCTTCGCCGGGGTCCTCCGGTTGCGCGGCCCGCCAGGACGTGCCGAGGCTGTGGGACACGTTCACCTCCGGATGATCGCGTTCGATCATGTCCTGCACCTCGTTGGCCGGACCGACATCATCCCCGCCGTCCGCGATGGAACCGCCGATCATCGCCATCCCGATCCGCCAGGGCCGGCCGGGACGCAGGGGCGTCTGGAAATGGAAGATGGCGGATTCCCCCGCCAGCGTCTCCGGCCCCGAGGATTCGACGTAGTACTCGTAGTCGGTTCCCAGGGAAAGGCCGGTCAGGGTCGCCGTGTGCGATGTCCGCGCCTCCGGGTCCCCGAGCGCGGAAACCTCGATCCAGGACCCGGAACCGACCGGCCGGTAATGGACCCGGTTCCAGGGCGTGGCGAAGTTGGTCTCCCAGCGGATGATCGACGTGGTCCCGCTCTTCGGATCGACCGTGCTGTCGACCGAGGCCGGGACCACGTCCGGCGCGTCGAAGGTCCGGTCGGCCGAGGCCGCTTCGATGTCCGGCGGGGCCGTCGCAAGGACGCGGAAATGATACGGTTCGGCGGCCGGAGGAACCCCCGTCAACGACACCTCGTGTTCCGTGACCAGCGAGGAATCTTCCGGAGTCAGGTTGCCGTATGCGGTCGTGGGCCCCCATTCCAGCCGCGTCGTCGTTGCGATGTCGGTCCGGTAACGGATCGTGAGGTCGTAGTTCGATCCGTTGACGACGCGGTCCGTCTCGAAATCCGAGAATCCGACCGGGCCCGAAACGGCCGACATCAGCCACATCCCGTCGAAATGCGCGAAGGAGGATCCGTCCCAGTCGTCGGAACGAAGATCGCAGTAGACCGTCAGGGTTCCCGATGTGCAGGCGACGGTTTCCTCCACGGGAACCCAGTGCATCTCCGCCCCCCGGTCCGCCGCGAAGATCGCCTCGCCGTCCGGAACGCTCCCCTCTTCGTGCGGGCCGTCCCGCACCAGGATCTCGACGCGGTGTTTCGCCGGATCGGTTCCGTCGAAGAGATAGGCGACCCATCCCGACAGAACGTAGTCGCCCGGCCCCAGCCCCGGGATCTCCTGGCGGACGCCGCCGTAACAACTCCGCCACCCCTCGTCCATGCCGACCCGATGATCCCTGTCCCGGACCGCGGGCGTCGGGATCCCGGTGGCGCGGTCCATGGCGATGGTGATGTGGTCCGGGTTGGTGGATCCCGGGGGTTCCCACGGAAAGAGTTCCCAGCCGTTCCACCCGTCCGGTTCGGCGCCGCCCCAGGGCTCCGACACCGGATGCCACGCTTCGAAACTCCCGTTGACAAGAAGGTTCCTTCCGGTCCGAAAGCGCCTGGGATCCGAAACCGTCCCGTCGGACTCGACCTGCAGCCAGTAGACGGCGTCCGGATCGAGTCCCTCGATGAGGACGAGGTGATCGGTGCCCCCGGCCGGATCCGTCCCGGTGAACGACCACGGGCCCTCCGGCGTTTCCGCCGCGCGGGCGATGTTGGTCGTCGTTGCGGCGTCGGTCCGCCACCAGATGCGGACCGCCGACGGCGGGCCGCCGTCGCCCGGATCCCGCGGATCGACCACGGGACCCCGGACGATCGCCGCGTCTCCGGCATACCCGATCCAGGCGATCACGAGCCCCGCAAGAAAAGCCGAGAATCTGCAGCGCATGATCCGATGAAACTCCTGTGGGCAGCGATGCCCGTCATTCAACCACGCCCGGGCCGCGATTGCCACGAATGTCGTGCAGGGGCGCGGCGGGCCCCTTCGCGGAGCGGTCGGCGCCGGCTTGACCCCTTCCCGGGTCGGCCCCTACGTTTCGAGCGCGGCCCGGAGATCTCGAACGGAAAGAAAGACGCGGTATGGGACAGCCACGAAGCCTCCTTCTGCCACGAACGATCCTCCTTCTCGTCCTCTCCGCCCTCCTGCCCTCCGCCCGCGGGCAGATCACCCGCGACGAACTCAAGTGCCTCTCGGCGCCGGCCTATTACCCCGGCGCCGGAATCGGGTTCACGACGGCCGTCGCCGACGACGCGGCCTGGCTCAACGCCGACATGCTGCGGGTCGAGTTCATCGGCGAGTTTTCGGGCGATCATCCGATCAACTATCCCTCGTACGACTACATCGTCGACAAGGCCGCCGAACGGGGGATGAAGATCCTCGGATTGATCGACTACCAGAGCGTGGCCCATTCCGGTTCGGCCGACTGGGAAACGGCCTCCTTCCGCCAGCGGTTCACGGCGCGCGTGCAGGAGATCGTCCAGCACTACCACGACCGCGCGAACCCGATCCGCGCCTGGGAAATCTGGAACGAGGAAGATCTCGACCGTTCCTCGAGCGGGGGACCGGATTTCCGGATCGAACCCGAACCCTACGGGCTGCTCCTGATCGACGCCTACCATGCGATCAAGGCGATCGACCCCGGCGCCGTCGTCGTTCTGGGAGGGATTTCCCCCGCGGGATTCGAATATTCCGAGAACTACCTGGAGGATCTCTACAACACCTCGGCGCTGCAGAATCACTACGCCTCCCACGGATACCATCCCTTCGACGTCGTCGGCGCCCATCCCTACCCGGAGACCTACACGGATCCGGATCCGCCGCAGTCCTGGAGGACCGGGCTCGACGACATCCTGAACACGCGGATCAAGGCCGTCATGAACGCCCACAACGATTCGCACAAGAAGGTATGGATCACCGAACTCGGCTGGAGCACCTACTGGCAGACCGAATCCGAGCAGGCGCTCTACCTCACCAAGTCCTACGAACTTCTCGACGACCTTCGGGATCCGGCCAACCCGGCGGATCCCCCGTACGTGGAACGCTATTTCTGGTTCAAGTACGACGACTTCGGCGGCGCGGATCTCTGGGGGCTGGTGACCCAGGATCATGCGCGACAGAAACCCTCCTACGACGCCTACGCGGCGCTCAACGAACACGGCCCCCTGCCGCCGCCGGCCCCGGGACCGGGCGAAGACCCGCCGGTGTGGAACGCGGTGAGCGACTCCGCCCTCCCCGTGCAGGTCGCCGACGACGATCTCCTGGAGGGAAAGATCGCGGAGATCGTCTCGGGCGGATTCCATTCCGCCAGCCAGGGGACCGTCGCGGACCTGACCGACGGCGAGTTCGATTCGAACTCGATGACCCTGATTCTCCTGGACTACGGCGAACCCGCCCTGCACGTTCGCTACACCTTCGACCGCCCGATGGATCTCACCGAGGTCCGGATCTTCGCCGGACACTTTTCCGACGGGGGCAACCGCGCGTTCCAGTGCAACGACATCCGCGTCAACGGCGTGCCGGCGGTGACCCAGCTCACGACCGGCAACTACGGCCAGACTTCCGGCGGTTCCTCCGCCGTTTCGCTGGTGCGCTGGCTGCCGGCGGAGGGCGAAACCTACGTCGCACGGAGCGTCGAAACCCTCGACATCCTCCTGTGGTGCACCTCCTCGGTGAACCTCGATTTCCGGGATCGATGGGATCCGGTGGAGAACCCCGAGGAGGACACCGACGGCGCCGGCCCCGCCTACGTCGCGCCGATCATCAAGGAGATCGACGCCTTCGGCACCCCCACCCCCGTCGGAAGCAACGTCCTGACCGTGTATTGAGAACTACGGATCCCGCGTCTCCGGGCTCGAATCCAGTTCGAGGGTTTCCCGAACGGGCCGGAACCCCCGCCGCGCGTAGAACTCCCGCGCCGACCGGTTCGCGGACCAGACGGTCGCCTGGATTCGTCCGAGCCCCCTTCGGGCGGCCCAGCCCGCGGCCGCGTCGATCAGCGCCGTGCCGATTCCGGTACCGCGGCGGGATTCCCCGACCACGAGATCGTCGATCACGGCGAATTCCCGGGGCCGGAACATCGGATACGGGGGCGACGCGCTCTTTCGAACGCTTACGAACCCCACGATCCCCCCTTCGTCCTCGGCGACGAGAAAGTCCGCGTCGGGATCTTCGACCCACTCCCGCACGAGGGAATCCGGACGGGCGTCCCCTTCGACCGGGCGGAAGATCTCCGGAAGGAGCCGGGTATGGCAGCGGTCCAGTTCCCGGTTCAAGCGCTGAATCGCGTCGATGTCGGCGACTCCGGCCGTTCGTATCTCCACGTTCACCATCATCCTCCCGCCCGGGTTCCGCGCCGCGGCGGACCTGCCGGGGTTTCTCCGATCCTCATTCCGCCACGACGACGGCGCTTACGAAATAGTGGTCGCTCGGGAAACGGCCGTCGATCGCGTCGCGGACGATCCCGGCGTCGACCGTCCGGAACCGTCCCCGCACGAAGACCCAGTCCATCTTCCCGGTGTCCGATTCGTATTCCGGCCCGCGAAAGTCGTGGTACGTGGGACCCGGATTCTCCGTCCCGTGCACGGCGCCGTAGGTGTCGATCCACCCGGCCGACTCGAGGATACGGACCGCCGGATTCGCGGCGTCGCAGTTCATGTCGCCGGTCAGGATCTGCGGATAATCCGTCGGGTAGGCGGAGGCGTCTTCGCACAGAAGCCGGGCCTGGTTCTCCCGGGCGGGTTGACTGACGTGATCCAGATGCGTGTTGACCACGCGGAACTCCCGTCCCGTCGATTTCTCCTCCAGCCGGATCCAGTTCGCGAACCGCACGCAGACGCTTCCCCAGGATTTCGATCCCGCCACGTGCGGACGATCCGACAGCCAGTACCCGCCGGAGGCGATCGGCCGGTAGAGATCGGTGCGATAGAAGATGCTGTTCAACGGCCGGCGGTTCACGGCTTCGTCCGTCATGCCGTACGCGGCATGACCGGGGAACGCCTCGGCCAGATCCGCGAACTGCTCCTCCCACATCTCCTGGAAACAGACGATGTCCGGCTCGCGCGACCGGATGACCCCGATGCAGACCTCTTTCCGGCGGGCCCAGCGGTTCGCCCCGTCTTCCGCCCCGAAATACCGGATGTTGCACGTCAGGATCTTCATATCGTCATGTCGTCCCCGCTCCGCCCGGCGGATCCCACCCGATCCACGGGTTCCCCGCCGGAAGGAAAGCACGAAACCCGCGACGCGGGCGAAGGGAAAAAGGAGGCGGCCGGGGGACTTCCGCCCGATTCTACTCGGCCTCGACCCAGTAGAAGACCCGTTCCGGCGGCGGCGCCTCGTCCGTGAATTCCCCCGTCGGCACCCCGGTCGCCAGCACGCGGAGATTCCCCGTGCCGAGAAGCCGGGAACGGTACACCGTGTAGCTCCTTCCCGCCGCGGCCGACCACCGCAGAGTGAGGGGGCCGCCGGGTTCGCGCGTGATCGCCCACACGCGAAAGAGGGAACCCTTCGACAGGGGATCGGTGCCGGCCCGCAGCTCCATCCAGTCCGACCGGCCGTCGCCGTCGCTGTCGGCCCGCATCGGATCGGTCAGGGTTTCGTTCACCTCGTCCCCGTCGCTCAATCCGTCCCCGTCCGTGTCCCGGTTCCTCGGATCGGTCCCGATCTCCGTTTCCTCGAAAACGGTCAATCCGTCGGCGTCGGGATCCTCGCTCTGCAGGATGCGGATGTTCCGGAGCCGGACGCGGGCGCCGGCCGCCCCGCGGCTCACCAGGGTGAAGACCAGCCGGCCGTCCATGACGGGAATCCACTCGATCGGCACCTCGACCGGCACCCAGGAATCCCGGGACAGTTCGAGATCCAGGCCCCGATAGAGCGCGGGAAGATCCGCGAAATGCACGGCAAGAAAATCTCCGTCCCCCGCCCCGTCGAAACGGAACTCGAAGGCCAGCGCCGTCGCGGCGGCCGGCAGGGAGAAATCCGTCCAGATTCCGGCGTCGGCGGCCTCGGTCAACGTCCATGTCCCGTTCGTCGCAAGCGCGTCTCCGAAGGTCTCCCACTCCTCGAGAACGAGGTCCGGCGGTTCGGGCTCGGTCCCCTCCGGCGTCCCCCGGACGAAGAGGGAGGTCGACTTGTCGATCCGCGCCGAAGGATTGACGATCGGCGACCGGTAGAACCCGTCCCGCTCGAGCCTCGCCCAGGGATCCGCCGCATCCCAGGTCGTCCGCCGGGTATACCAGTCGTGCGCGTACTCGTGGGCGTACCCGTCCGGCACCGGCGCCGACGCCGTCCATATGTCAACGGACCGGTAATGGGGACCGGCGGGCACCTCGGGGAAATTCGGGGATTCCAGCCGTCCCCACAACGAGGAAACATAACGTTCGATCGTCCCCGGGTCCGGGAACCCCCCGTCCCCCTCCGCGATGTGGCGGCGTCCGACGAAGGGCGTGTCGAGCATCGTGACGAGATCGACGAGAACGGGTTCCGACCCGTCCTCGAGGTTCTTCAGGATCCGGGCCGCCTCGGCGACCAGGAACCCGCCCGCGCCGTGTCCGATCAGGTGGATCGGCCGGCCGGCGTCGATCGGCGCGGAAGCGCCCCCGGCGCTGTTCCGGTAGATCCAGTCCGCAACCTGCTGCCCGGCCGCCCACCCGAAACCCCGCGCGGACCACGGGTCGTATCCGAGACGTTCTTCCGGCGCGATCTCGCCCGGATCCGACCGGTCCGGATCCCACGTCCTGAGACCGGATTCGATGATCGTTCCAAACATCCCGTTCGCCCACGGGGGACATTCCGCGGGACCGGCGGCGGGCCCGACCCAGTCCAGCAGGGCGATGTTCGGCGGATCGATTCCGAGGTGTCCGCATCGTTTCTCGATCGCGCGCCCCATTTCCCCCATCCAGCCGGTCGAACCGTCGGACGAAAGATCGCCGGCGATGACGACCAGTCCGCCGTCCCTCCGGTCGACCGCGTTCGTGCTCGATCCGTCCGCCGGGGGAGCATCGAAAACGAAGGGCGACCGGAACTCGTCCGGCAGGGAAAAAACCGGCGCGGGGGGATCCAGGGCGGGTTCCTCCACGAACGGTTCGTTCGCTCCGCGCGCCCGGTTGACGACGACGGGCCGCAGGGCGATCCGGCGGTTGCCGTCCTCGTCGGTCACCCTCGCCCTGACGACGATCGTGCCCGTCCATCCCCCGTAGTCCCACGTCGCCGTCGGGCCTTCGGCCTCGTCGAACTCCCCGTCGCCGTCCAGGTCCCAGCAAACTCTTGCCTCGCCGAGAGCCCCCTCCACGTGCGCCCGGAACGTAATCATCCCCGGCCGCCCCTCCGCCGGTTCGGCTTCGACGGCAACCTGCATGCCGGGAACGATCGTGATCGTGAACGGCGCCGAATCGAGCCCCTCCCCACCGGGACCGACGTAGGAGGCGACGATCGTCGCGACACCGCCGGTCGCCGTCCGGCCGGCGTAGAAACGGTTCATCACCATGCCCGTGCCCGACGGGCCGCGCGCCAGGAACCGCCACCGGGCGCCCCGGGTCACGTCCAGCGCCAGTGCGCCCACGTGCCACCGCACCCGGTACGGGGTCCAGCTCCCCGCCTCCACCACGTGCGGTCCCACGACCTCGAGCTCGGTGGGGGCGCCGTTCACGGTATTGAGGGCGAATTCGCCCGAGGCCGCGCTCGCCGACTGGTCGGAGAACCGTGTTTCCAGCGAAAACGGGTTCGAGATCCCCGCCCCGGTCTCCGCGTGCGAAGGCGACAGGGCGGCCCGCAACAGGAACGCCGCCAGAAACGCGCCCTCCGCCCATCGGAATCCGCCTCTCCGCGGAACCGGTCGTCCCGCCCTGCGACGCGCGATCCCGGTCGGAAGGGACATCAACGGGAATCTCCCCGGCCCCCTTCCTCTTCGGTCGACGGATCTCATGCGATCCAGGCCTCTACTGCCTGCGCACCGTGCGAAAGCCGCAGGCCTCGCGCTCGTGGTACGGCTCGTCTCCCCTCCGTTCCGCGACGCGACACGCCGCCGCGACGTCCACCCATCCCCCGCCCCGGAACACCCGCTGCGATCCCTCGTCCGGCCCCTTCGGGTTGTCCAAGGTTCCGGGCGTCCCGTAGTACATCCCGTCGTACCGATCCCAGCACCACTCGGCGACGTTGCCCGCCATGTCGAACACGCCGTAATCGTTGGGATCGAACGAAGCCGCCGGCGCCGTGAAAGGCCTCGGCATCGTTCCGTAGGCCGGATGGTACCCGGCCGTCGGGCTGACGTCGTAGTCGTACGTCCCCGGGCTGGCGTAGTAGTTCGCCGTCTCGTGACTGATCGTGTCTCCCCAGGGGAACCGCCGGCCCGTGCGCCCCCCGCGGGCGGCCTTTTCCCATTCGGCCTCCGTCGGAAGGCGATAGCCGTCGGCGTCCCAATCGACGAAGGCGTTCGTCAGCTCGCATTGTCCGTCCCTGTAAACCGAGCGATGGTCCTCGTCGCGGTAGTAGCACGGACTCAGACCTTCGCGTTCCGAGCGGGCGTTGCACCACTTCACCGCCTCGTGCCACGAGACGTTCTCGATCGGATGATCCTCCCCCTTCCATTCGCCCCCGGAGATCGAATAGCCGTTGTGGTTGCCCCACCACTTGACCTCTTCCCACAGGGCCCAGGTTACCTCGGTCTCGTCGATGAAGAAGCCCGCCACCTGCACGTTGCGGACCGGACGTTCGTCGAGGCTTCCGTCCTCGAGCCCGTCTCCCATCTGGAAAGCCCCCCCCGGGACATGGACCATCCCCTGCGGGGCCGGGACGCTGTCGCGATCGTACGCGCTGACCCGGACGCAGCAGTCCTGGACCCAGTTCCCGTCCCAGTCGACGCCCGCGTCCCACACGACGTGAAGATCCTCGCCGGGCGCCACGCCCTCGCCGACGGCGCCGGCAAGCGTCGTGCAGGGCAGCGTGTACGTGGCGCCCCCGTCGGACGAAGCGGAGATCACGATCCGCTGCGGATCGCCGTCGGCGTCCGCGAGATCGTAGTAGATGTCGACCCGTTTCGTTCCGGGCCGTTGGGATGCCCGCACGTTGGACACCACCGGCGGCGCGCCGAACGCGGGAACGACCGAGGCGAAGAGCAGCAGAAGGAGGCATCGGCGCATGGAAGACACTCCCTGGTGGATGCTGAAACCCGCATATCACACCGCCGGATTTGCTGTCAAGGTGCGCTTGACGCGATCGGGACGTCCCCGGAGGGAACGTCCTTCAGCGCCGATCGCCCGGCGGCAACGGAGGGCGGGTTCCGCCTAATCCGGCCATTCGCCCCGGAAAACCTCGACGGCCTCGCCCCGGAGAAAGGGGACCCCGCCCGGCCGGTAATCGATCTCCAGATCGCCTCCGCGGAGACGGACAACGACCGGCGGTTCCGCCAGTCGGCGCTCGATCGCGACGATCGCCGCCGCCGTCGCCCCGGAACCGCAGGCGAGCGTCTCCCCGGATCCGCGTTCCCAGGTTCGCTGGACCATCCGGTGCGGATTCTCCACCGCAACGAATTCGACGTTGGCGCGCTCCGGAAAGGCGGCGTGCCGTTCCAACTGCGGCCCGACCGTTTCCACGGGATATTCCTCCGGATCGTCGACGAAGACCACGCAATGCGGATTGCCCAGCGAAAGGGCGTAGACCTCGACCGATCCCTCCTCGAGATCGAGCGGCTCGCCCCAGGCGCGACCCGGCCCGCCGGTCATCGGGATCGCCGAACGTTCGAACCGGGGTCGGCCCATGTCGACCCTGGCCCGGACGACGCGCCCGTTTTCCGCCTCCACCTCGACGTCCCGCGGTCCGCTGTCGGTCTCGATGCGCAGGACGGCGCTTCGAGCGTACCCGTGGTCGTACAGGTATTTCGCAACACACCGGATCCCGTTGCCGCACATCTTTCCGCGGCTGCCGTCGGCGTTGTACATGATCATCCGTCCGTCGGCTCCCTCCGCCGGGGCGATCAGGATCAGCCCGTCCGAACCGACGCCCTTGTGGCGATCGCTGATCGCCCGTGCCAGGCTCTCGGGATCCGGGACCTCTTCCCGGAAGAGATCGACGTAGACGTAGTCGTTCCCCGCCCCGTGCATCTTGGTGAAACGCATCCCGCCTTCCTTTCTCTCTCCGGCTCTTCGGCCTTCGCGTGCGGACAGCGAGGCAAGAATACGACGGTCGCGAAGACCCCGCCACCGCTACGAGAAGGAAGCCGCCGGCGACGGTGCCCTCCTATTCCTCTTGCTCCGCCGTCGCCGTCCGCCGGATCTCGAAATCGACGATCAGCGGGAAATGGTCGGAGCCGATCGCCGGCCCCAGTCTCCTTCGGACGATCCGGATCCGGGGCGAATAGAGGCAGTGGTCGATCGGAATCCGGAGAAGCGGTTGAAAGGTCGGCCAGCTCGGCTGAAGGCCGGCGCCTCTCAGGCTGTCGCTGAGCCCCGACCGCCGGAGCAGACGGCGGAAATGGGTGCTCCAGGGCGTGGCGTTCAGGTCCCCCAGCAACAGAACCGGATCCTTCGATTCCCGCACCAGATCCGCCAACGCTCGAAGCTGACGGTTCCGGGCGTCGGCATAGCCGCGGCTGATCGGCGGCAACGGATGGGCGGCGATCAGGCGGAACCGGCCGCCGGGTCCCTCGAGATCGGCAAGGATCGACGGCACCTTTGATTCCCCGGGAAAGACCACGCCCGAATCCAGGAAAGCGAACCGACTGTACAACGCGATGCCGAAGTTGTCGGACCGCGGCGAGGTTTCCCGGTGCGGATACCCGGCAAGCGCCCCTTCGAGGGTCTCAAGCCAGCCGTCGGTGACCTCCTCCAGAACGACCAGGTCCGGATCGTAATGCCGGATCGTCTCCGCAACCCTGCCGGGATCGCCCGAGCGGCTGTTCACATTCATCAGGATCGCCCTGGAGAACGTTCCGGGGTCGGCCGCTTCCGCCGGACCGTGGAACCAGTAGGGAAGCACTTCGGCGAGGTTGATCAGGGCGACGAGAAGGAACCATCCGGCCGCCTCGCGACGCCGCAGCAGAAAGAGGATCACGGCGACCAGGGCGAGCCCGGCCGCGTACTGGACGCGGAAATGGGAGAGGTTGTCCGCGAACCACCAGAACCTGCCGAGGTACCCGAGCAAGGCGGCGGCGGCCAGGAAAATCCCCGCGGTCTCCGCGAGCCTGCGGACGATCGACAGGCCGCCGTGTCCCGGGTTCTTCGGGGTTCTTCCCGCCTCGATCATCCCGTCGTCCGTCATGGATTTCGCATCCTTCCGCCGCCGGCCGGGGAGCATCGTTTTCCGCGCTCGAAGCCTTCGGCCCCCGATTCAGAACCGGGCGCCGCCGTCCAGAAACACCGTTCCCTGGTCGACCTCGAGCGTGTTCTCCATCGCGGGATCGATGTAGCTCCAGTCCAGGTCGTTTCCCGTCGTCTCGTACGACATCCATCGGTACCCGAGACGGACGAACCATCGGGAAGCGCGATAGGGGATTTTCGGCTCGATCCGCACCGCGGCCTCGACCGCCCATCCGTCGCCCGAGAGATCGATGCCGCGCCGCACGGTGATCTCCGGCCGGTCGGGGTATCGCACCTCGCGGAACTCGGTGTCGAGCCCCGGCAGGAACCGCCCTTCCAGCTCCCCGGCAAGACGGAACCCGCCGACGGGATGCGTCACGTTCCCCCGGAGGTAGAGGAGGAATCCGTCGGTCTTGATCGAATCGTCGAGAAACGTTCCCGGATGTTCCCCGAGGAAGACGCCCGGGGCCGGGCCCTGCGCCGGGAGTTCGAAGCGCTTGTTCGTGGCGGTGACGTCGATCTGTTGGCGGACGTAGCCGAGGCCCCCTTCGAGAGAGTATCCCCAGCCGGTTTCCGAGGCCTTCGCCAGGGCTTCCCACCCGGCCCTTGCCTCCCACTGCGAGGCCCGGTTGTCGGCGTTGGACCGGCTGAAAGACCAGAGGTCGCCGGAAGGATCCCGGTCCTTGTCGGTCAGGTCTCCGTCGTCGGCGTTCAGGGAGGAATAGGCCGCCCGCAGCCGGAGCCGGTCCGCGCGCACCATCCCGCGTACGCCCCAGACCATGCCGTCCAAAGGCGTCTTGATCTCGTAGGTGTTCCCGCGGGGCGGATAGATCCCCGAGAGGGTGAGATCGCCGGATGCGGCGCCGATCCCCGCGGCGATCTCCGCGCCCAGGGCGCGGGACGGCGGAAACGCCTCCTGGGAATGCGCGAGCATCGGCGCAAAGCCGAGAAGGGCGGCGGCGGACAACCGGCGCGACACGATCCGATTCCTCATGGGGAACCCTCCCGGTTCCGATCTGTACCAGAAGAGGGAGGGAGTCGGCGAGCGCCGGATCGCGCTCGACCCGATGCCGATCGGCCGTCGCGGCGCGGTTCCCCCGCGGGATGCGCCGATCCGCCCGAGGGGGGAAACCGATCCGGCTACGGCCCGGTTACGGTCCCCTGCCCGTCCCGGATTCGCACTCGTCCGGGTTCCCCTCGCAGCCGTCGGGATGCCGGCCCCATTCCTGCCGGCGGCGCATCATCGGTCCCTGACGCATCCGCTCCTGCTGCATCCAGTCGCCGCAATAGGACGGAAACCGCCGGTGAACCCGGTCGAACCGGTGCCGCAGAACGGCCGCCTGTTCCTCGTCCAACGCGTCGAGAATCTCCTGCTGCATCGCCTGCATCTCCTCCCGGATCCGGGGCACGGATTCTTCGCGAATCCGTTGGAGATTCTCCGAATGCCGCCGGACGATCTCCTCCACGGCGGCCTTCTGTTCCGGGGTGAGATTCAGACCGCGCGTCAACCGTTCCTCGAAGCGGTTCGGCAACCGCACCGGATGGCGGATCTGGTTCAACACCTTCCGCTGCATGACGTAGGCGGTTCCCCCCGCGCCGATCACGATGCCGCTCAGAAGGATCAGGACGCCCGGGAGGATCCAGCGCAGTTTCGAGGGTTTCCGTCCCCGCCCCGCGTTTCCGGGCGAAAGGCCGGCGGTCGGTTGTTCGCCGTTCATGATCATCCCCACCAGAAGGAAAAGAGCAGACCGGTCAGGGGATCGGTCACCGTGTTCCAGGCCGTGATCAGCAGGATGATCGCCGGCACCGCCAGCGCGGCGCTGGCGCCGGCCATCCAGGTCAGGATTCGAGCGGACTCGTCCGGAACCGCACGGACCTCCGCGGCGGCCAGCCGCCGCATCACCCGATCGGCCACGTCGACCGGGGGAGGTTCGTCCTCGCGGGCCCGCCGCATGACTTCCCGTATCGTGTCGAAGGATCTCGTCATGACCGATCGTCCTCCTTCGTTTTTCCGACCAGCGTCTCCAGCTTCCGCCGCGCGCGCCAGGTCTGCACCTTGACCATCGACGGGCTCCAGCCGATGAGACGGGCGGTTTCCTCCACCGTCCGATCCTCCAGGAACCGGAGCGTGAGCACCAGGCGATCCCGGGGCGGAAGCCGGGAGAGAAGGTGGTGGACCCACTCCGCCGCCTCCGACGGGGTCATTTCCCCCGGCGCGGCGGTTCCGTCCTCATCCCATTCCTCCAGGGGAACCGTCCGGCGCCGCGCCCGCGCCTTCTCCTTCCAGTGCCGGTAGCCGACGCGGGTCGCGATCCGGGCCAGCCAGTGCGAGAACGGCGCGTCGCCCCGGTAGCGGTCCAGGCTCCGGTAGGCCTCCACGAAGACATCCTGTACGAGTTCCTCGTGCGTGCGGAGATCGCGGTCGAACCGCCACATCATCCGTCCCACCTGGGCCTGATGGCGTTCGACGAGCGCGCGGTACGATTCGCCGTCCCCTTCCAGGGTGCGGCGCACATCCTCGAGATCGCTTTCGGCCGGCGAACTCCCCGCATCCGGACCGCCGGGATCCATGAGGAACACCCACCAGAACAGGGTCGCCGGACGGACCGCACTCGCCGTCGGCGGAACCGTTGCGTATCGGGCTTCGTTCTTCATCGCGCCGGCGGGGCTTCCGCCCCCTCGCAGGGATCGTATCGCGTCCGCCTCCCGGACCCCAGTCCCGAGAACGAGGACCCTCCGGGGCGGGCCCCGGAGGGTTTCTCGTCGTTTCGTTCGCGGATCGGCATCCCGATCTCCGCAGGGTTTCCTGCGCCCGGCGGATCACCACCGGCAGGAACCGCGTCCGCCGCCCCGGTGCGAACCCCGCCGGCCGCCGCCGCGGCGGTCGCCGGAACAATGCCGTCCCCGGCGCATCCGCTCCTGGCGTTCCTCGTGGAGCCGTTCCCAGGTCTCGAGCTGATCGTCCGTGAGGATCCCGCTCAACGAACTCCTGAGCGCCTCCCAATGCTCGCCGCGATCCGCGCACATGCGGTCCCGCTGGCGTCGAACCCGTTCGCGGGTCTCTTCCCATCGCGCCCGGCGCTGTTCGACCTGCTCCTGAACGATCGGCAGGATCTCCGCCTGCTGCTCTTCGGTGAGGTCGAGCCTGTCGGTCATCCGTTCGACGATCCGCCTGGCTGCGGTCTCCGGATCGCGGTCCGCGCCCATCATGCCCTTGCCGCCCTTGCCGCCGCGCGCCTGCGCGAATGCGGGCAGCGCGAACGCGATCACCAGAAGCGACGACGCCGCCGCAAGCCCCCATCTCCGCACCGTCGAATTCCGTGCATCCCTCTTCTTCATCATCGATCTCCTTTCGAGGTTGGATCCTTCACCCTGTCTGTGGCGCGCGGGGAGCCCGGGGTTACACCCGGCGCACGAAATGTCGTCTCCTCCGGCTCCTCGAATCCGGCCCCGTTCCTCTGCTACGATGCGCCGCGGGAACCGGCCGGCGTCCGGCCTCGTTTCCCGCGCAAAAAGGGAGTCGTGACATGTGCGCCGCCTCCGGGATCGGAGTCCTCCTGCTGGGAATCGTCATGCTCGTGCTGGCGGTCGTCGGGATCGTCGGAATCTTCAGCAGCCCCTCCGCACGGGCGGAGAAATCGTGCGGGGCGAAGCGCGGCGCCGTCTCCCGCCGGGAATCCATGCGGCGCGGCATGATCTTCATCCTCGTGGGCGTCGGAATCGCCCTGCTGGGCCGATTTCTTTTCGCGGGACAGAAGTTCTTGACGCTCACCCTGCCGCTTCTTTTCATCGTGATCGGCCTGATTCCCGTCGTGCGCGGTCTCTTCGGATATCCGCCGAACGGGAAAACGCCGGAAGACCCCGATCGATCCGGCGAATGATCCCCCGCGCCGTCCGACGGGGCGCGACCTTCCGCGGTTCCTCTTTGGAATCGGGCGACGGGGATCTACAATCCGGTCGATTGCGCGAATCGGGTCGAGCGCATCGCGGGCGACGCGGATCCGTTCCCCGCGGGACACGGCGCGGAAAGACCGGACGCCGCGCTTCGAGGAACCGACGCATGCCTTTCTTCCGCAAAGCCAAGAAGGACGTCTCCACCCTGATCGCCCGGGCCGACCGCCTGGCCCGGTCCGGAGATCTGCCCGCCGCCCTGGAAAGTTTCGAAGCCCTCCTTCCCCGCTGTTCGCCCGAGGAAAGGGCCTCGGTCGAATCGGAAATCGCGAACCTGCGCCGGCGACTCGTCGAAGACCTCCTGCGGCAGGCCGACGAATCGGAAGACCCACGACAGATCAAGAGCCTCCTCGAAGCGGCCCGCGAATGGGCCGCGGGCGATCCGTCGCTCGAAGAACGGATCCCGCCTCCCCCGGCGCCCCCTCCGCGGACGCCCGATCCGGCGCGCGAACGAAGGCGCATGCGGCCCCCGCCCCGGGATCCCGACATCCGCGAGGTGGTGGTCGGCGCGGCCGAGGAAGAAGCCGCCTACCAGCTTCTCCTGGTCAACGCGACCGAGAGGGAAGCCCGCGAATACGAAGAAGCCGGCCCGGAGTTCGCCGCCGCCTACGGCGCCCTGCAGCGCGGGGCCTTTCCGGAGGCGGCAGCGATCCTGCGCAAGCTGGTCTCCGAACATCCGGACTCGTCGTTCCTGAAATTCCACCTGGCCTCGGCCCTGGCCGCCTCGGAGAACCATCGAAAGGCCGCCGAACAGTTCGCCGCCTTCCTCGCCGAAGAACAGGGACAGGCCTTCACGCCGACCCTGTGGGCCGCCTACATCGGCCTCAGCGAATGTCTCGAGGCCATCGGCGATCTCGAAAACGCCGCCGCGACCCTCGAGAAATGCGTTCGCGCCCATCCCGAGGAACATTCGCCCAAGCTCGCCCTGGCCGCCCTCTATCGCCGCATGAACCGCAACGAAGAGGCCCTGGCCCTCGCCGACCGGGTCGTCGAGGATCCCGACGCCCGGGCCGTGGCCCAGATCCGCATTGCGGCCGCGCGGGAATGGGCCCTGTGCGTCGCCGCCGTACGGGGCGGCGCCGAGGCGCGGGCCGCGATCCAGTCCTACCTCGAACAGGCCGGCGCCGCCCGCGGGGAGGAGATCCACGATCCGGAGATCATGATCGCCCTGGCCCGCGCCTGCGAACAGGAGGGCGACACGGAGGCCGCCCGGCGGATTTACGAGATCCTCACCGAGGAAAGCGAAACGGAAGGCGACGCCGCGGATTCGTGATCCTGCGGAACGATCCGCCCGGGCGACCGGGGACGACTCACTCCGTTTCCCCGGTCCATCGGCGGAGGGTCACGCCGTCCGCGAACAACCGTTCGATCCGGTCCAGGATCTCCTCCGCCTCCGCCGGCGTGAACTGGGAACGGTGACAGAGAAAGGCCCGGCGGGCCTTTTCGAGGTCCTCGTCCCGGTACGGAATCCGAACCGCCGGACCCCGTCCTTCCGCCGCGCGCAGTCCGGCCGTCATCGCCCGAACCAGGGGTTCGGCCGCGGGCGGCAGTCCCGCCAGGGCTTCCGGCTCGAGTCCCGCATAGTAGAGCGCCCCCGGACGATCCGCCGGCGCCATCGAGCGATACGCCCGGGTAACCGCCGCGCCCACCAGGATGTGATCGGGATGGCCGGTCACGCCGTCCGGACCGAAGGTGATGACGACGTCGGGACGCAGGTCCTCGAACAGGCGGCGGACACGGGCGGACAATCCCGCCGCTTCCGGGGATTCGCGGGCGCCGAGGCCGTCGTCGAGACCGAAAAAGATCGGGGGATCGGCCCCCAGCGCCCTGCAGGCGCAGGCCGCCTCCCTGCGGCGTTCCGCGGCCAGCGCCGCGCCGGCGGGGATGCCCGCGTGTTCGCGGACTCCTTCGCTCCCGTCGGTCGCGAAAGCCAGGCGGACGGCGGCGCCTTCCCGGGCGTACCTCGCCGGAAGAGGACCGAGCACGACCTCGTCGTCCGGATGCGCGAACACGCCCAGCACCGTTCTCGGCGCCGACCGGGAGGGGGGCGCGGATTTCATCCCAGCACCGGAAACTCGGTGATCCGCAGGTTCGTGCACCCGTAGGGAAGCAGCCGGAGTTCCTCCTCCGGCTCCCCCGATTCCACGGGGCTCTGCGGGGGCGGGGCCGCGGCGCCTTTTTCCATGCCCCAGGACGGCAGGCGTCGACCCCGGACGCGCCCGACGACCGGCGCCCCTTCCGGCGAAAAGACGGGCGCCTCCGGATTGCGCTCCTCGAACGAGAGGGATCGCTCCGGATGATCCCGATCGATCGCCAGCGCGTAGTTCCAGGGCGTCGTCGGATGCACCTCCCAGTCGCCGTGGGGCAATTCGCGGCCCTCGACATCCTCGTGGATCCGCTTCCATTCCTCGCCGATCCGCAGGGAATAGACCAGCGGCCCCCGTTCGATCGACACCGCCCCGCCGAACCGTTCCTGCAGTGCGGCGCGCATCGGAAGCGTCAAGAGGATTTCGATCTCGCCGTCCCACGTCCGGTCGATCCGGTGGAACGCGCCTGCGTCGGCGTCCTCGACGCTTCCGTCCACATCCACCCGGGCATCCCGGCACCATCCCGGAATCCGGAGAAGGAGCGGAAACTTCGCCGGGGCTTCCGCGCGAACCCGGATCCGGATCTCGTCCCGGAAGGGATACCGCGTGTCGACCTCCACCCGCACGGCCGCCCCGCCGATCCGGGTGCGGACCTCGCACGGGGCGTAGGCGATCGCGGCCAACCCTTCCTCGTCGCTCCGCATCCAGAGGTGCATGGCGAACTTCGGCCATCCCTGGTGCATGTTGGCGGTGCAACATCCGAAGTTCGGTTCCAGGCCGTAGATGTTCGATTCCGGCCCGTTGTTCGTCCAGACGTTTTCCTCCGAAACGGCGCAGAGGACCTGGTTGGCCTGTTGATCGTATTGATGGGCCCACATGTCGGGCTTGAACGTCGCCGGCAGGGCGTTGAAGGCGATCTTCTCGAGCCGGTCGGCGAACGGCACTCCGCCCAGGACGGAAACGAGGGTTTCCAGCGAGAAGAGGTACTCCACCACCGCGCACAGCTCGGTCCCCTGGGAGGGCATCAGCCCGGCCAGGGATTCGTCGCCCGTGAAGACCCCCGTGGCCTGGCCGTGGTGGCGATCCATGGTCTCGACGGCGATCCAGGCCAGCGCCGCGTCCTCGGGATCCCCGGTCATCCGGTAGAGCACGGCCGCGGTCTTCATTGCCATGGCGTGGTTCACCACGTGGTTGTCGTAGGCCCACTTGTCCCGTTTCTCCGGGAACGGCAGGTCGAGGAAATGCGAACGCCAGTCGTATCCCTGTCGCGAGGCGCGGCCGGCCAGCCGGAGGAGCCCGTCGTCCCCGTTCTTTCCGTACAGCCAGAAGAGGCTCGGAAGCAGGTCGGGCCACCGCATCGCGGCCCAGGAGGAAAGGGGCGCGCCGTCCAGGAGGGCGTCCAGTTTCCGGAAGAACCGTTCCAGCGCCGGAACGACCCGTTCGTCGTCCGTCGCCTCGTGATAGAGGATCGCCGCCTTGGCGAAGACGAACACCGGCCAGGGATCCTGACGCCCGTCCGGCGAGGGCCCGAGCCAACCATCCTCGTCCTGGTGGGAAAGGATGTAGTCCATCCAGCGGTCCGCCTTGCGCACGAGGGATTCGTCGCGCAGCAGGAAGGCCAGGGGGACCAGCCCGTCCAGCCAGTACGGCCCCCGTTCCCAGCCCTCCGCGTCGCCGCCGATCCAGCCGCTGCGGGCGACGTCCGGCCAGAATTCGTCGAGATGCCCGGTCAACCCGTCGGCCTGAATCCGCAGCTGGTCCCGGAGCCAGCCCCGCGGCAGGACGCTTCCCAGGGGCAACGGGGCGAAGACGGGATCCTGAAGTCGGTTTGCGTTCACGGTGGACGATCTCCTTTCGGATCGGCCGCCGGCGGTCGGGACCGCCGGACGACGCGCTGAAACGGGCCGGGAGCCTATCGCGCACGATCCGCGAAGGTCGAGACATTGCGCCCGCTCCCGCGCCGTTCCCGTCGCTCATCCCGCCGGATCGAACCCGACGCACTCGGGCCCGTACTTCGCCAGCCGCCGCGCCATGGTCCGCACCGCCTCCGGACCGTCGTCCACCAGGATGAAATCCCGGCCGTGGCGCGCCGCCGCCTCGCCCGTCGTCCCGCTGCCCGCGAAGAAATCCAGCACCGTGTCGCCCGGGTTCGAATGCACCTTGACGATGCGCTCCAGGATCCCCAGCGGTTTCTGCGTGGCATATCCCGTCTTCTCCCGGCCCGTGGGGCTGACGATCGTATGCCACCAGACGTCGGTGGGCGTCTTCCCGCGCGCCGCCTTCTCCCTGCCGACCAGTCCCGGGGCCATGTAGGGGATCCGATCGATCTCCTCGTACCGGAAGGTGTAGTCGCCGGGATCCCTGGCGTACCAGAGGATCGTGTCGTGCTTGGCGGGCCACCGTTTCCGGCTCCTGCCCCCGTAGTCGTAGGCCCAGATGATCTCGTTCAGGAACGACGACCGCCCGAAGATCCCGTCGAGACAGACCTTGCAGTAGTGCGCCTCGCGCCAGTCGATGTGCAGGAAGAAGCTGCCGCGGGGACGAAGAACCCGCCGGGCCTCCTCGAAGCGGGGCCGCAGAAAGCCGATGTAGTCGTCGAAAACGTCGTCGAACCCGCTCGAACCGACTTCGACCGTGCGGTACCGGCGCCCCGCGAACCCCGTCCGGTCCCCCTCCTTCTCGTCGGCGACGGTCCGGATCCGGACCCGTTCCTGGCGGCGCCCGGTGTTGAAGGGAGGATCGATATAGACGAGATCGACGCTTTCGGCGGCCATCCCCCGCAGGACCTCGAGGTTCTCTCCAAGGATGATCTTCCCCATCCTTCCCCCCTACGGATCTCCCCCAGGCAAGGGGGCGCCGCAGCCGATTCGGAAACGTCGGGTCGATGCCCTCATGGCCGGACGGCAAGCGGTTCGAGAAGCAACGTCACGATTCTCTTCGGCCCGAGTTCCACCTCGGCCCTGCCGTCGCGGACGAGGATCTCCGGACCGTCCGCCGGCGTTTCATCGAGACGAACCGCCGTCGCCTTCCCGAAAAGCGGGGCCAGGCCGATCGAGACCGCGGCGGATCCGGCGCCGGCGTTCACGAGACGCAGGACGCACCCGCTCCCGTCCTCGCTCCGCTTGAAGGCGCTCACCGTCACCGATCCCGAATCCGCCCGCAGTTCCAGGAAGGAACGTTGCAACGGCAGGTCGCCCTTCCGGCCGGCGGCGAAGAGGGCCGCGCGCAAGGGGGTGCGGTACTCCGCCGATTCCGCCACGAGACCGGCTTCCTCCCAGGTTCCGGAAAACGGGACCAGGGCGTATTCGAAGACGTGGCGGCCGAGGCACTGGGATCCTTCCTCGTCGTAGTTCTCCCCGATCGATCGTCGCGTGCAGCGCAGAAGGGTCAGGGCCAGCGTCCGGGATTCGTCGTCGATGCAGGCGGCTTCCGGAATCCCCTTCGGCAGGACGGCCAGGCCCCGCCGGCCGTCCGAGACCCCCGTCAGTCCGCGGCACGGCTGCGTTTCCGGCCATTGTTCGACCCATTCGCGCGTATCCGGCAGCTCGATGGACCGTTCCACGACGTCGAACGGGGCGTCCGCGAACCATTCGGTCGCTTCCCGGCATCCCGTCGGAAAGAGGACGCGCAACCGGTGGTCCCGGGCGGTGTTCTCGATCTCCGTGCGGATCTCCACCCGCCGGGAACCGCGTTCGATCGTGATTTCCGAACGGATCGGCACGGCGACCAGTTCCCCGGACCGGTGCGCCTTGAACGGTTGCGCGGTCTCGACGAGTTCCACGGGTTTCCGCGGCGGTTCGCACCGGGCCGGGATGCGGAACTCCGTGCGGATCTCCAGGGTCGCCCGCAGCATCCCCGCGTGCGAAACGGAGACGACCGACGGGGATCCGGTCGACAGAAACGTCGCGTCCCCCATCGGCGGAACGAACGTCGTCGAATCCCCGATGTCCCCGCCGTCGGCGAAGACCATGAGTCCCTCGTAACGTTCCCCCGAACGTCTGTCCGTGACGACGACGGATCCGTCCGATGCAACCTCCACGCGAAGGAACTCGTTCTCGACGGCGGCCGGACCGACGACCAGCGAGGGCCGTTCGACCTTCCAGGACGCCGGAACGACCCGGAAGGTGCGATAGCCGAACGAGGGGAGGTCCTCGACGAGGAATTCGATCTCGTAACGCATGCATAGGAACCCGAGCTGGGCGTCGTGATCGGCGAGGATCTCCCGTTCCTGGCGCTGCTTGCTGAAGATCTGGCAGGGAACCTCCCCGCCTTCCCTGTCCCGAAGGGCGATTCCGTCGCTCTCCCACTCGGCGGGAACGTCGATCACGGCCCGCACCACCGCGGAAGACCGGGCGGCGCCCGGGTTGAAGACGGTCAGCGCCATGGACGGTTCCCCGAAGGAAGAGGTGTCGATGCGGCCGACGAGGACCTGCAGCGCGCGCTCGGCCAGGACCCCGCCGGTGCGCCGGGCCCGGCCGAAGCGGTAGACCATGTCCTCGTGAACGGCGTCGATGCTCGTCCCGCAGATGCCGTCGTGGGCATGGTTCTGCATGAGCCGCCGCCAGGCCCCGTCGAGAAACCGGGCCGGATATTCCGAGCCGGCCAGCCATGCGAGGGTCGCCAGGGGTTCGGCGACCCGGATCAGGGCCGTCTCGGCGGCGTAGTTCATGAGCTTCATCGGCATCCGCGCCGAAACCGTGCCGGCCAGAAGCTGGTTGAACGCGGGGACTTTGATCGGCCGGCGCATCTCCCCCTCGCGCCGTTCCAGATCGACGGCGTTCGACTCGATGTAGGCGCGCACGTCGGCGACATAGGCCGGCAGGGTCGAGTGAACGAAGATCTCGCGGCCGAAACGGCGGTTGACCGCTTCGATGATCCTCGGGGTCGTTCCCGTCGGAAAGAGATGATCGACGCCGTCCATGGCCAGCAGGATCGGCACCGTCGAATGCGCCAGGCCCTTTTCCACGAGGGTCTCCGCGCACCGGACCCAGGCGGCCTCGTTCCCGTCGAGACGCTCGTCGCAACGGAACCAGTAGTTGTCGGCCGAATCCCGGTCGCAGGCGTGCACGGGGAAGTCGGCGGGCCACCGGTATTTCCAGTCGAGCCCGTCCCGTCCGAGAACGCCCGGGCGATGGACGAGGTAATACCAGTTCGACTTCGTGTAGCGGTCGGGGAGATGCAGGGCGAGGGCGAGGGTCCCGTCGGGCGCCTGCCAGAGGAACTCGCTCGGGACCTGCCATTCGGAGATTCCCCGGGAGAAGAGGATGCTGCCGATCCCGAAGCCGGCGAAGATCTGGGGCATCTGGCCGCAGTGCCCGAAGGAGGAGATGAGGTATCCCTCGCGCATGACCCCGCCGCGCCGGGCGGCCAGGCGGGTACCGGTCAACAGGTTGCGGACGATGGATTCCCCGTCGATCAGGTTGTTGTCGACCAGCGTGTACCAGGGACCGACCTGCAGGCGGCCTTCCCGGACGTAGGACTCGAAGAGTGCGGCGCGTTCGGGACGCCCTTCAAGATAGTCTTCGACCATCACGGCCTGGCCGTCGAGCAGGAAGGCGCGGTAGGAGGGATCCGCCTCCATGATCTCGAAGAGATGGTCAAGGCATCGCTGCAGCTTGAGTTGGAAAAAGTCGATGGGCAACCGCCATTCGCGGTCCCAGTGGGTGTGGGAAACGACGTGGACCTTCAGATCGGACGGCCAGTTCCTGCTCATGCCTTCGATTCTCCTCCCGGGACGGGACCCCTTCGACGGGGCGAACCGAAGCATAGCCCGAAGGATTCACGATCGTCGACCGTGCGAACGCGGCGCAGAAACGCGGAAGAAGCGTCGGAGGATGCCGCGCGGGTTGCGCAAACCCCGGTTTCGATCCAGAGAAGGGAACGGACGGCGGCCGAACCCCGGAGACAATCCGGTATCATGGAGGGCGAAAGGGGGGACAATCGCCCGGATCAGATGCACTCCAGGGGTTCGGCCGCCTCGGCCGTTTCCCGGCGCTGCGCGTAGCTGTCGAGGGCGTTTTCGCACGCCTCCACGATGGCGCTGCGCGCGGGGAAGAAACTCTGCCAGGGCTGGGCGCTGTAGCTCAAGCGGGCCAGTTCCCGCAGGGTCAGCCCCTGCTGAATGGCCAGGGTGACGAGGTCGACCTTGTCGGTCGCGGGAAGGGAACTCACGACCTGGCCGCCGACGATCCGCAGGTTCATCGCGTCCGCGACGATCTTGACCTTCAGTTCGTCGGCGCCGGGCATCATGGGGAACAACGTGGTGGTCTCGCCGTAGCCGACCAGAGGATCGATTCCGCGGCGGCGCGCCAGGTCCTCGGTGAACCCGGTCGAGCCGACGCGCCGGTCGTAGACGCAGGTCGCCGCGCCGTTGACGAATCCGGGGTATTCCTCGTCGCGCCCGGCGACGGCGGCCGCGGCCACCTTGGCCATCGGAACGGCGTTGGTCGCCAGCTTGCCCCCGATCGGCCTGCCGTCGATGAGCGATACGAACCGGCAGCAGTCGCCTGCGGCGTACACGTCCGGGATGTTCGTGCGCATGCGGCCGTCGACGACGATCCCGTCCCTTTCGATTTCCAGCCCCTGGTCGAGGAAGAGATCGACGTCGGGTTTCATCCCGATCGAAAGGCAGACGAAGTCCCGTTCCGGATCGAGTTCGATCCGTCGTCCGTCGGAAAGATGCGCGGCGGAGACCGATCCATTCCGGGTGTCCATCCGTTCGATGCCGGCCTCGAGAATCACCTCGATCCCTTTCTCTCGCAGGAGATCCTCCAGTTCGGCGCTCATTTCCGGATCGATCATGTTCGGCAGGATCCGCGGCGCCATGTCGACCAGGGCCACCTCGAGTCCGCGCGCCCGATAGGCCTGGGCCTGTTCGATCCCGATCGCGCCGGCGCCGACGACGACGGCCCGTTTCGCCCCCGCGTCGATCGCGCCGAGAATGGCGAACATGTCCTTCTGCGTCTTGACGGTATGAACGTTCCGGGCGTCGACGCCCGGAATCGGCGGCCGGACGGGGGATGCCCCGGTGGCGATCATCAGGACGTCGTATTCGTGGACGTCCCCGGCGTCGTCGACGACGCGTTTCGCCGCCAGATCGACGTCCACGGCGCTTCGTTTCACCAGGCGGGCGCCGACCCCGGTCACCAGCGCGTCCTTCTTGTAGACGGCCTCGGCGTCGAAGAGTCCCTCGATGGCGTACGGAATGGCGCAGTAGACCATCGAATGCGGTTCCGGACGCAGAACCGTGATGTCCGCGTCCGGCCGATACTTCTTCAGTCGCCGCGTAAAGGTGATCCCTGCGGGACCTCCGCCGATCACAAGAACTCTTCGTCGATCACTCATTGCCTTGTCCACCCCATCGGCCCGGCCGGCCTCGTCGCTTTCGTTTCGCCGGATATCCGGTTCGGGAAGATCAGCTCCAGGGACAGGTCCCCGTGGGACAGGTCCCGGTCGAGCAGCTGCCCGAATCCGCCGATCCGCCGCCGGCGATCGTCGCGCTGAAGGTCGAGAACTGCTTCTGAATCCGCGTGGATCCGCATTCGGGACATTTTCCCGGAACATCCTCGTCCGTGCGGACGAGCCGTTCGAAGCGATGACCGCATTTCGCGCATGTGTATTCGTAAATGGGCATCGAAACGCTCCTTTCCCGCCGGGGTCGGCCGGGGTCCGTCAGACCACCGTCGGTTCCGCGACTTCTTCTATGGCATTGACCAGGGTCTGCTCGTTCTGGACCCCCACGAACCCCTTGACCGGTTCGTTGTCCTTGAAGATCACCAGCGTCGGAATGCTGCGGATTCCGATGGCGCCGGCGACTCCCGGGGCCTCGTCCACGTTGAGCTTGGCGATGGTCGCCTTGTCGCCGACCTGGGCGGCGACGCGCTCCAGGATCGGGGTCTGCATCCGGCAGGGCGCGCACCAGGGCGCCCAGAAATCGACCAGGACCACGCCGTTCCGGATGGCCTCGGAGAAGTTCGCATCGGTCAGTTCGATGATGGCTTCACTCATGTCGTCTCTTCCTTTTCGTCAACGGTTGTCGTGTTTTCGGTTCCGAAAGGGAGGAAAACGCGGATCGACACGGCGAATGCGCGGGTCGTCGGGCGATGTCCCCCTTTTCACACGGTGAGAGACACGGAACCCGGGGGAGGTTCCCGAAAAAACGGCGATTTCCCGAAAAAACCCGTCCGCCGGCGCCGGGGCGGCTTCAAGGGTCGGTTACCGCCGTTCTTCGGCGGATCGTCCGGCCTGCAGCACCCGCAGGCGCCGGGCGAGTTCCCGGCGCAATTCCTCCGGCATCTCGCCCTCGTCCAGTTCCCGGCAGATGAGCCGGGCCAGATCCAGGGTCGCGAAGATCGCCCGGCATCGCCGGCAGATCGCCTCGCTGCCGACCGGAAAGGGGACCCCGCGGTCCAGGGCCTCCTGCTTGGCCCGAAGGAGATCGAGGCAGACGCCCCTGGAGGCCGAATGCTCCAGTTCTCCGCCGCCCGGCAGGGCCTCAAGCAGGGTCCGCCGGAGCCGGAGGCGGGCCCGATGGACGCGCGACTTGACCGTTTCGGGTTTCAGCCCGAGGACCCGCGCGACCTCCGCCACCGGGATTTCGAAGATGTCCCTGAGAACGAGGGGCAACCGGAACCCGTCGGGCAGGGAAGCGATCGCCCTTTCCAATCGTTCCCGCAGCTCCCGGCGGGCGCTGTCGTCGGCGGGATCGAGGATGTCCGAGGAAAGGTCCGGTTCCGGACCCTCCCCCGAGAGGGGAAGGAGTTCCTCGAGGGACTCCATCCGTTCGGGCTCGCCCGCCCGGCGGCGGCGCATCCTCATGCATTTCCGGGCCGCGATGCTGTAGAGCCACGTCGTCGGAGAGGAACGCCCCTCGAAATCGTCCCACCGCCGGTACGCTTCCAAGAAGGTCTCCTGCACCAGATCCTCGGCGTCCTGGGGCTGCCCGCAGAGACGCAGCGCGGTGCGGTACATCCGCTCGCCGTACCGCTCCAGGAGCTTGGGGATCGCGGCGTCCGCCGGTTCTCCGGGCCGGACCACCGCCTCCGGATCGTCGGCCGGGGCGTTCTGACGATGTTCTGAGGATCGGCTCATCCGTTCGACCCGGGGAACATACGCCCGCCGCCCGCGGTCGTCGATCATCGCTCCCCCGCCGCGCGCCATGCGGACCGGAGAAACGCGGGCCGGTCCGCGGCGCGGGAAAAACGCCTTCCGGCCGCGCTTTTCTTTGACATCCCGCGTCTTCGGAAAAAAGGATAGGCGCGATTCGGGCACCCCGAAACGTGCAAGGAGGTTTCGACCATGCGGTTCGTCTATTTCGACATCGACTGCCTGCGACCCGATCACCTGGGTTGCTACGGATACCGGAGGGACACCTCGCCCGTGATCGACGAGATCGCGCGGCGGGGGACGCGCTTCACGCGCTGCTACACGACGGACGCGCCCTGTCTTCCTTCGCGGGCGGCCCTCTTCAGCGGCAGACCCGGCATCCAGAACGGGATCGTCGCCCACGAGGGTCCCGGCGCCGCCTTCCGATATCCCGGAGACGGGCACACGAACGATCCGCAGCGGTTGATGTGGATGGAGGCCCTCCAGAAGGCCGGGATCCGCACCGTATCGTTCTCCAGCTTCGCCCGCCGGCATCTCGCATGGTGGTTCACCGCCGGATTCGACGAGTACTACGGCCACCAGCTCCCGGGCGGGATGGAGACGGCCGACCAGGTCAACGCCCTGGCGATCCCCTGGCTCGAACGGAACGCCGCCCGCGACAACTGGTTTCTCCACGTGCACTACTGGGACGTGCACACCCCCTACCGCGCCCCCCGGGAGTACTTCGAGAAGATGCGCGGCCAACCGGCGCCCGACTGGCCGGACGAGGAGACGATCCGGCGGCACGTGCGCGACTGGTACGGTCCCCGGACGCCGCATCACTTCTTCGGCAGCACGAAGGACGGCCGCAGTCCCTTCGAGACGATGCGCGACAACATCCTGAGCCGCGAGGATCTGGTTTCCTTCTACGACGGGTACGATGCGGGGATCCGGTTCGTCGACGACGCCGTCGGACGGATCGTCGAGCTGCTGGAGAAGGCGGGCGTCCTGGACGAGACCGTGCTGATCGTCAGCGGGGACCACGGCGAGGCGATCGGCGAACAGGGGATGTATTTCGAACACGGCAACGCCAGCGAAGGGGTGACCCACCTGCCGCTGATCATCTCCTGGCCGGGAATGGCGCGCGGGCACACGGTGGACGGATTCGTGGAACAGCTCGACCTGCCGGCGACGATGCTCGATCTGCTCGACATCCCGCGGCCCGGGGCGTGGGAGGGCCGATCCCTGGCCGACGCGTTGCGGGGCAGGCCGTTCGAGGGACGGGATCACGTCGTCTGGGGCTGCGGAATCTACAGCTTCCAGCGCGCGGTCCGCACGGCCGACTGGCTCTTCATCCGGACGTTGCACGGGGGGGTCTTTCCCCACGAACCGATGCTGCTCTTCGACATGAAGAACGATCCCCATCAGCAACGGAACCTGGCGGAGAGCGAACCCGGGCAGGTCGCCGCCATGGACCATCTCCTCTCGAACTGGTGGTACGGGCACTGCACGGGCCCCGGGGCCGTGGCGGATCCCTTCCTGGCCATGATGGAGATCGGGCCGGACCTCTACTGCTCGGTCGAACAGACCGAACGGATGATCGAACGGGTGAATCGTCCCGACCAGTTGGAGGATCTCCGGCGCCGCCGCAGCATCCGCCGGTTCCGGTATCGTCCGGGACCGACCTGACGGGGGCCGGAGGACCGCCGATGCTCCCCGCGGGGACCCCGGGGAGCCGGGCGGGTCATCCGTCCTTCTTCCGGTCGTTCAGGTCGAGGATCTTCGTGTACCCGATGCGGTCGAAGGGAACCACGACCGACGTGCAGACGTTCTTCAGGCCGGCGCTGATTCTCTTCAGATAGCGCGCGTAGATCACGCAGACCAGCGCGTCGTCCTTGGCGACGTCCTCGCGGGCGAACATCTCCTCGACGAAGCTGTCGCAGATCCGCCGGATCTCCCGATGGGAAAGAATGATCTCGACGGCCAGCTCCTCGTCCTCTTCCGCAAAGGCCTTTCGCGTTCGCACCATGTTCGCGCCGATCGTCCCGGTCGTTTCGACCAGGGGCGCCGCGGCCCGGGTGTCGCGCAGGGGCCGTCGGTAGTACCGCGCCAGTTCCTCGATGTTCTTGGCGTAGTCCCCGATCCGCTCGACGTATCCGACGACGGCCGAAAGGATCAGCGCGGCGGTGGTTTCCCGGTCCGGCTGCACGGACATGTGCTGGAGGATGTCGCGGCGGATGTCCATCTCCATGTCGTTGATCCGCTTGTCTTCGGCATGGATGTCGATGGTCGGCGGCCGGCCTTCCACGAGCAGACGGGTCGCCTCGTCGTAGAGCTTCGCGACGACGTCCATCATGGCGAACGTGTCGTCGTAGGCCTTCTTGATCAGGTCGGTCCCGGACAGGAGCGCCTTGATGTTCTCGAACATTGCCAACTCCTTCCGCGTGGTTACCCGAGGATCAGCCTCGAGAATACGATAACGGCGATCGGCAGCAGGAAAAAGACCACGGAGATGTAGACGAACGCGATCCAGCGCCGCTCGTAGATCCGTCCGGCCAGTTTCCCGGCGAGCCCGATCGGGATCCTGTCCAGGGGCAGGAAGATCGCCGTGCCGGCCACGTTGAAGATCAGGTGCGTCAGCGCCAGCGTGATGCCCGCGGAGGATCCCGCCACCAGGGCGGCCAGGAAGGCGGTCAACGTCGTTCCGATGTTCGCCCCCAGGGTGAAGGGAAAGGCCTGGGAGACGGTGAGTACTCCGCCCGCCACCATGGGAACCAGCAGGGAAACGGTCATGGAACTGCTCTGAACGAGAGCGGTGATGAGGATCCCGAAGCCCAGCGCCGTCCACCAGCGGTTGAAGATCACCTCGTTGACCACGCGCTGGACGCCTCCCATGAAGACCTGGCGCAGGACGAGCACCATCCGCTGCAGGGCCAGGAAGAGGAGGAGAACGGCCAGGATCAGCAGGGCGATGCCGATGCCCACGGCGTTCTGTTCTCCGAACCAGTGCGCGAAGAGATCCCTGCAGAGATGAACGAAGGGGGCGACCACGGCGTTGACGGGGCCCTTGGAGATCGTTCCTCCCTCGGCGGGGAAGAGTCCCTGAACCGGCCGGCTCAGGAACATCGCGATCCTCTGCAGGGGATGGAAGATCCATTCCAGCGGCAGGAGGATCGCCACGGTGAGCAGGTTGAAGATGTCGTGCACCGTGCCCACGCTGAAGGCCAGGCGGAATTCGCGGCGGCGGGCCACGTAGGCCGAGGCGACGAGGCTGTTGGTGATCGTCGTGCCGATGTTGGCGCCCATGACCATCGGGATGGCGTGGGAAAGATCGAGCACGCCCGTGGCCACCAGCGTGACGAGCATCGAGGTCGTGAACGACGAACTCTGCACGATGGCGGTCACCAGCAGCCCGACCGAAACCCCCATCGCCGGCGTGGCCGCCGCGGCGAGCAGCATCCCCTGGATGTCGAGCTGCGTGCCGAGGGTCTTGAACCCGGCCCCCATCATCTTGATGCTCACCATGAAGAGGTAGAGCCAGAAGAGGAGCTGAAACGCGCGGAACAGGGGTTCCAGGCGCTCTCGGGCGGGGACGGCGGTGGCGGACATCGGGCTCCTTCCTCGGCGAACCTTGCTCTGCCGCCGACGGCCGCGCGGCGGGAAAGCGCGCCCCTTTTAGGGAATGGCGCAAACGATGTCGAGGGCCGACTTCCGCGGCCCGGCCCGGCCGTCGGAACCTTGACGAAACCGGGAGAGGGTCTCGAAACGGGTTTCCCCGCCGCCGGCAGGGGCGTACTCTGGCGGCGTGTCCAAGCAGTCCGTCGCATCCATGTTGTCGATCGGCCGCGCCCTCCGGGCGCATCCGACCGCGCCGCGGGAGACGATCCTCCGTTTCCGCGACGAACGGCTGCGGCGACTGATCCTCCATGCCGCCCGGAACGTTCCCTTCTACCGGCGCCGGTTCGAACGATTCGGCATCCGCCCCGAGGAGATCCGCGGCGCCGCGGATCTCGCGAAGATCCCGCCGGTCTCCCGGGAGGAGATCCAGGGGACGGATCCGAAAGACCTGGTTTCCAGGGGGATCGACCCGGACCGGCTCGTCGTTTTCGAAACCGGCGGATCCACGGGAACCCCCCTGCGGATCCGCAGGACCTGGATCGAGGAACGGATCCTGGCCGCCTTCCGATTGCGGACGTTCCGGCTCTACGGATTCCGGTTGCGGGATCGCCGCGTGGTGATCCGGGCCCTCTCCTCGTACCATGCGAACGATCCGGGCTGGATCTGGGAGATCGTCCACGGGCTGGGGTTGCTGCGGGACCGGGCCATCGACTGCGGGCTGCCGCCCGAAGAGATCATCGCGAACCTGCGGCGGGAGCCGCCGGATGTCATCGGCGGCTACCCGTCGATCCTGGCGCGTACGGCCGAGTTCGTCACCGACGCGGACCGGACCGTCATCCGGCCCCGGTTCATCGCGAGCGGCTCCGAGGTGCTGACGCCCTCGATGCGGCGGACCATCCGCGAGGGGTTCGGCGCCCCCGTCTACAGCCTCTACGGATGCCGCGAAGCCAACGTCCTGGCCTGGGAATGCCCGGAGACGGGCGCCATGCATGTCTGCGACGACAACGTCGTCCTGGAAATCGTCCGCGACGGCCGACCGGTCGGGGAAGGGGAACGCGGCGAGGTTCTCATCACCCCCCTGCACTCGCTGGCGATGCCGTTCGTGCGATACCGGCTGTCCGACGTCGTGACGAAGGGCTCGGAAACCTGTTCGTGCGGGATGCCCTTCCCCACGCTGCGGGGTATCCAGGGCCGGATGATCGATTTCTTCCCCCTGCCCGACGGCCGCCTCCTCCATCCCTACGGGTTTTCGGGGCCCCTCAAGCGGGCCGCCCCCTGGATTCGGATGCACCAGGCCACCCAGGTCCGCCGGGATCACGTCATCCTTCGCCTGGTCCCGAAGGGTCGCCCCTCGAGCGACGAGATCGCCGCGGCGCACGCGGCCGTGGCCGAGGCGCTCGGCCCGGCCGTTCGCCTCGAGGTCGAGATCGTCGATTCGATCGACTGGGAGAAGAACGGCAAGTTCCGGGTCTGGCGCTCCCTGGTCTCGTCGCAATACGACGATCTCGACTGGAACCGCGTCCCCAAATAGAAAGGGGACGGGCCCATCGTATATTTCTTGCCTTCTACGCCTCGGTCATTCCCGCCTTCCCGAACCCGGTTCCGAGCAGGATTTCATCCCGGCCGCCCGCAGGATCTTCTCCATCAGGCACCACTGCGTGAAGGCCGACTGCAACAGGTTGGCCCCCACGAAGGCGGTGAAGAGATACCAGCCCGGATGCACCCACCTTCCCAGGGCGAGCGTCGCCAGGATGAAGACGCCCGCGACGAGGCGGATCGCCCGTTCGGTTGTCCAGGAGGATTTCATCGTATCAGATCTCCCCGGTTCCGACGCCCGGTCCGTGTCCCTTGCGGCCGAAGATGAGGTAGTAGACCACGGGAATCACGACGAGGGTGAAGGCGGTCGAAACGAAGAGCCCGAAGATCAGCGACCAGGCCAGCCCGCTGAAGATCGGGTCGAGGGTGATCGGCCATGCGCCGAGCATCGTGGTTCCGGCGGTCAGGAAGATCGGCCGGAACCGGACCGCGCCGGATTCGATGATCGCGTCCTTCATCGGACGGCCCGCCTCGAGGGCGTTCTGGATGAAGTCGATCAGCAGGATCGCGTTGCGCACGACGATCCCGGCCAGGGCCACCATGCCGATCATGGCGGTGGCCGTGAAGAAGATCGGGTTCTGGAACCCTCCCACGGGACGGCTGACCAGGGCGTTCAGCAGCCAGAATCCCGGGCTGATGCCGATGAGGGTCAGGGGGATCGAGATCATGATCAGCACCGGCAGCAGATACGACCGGGTCTCGTACACGAGCAGCACGTAGATCCCCAGCAGCGCCGCGGCGAAGGCGATGCCGAGATCCCGGAAGACGTCGATGGTGATCTTCCATTCCCCTTCCCCGTTCCAGACGGCCCGCACACCGTGCGGCAGGGGGTTCCGTTTCAGGTCCGAGATCATCTTCAGCACGGGATAGGCCGGGCCCACGCCCGCGGCCTCCGCGGTGACGAAGACCACCGGTTCCAGGTTCTTGTGGTAGATGGTCTGCTCGGCGGTCTCCCGCCGGAACCGGCCGATCTCGCCCAGTTGCACGGTGGTGCCGGTTCGCCCCTTGATCGGCAGCCGTTCCAGATCCTCCAGGCTGGACCGGGACGGTTCCGGAAGCCGCAGTTCGATCGAAAGCTCGTTGCGTTCGGAGGGAAGGTGGACGATTCCGACCCGGTCCCCCGACAGGGCCATGCGCAACGCCTGCGACACCTGAGCGACGCTCACCCCGCTCAGGCCCGCCTTCTCCCGGTCGACGTCGAAGACCCAGCGCGTCTGCGGATCCTCCACGGTCGAATCGACGTCGACGACCCCCGGGGTCGACGCCAGCCGTTTTTCCACCTCGCGGGCCGCGGCGACGAGGTCCGCATAGCTGTGGTGCGGTTCCCCGTAGATCTCCGCGACGATCGAGGAAAGGACGGGCGGACCCGGAGGCATTTCGACCAGTTTCAGGCGCGCGCCGTCCCGTTCCAATTTCTTCAGCGCATCCCGGATCCGCAGCACGATGGCGTGGCTCTGCTGGGCGCGGCGGTCCTTGTGCAGGAGGTTGACGCGGATGTCGGCGACGTTCGGTCCCCGTCGCATGTAGTAATGGCGGACCATGCCGTTGAAATCCATCGGCGACGCCGTTCCGACGTAGCTCGTGTAGTCGGTCACCTCGGGGATCGTCCGCAGGAACGCCTCGACGTCCCGCACCACCCCGTCGGTGGTCTCGAGCGTCGTGCCTTCGGGCATGTCGACCACGACCTGGAACTCGTTCTTGTTGTCGAAGGGAAGCATCTTCAGAGGGACGGCCACCAGGGCCAGCACGCCCGAGAAGACCAGCAGCAACGCCACGATCACCAGCAGGAGGATCGACTTCGCCCGGGATTCCAGGAAGGGGAGCACGGCCCGGCGGTAGATCCGGTACATGGGGCTCTTGTACAGGTCGAAGGGTTCCTCGTCCTTCTCCGCCTGTTTCTTGAGCATGTGGTACGAGATCCAGGGGGTGATCGTGAAGGCCACCAGCATCGACATCGCCATGGTCAGGGGCACGTTCAACGCCATCGGCCGCATGTAGGGGCCCATCATGCCGGTGATGAAGAACATCGGGATGAAGGACATGATCACCGCCAGCGTGGCCAGGATGATCGGCGGCAGCACCTCGTTGACCGCCGTCAGCACGGCGAGCAGCGGCGGTTCCTTGCGCATCCGCAGATGGCGGAAGATGTTCTCCACGTCGACGATCGGGTCGTCGACCAGCAGCCCCAGCGCCAGCGTCAGGGCGAAGAGGGTCACCCGGTTGATCGTGTACCCGAACAGATAGTTGGCCAGCAGGGTCAGGGCGTAGGTGATCGGCACGGCGACGGCGACGATCACGCCCTCGCGCCATCCCATGGTGATGGCGATCAGCCCGATCACGGTGAGGACCGAAATGGCCAGTCCTTCGACCAGTTCGTTGACCTTGTCGTTGGCCGTTTCGCCGTAGTCGCGGGTGATGCGGACCCCCACCTCGTCGGGGATCACCGTCCCCCGCATGTCGTCGAGACGTTCCTCCACCTCGCGGGCGACCCAGACTGCGTTGGACCCTTTCTTCTTGGCGACGGAGATGGTGACCGCGGGCAGGCTTCCCCTCGCCCCTTCCTCCGAGGCGGGTCCGAGCCCCAGCCGCACGAACCGGGTCGGTTCCTGGGGACCGTCGATGATGTCGGCCACGTCGCGCAGGTAGACCGGGCGGCCCCGGTGCACGCCGACCATCAGGTCGGCCACCTCGGCCGTGGAACGGATGAACGGACCCGCGTCCACCTTCTGCCGGACGTTCCCCTGCGAGAATTCCCCCGCCTGGAGACTCACGTTCGACACCTGGATCGCCTGTCGGATCTCCATGGCCGAGAGCCCGTAGGCGGCGAGCCGTTCGGGATCGAGATACACCTGGACGATCCGTTCGCGCCCCCCGACGATCTCCACGCGCGAG
>CAYNBQ010000025.1:0-40780 GCA_964395275.1 uncultured Verrucomicrobiota bacterium
GTTCGGGCGATCTCCGGAAATGCGGCCTGAAGGGCCGCCGGTCGTCAGCCCGGGGGCATCGCCCCGGGAAATCCGGCGTCCCGATCCCGTGCGCGGTGAAGGCGCGCCGCACAACAAAGGGAACGGGGGCCGGACCCGCTCGGGTCCGGCCCCCGTCGTTTGTCTCGCGTTCGCCGGGCGACGTTTGCGCCGCGGTCACTCCGGCAGGACGGTGACGTCGTCGACGTAGAACCCGCTGCCGCCGAACGAGACGTCGAAATCGCTGATCAACAGGAATTCGAAGATCACGTTCGACCCCAGGGCCGGCGGGTTGATCGACACCGAATGCTCGGTCCACCCGGCCGACGTGCCGGTGTCCTCGTAGATCGTGGCCAGCGCGGCGCCTTCCGGATCGGCGGCGTCCTTGATGTTCACCTGCACCGTGTGGAAGCCGGGATCGACGTCATGATATTCCCAGAAGGTGATCGACGCGGCCACCAGGCCGGTCAGATCCACCGCGGGCGAACGCAGCCAGGCGGCGGCATCGGCCAGGTACGGCCCGTCGAGGCCGGTTCCCCAGCAGTTGACGGGGCTGTGCGCCGCGCCGGGTCCGGTCGTCGGCGTCCCCACCGCCCAGTTGTCGCCGGGACCGCCGTGGGTCCATCCCTGGTCTTCCCCTTCGAAATCGTCGAAGAAGAGCGGTTGCGCCTCCAGCGCCGCCACCCGGTACCGTTCCTTCGGCACGCCGGGATCGGCGAATTCCGCGGTGAAGAAGACGTTGTCGGTCGGGCCCTCGACGGTGACGTCCGCCACATCGATCCACGAGACCGGCGCGAGGTAATCGTCGGGGGTCTGCACGGCGTAGTCCCGTCCCGGGAAGGGCGACATGAACCGGACCAGGAGCCGGTCGGGCGCGACCCGCTGAATGTCCGTGATTTGGAGTTGCAGCGGTTCGGCGAGCGGATTCTGGGGTTCGCCCTGATAGAAGTCGTCGAAGAACAGCGCGTACACCTCGCCCGGCGCGCCGTTGGTGGTGGCGGTCAACCCGATGTGTTCGATCGTGGCGAACCCGCTGTCGGTGGCCAGGATTCCGTCGCCGGTGAACCCGAGCACCGGTTCATTCGGGATATCGATGTAAACGTACTGCCACTTGTCCGAGACGGGGATCAGGCGCGTGCCGCGGATCAGTCCCGCGTCGTTGGTGGCCCCGACGTACTCGATCGATCCGGAAAATCCGCCGTTGGCGCCGATCGGACCGTCGGTGACGACCTCGCGGACGCCGAGATGCACCCAGACCTCCTGGTTCGTGTTCAGAACGTAGAAGCCGAGCCCCTGATTGAGATCGATCACGGGGTTGGGCATGAGGTTGGCGTTGAACGTCGTCCATCGCAGCCAGGGGCGTCCGGAGTTGAACGCCTCCTCGGTGAAGGTCCACTCCACGTTCAGAGACTTGGATCCGGGCAGGCCGACGGAGGGATCCAGCAGATCGTTGGCCTGCGTATCGGTGACCGTCGTGAAATAGGGTGCGTTGGTGGAGACATTCTGATCGGTCGATCCCGAGAAATGGGGATGCCGGAACATCACGTCGCCGTCGCCCGGCTCGGCCCCCTCGAAATTCTGCAGCAACACCTGTTCGGTCCAACCGACCGATGCGAAACCCACCACCAGAACGACGAAGATCGTCCACACCCGAAAGCGTCCTCTCGCAATCCCATGCATTTGGCTTCCTCCTCTTTGCCCTCTTTGCCCGTCGGTCCCGAGCGAACCGCGGGATCGTTGTCTCCGCGGCCGAAGACTCCGCAGGCGACACTCGTCTCCTCCCCGTTCCGGATCGGATCCGCGGCCCGCAGGGACGTTCCCCCGCCGACCGACCGGACGGATTTCCCCGGGGACCGGTCATCATTACCCTTCGGCCGACCTTCGCAAGCATGGCCCGCATCCGCCGGGCGGTCAAGCCGGCGATCCCGGGCCGGGAGGGGCGGAAGCCGGGCGGACCGCGCGAACCGCATCGAAGCCGGAATCCGGTTGACCCTCCAGGAACGCTTCCCTATAGTGGGGGCTCGTTCAGCGAACAGCCCGTGCCTGAGGAGAGGAAGAGTGGGTTGCGGCCCACTCTTTTCCGTCTGGGGCGGGTTGTGCCTGGCGAAACGAGACGAAATGAATACGGAATTCCTCACCTATCTGGAACAGATCGCCCGGGAAAAGGGGATCGACAAGGCGGTCCTCCTCGAGGCCGTGCAGAACGCGATTCTGTCGGCCTCGAAGAAGAGCGTCGGGCCCGCCCGCGATCTCCGGATCGACATCGATCCGAAGACGGGGGACATCAAGGCCATCGCGACGCTGACCGTGGTGGATTTCCTGCGCAACCGGCACGACGAGATCCCGATCACCGAGGCGCGCCGGATCCGACCGGACGTCCAGGTCGGGGAAGACATCGACGTGGAAGTGACCCCGGCCAACTTCGGCCGGATCGCGGCGCAGGCGGCGCGCCAGGCCATCGTGCAGCGGATCCGCCAGGCCGAACGCGAGATCATCTACGACGAGTACAAGGATCAGACCGGGGACATCCTCAACGGGATGGTGCGCCGGTTCGAGCGCAGCGACGTGATCATCGATCTCGGCCGGACCGAGGCGATCATGCCCCGCCGCGAACGGGTCCCGACCGAGGAGTACCAGATCGGCGACCGGATCCGGGCCTATGTCGTGGCGATCAACAACGCGGCGCACGGGCCGGAGATCATCCTGTCGCGGTCGCATCCGGGGTTCGTACGGCGCCTGTTCGAACTGGAGGTCACCGAGATTCTCGAGGGCACGGTGGAGATCAAGGCCCTGGCCCGGGAGGCCGGGTTCCGGACGAAGATCGCGGTGGTCTCGAACAATCCGAAGGTGGATCCTGTCGGCGCCTGCGTGGGAATGCGCGGAAGCCGGGTGAAGAACATCGTGCGGGAACTCAACGGCGAGAAGATCGACATCGTCCGCTGGGACGAAGACATCCGGGTTTTCGTCGAGGAAGCCCTGTCGCCGGCGCGGTTGCGATCCGTGGAGGTCGACGAGGCCGAGCGTCGGGTTCACGTCCTGGTCGATGAAGACCAGCTTTCGCTGGCGATCGGCCGGCGGGGACAGAACGCGCGGCTGGCGGCGAAACTGACCGGCTGGCGGATCGACATCGAGAAGGAAGCGGGGCCGGAAGCGGCGTTCGAAGCGCGTCTGGCCCATACGATCGAGTTGCTCGCCGCGATCCCCGGGATCGAGAAAGAGGAAGCCGAAGCGCTGGTCCGCGCCGGATTCGTCAGTCCGGAGGGCATTGTCGAAGCCGAACTGGAAGACGTGATGGCGGTGGAAGGAATCGACGAGGAAGCGGCGGTGCGGATCCGCGAGGCCGCCCAGGCCGAACGAAACCGCATCACGGGAACAGCGCAGAGCTGAGCAGGGAGCCGCCAGGATGTCCGTGCGGGTATACGAAATCGCCAGAGAAGCCGGGATGCCGGCCAAGGAAGCCGTGGCGCGAATCCGGGAACTCGGAATCGACGTGAAATCCCACAGCAGCACCGTGGACGAGGAAACGGCCCGCGAGATTCTCGAGCGGCTCACCGGGGGGGAAGCCGCCGGCGAGACCGGATCCGGGACGCCCGAGGCGGCCGCGGTCGAAACCGTCTCTTCCGAATCCGCAGGGGAAGCCGCGCCGGCGGAAACGGCCCCGGCGGAGGAAGAAGCGGAAGAGACGGCCGAAGAGGCCGGGGAACCTCCCGCGGAAGAGGAGGCGCCGGCTCCCGAGGAGCAGGAAGGACCGCCGATCCTCAAGATGAAGCCCCCGATCGTCGTCCGCGACCTGGCGGCCGAACTCGATCTCAAGCCGAATCAGCTCATCACCGAGCTGATGATGATGAACGTGCTGGCGTCGATCAATCAGCCGATCGAACCCGAGATCGCGGTCGCGATCTGCCACCATCACGGCAGGATCCTCGAGGTCGAGCGCAGGCGCCCGAAACCGCCCCCGCCCCCCAAGGAACCGGAACCGGTCGAAGAGGAAGAGGTCGAAGAGGAAGCGGCGGAAGAAGCGCCCTCGCCGGAGGGGGCCGCCCCGGAGGCCGCAGCCGCCGGGACGGAAGAGGCCGTCGCCGAAGGCGCCGGCGCGGCGGCGGAGGTCGAGGCGCCGCCCGCCAGGAAGAAACGCCGGAAGAAGAAGGCGCCCGTTTCCGCCGACGCGGTCACGCGTCCGCCGGTGGTTACCTTCATGGGGCACGTCGACCACGGGAAGACCTCCCTGCTCGACCGGATCCGGCACACGCGCGTGACGGCTTCGGAGGCGGGCGGGATCACCCAGCACATCGGCGCCTACCAGGTCGAGACGCCCGGCGGGCTGATCACCTTCATCGACACTCCCGGGCACGAGGCCTTCACGAGGATGCGCGCGCGGGGCGCCCAGGTGACCGACATCGCCGTGCTGGTGATCGCCGCCGACGACGGCATCATGCCGCAGACGGTGGAGGCCATCAACCATGCCCGGGCCGCCGACGTGCCGATCCTGGTCGCCCTGAACAAGATCGATCTGCCGGCGGCCAACCCCGACCGTGTGAAGCAGCAGCTCCAGGCCGCCGAACTGACCCCCGAGGACTGGGGCGGGGAAACGATCGTGGTGCCCGTCTCGGCGGAGACCGGAGAGGGAATCGACGAACTGCTCGAGATGATCCTTCTGCAGGCCGAGATCATGGAACTGAAGGCCGTCCCGAAGGGACCGGCTTCCGGGGTGGTGATCGAGAGCCGGATCAGCCGCGGGACCGGTCCCGTGGCCACGGTCCTCGTCAACGAAGGCGAACTGCGCCTGGGCGATCCGATCCTGGCCGGCCCCTACTGGGGCAAGGTCCGCACGATGACCGACGAGAAGGGGCAGCGGCTGAAGACGGCCGGGCCGGCGACGCCCGTGCTGGTTTCGCGGCTGTCGGGCGTGCCGGACGCCGGCGAGACCTTCCGCGTGGTCGAATCCGAGCGCAAGGCCCGCGCGGAGAGCGAACGGCTTCTCGAGGAGATCCGCGAAGGCGATCTGCAGCACCAGCGGCGCGTGAGTCTCGACGACCTCTTCCGCCAGATCGAGGAAGAGGGGCGGATCGAACTGCCGCTGGTCGTCAAGGCCGATACGCAGGGATCCGTGGAAGCCGTCGTCGATTCCATCCTCTCGCTCACCAGCGAGAAGATCGCGGTGAAGATCATCCACAGTTCCGTCGGCAACGTGACGGAGAACGACGTCGAACTGGCGGGGGCGTCCGACGCGCTGGTGCTCGGATTCCAGGTCAAGGTCGACTCCGGCGCGGAACGCGCCGCGAAGCGGCTCGGCGTGGAGATCCGGCTGTACCGCGTGATCTACGAACTGGTCGACGACGTGCAGAAGGCGATGCGCGGACGGCTCCAGCCGGAGACGCGCGAGATCGTGGTGGCCCACGCGGAGGTCCGCCAGATCTTCCCCATCCGCGGCGGCGGCCATGTGGCCGGGTGCATCGTGACCGACGGCGCCGTCCGGGCGGACGCCCGGGTCCGCGTCCTGCGCGGGGGAGAGGTCGTCTTCGACGGGTCGATTCACACGCTGCGCCGTTTCAAGGACGAGGTGCGGGAGGTCCGGGCCGGCCAGGATTGCGGAATCCGGCTGGACGGGTTCGACGACGTCCGGGAAGGCGACGTCATCGAGACCTACCGGACCGAGGAAGTCGCCGCCGAACTCTGAACCGCCGCACGTCTCCCGTCCCGTCCGCCGGCGGAAGGGCCTTTCATCGAGGTGTGGGATGTCGGGTTACCGTTTGAACCGCGTCAGCGAACTGATCAAACGCGAGATCAGCCACTATCTCTTCACGCACCACAGCGGATCGGAAGTGGCCCGGGCCTCGATCAACGGGGTGAGGGTCTCGGCCGATTTCCGCGTGGCGGACGTCTACGTGGGCGTCGTCGGAGACGAGGATCAGCGCCAACGGGTCATCGACCTCCTGGAGGCGGACCGCGCCGAGATCCAGTCCCGGCTCGCGCGACGGATCCGGATGCGCAACACCCCTCATCTTCGATTCCGGATCGATACCGCGATCGAACGCGGCACGCGGGTGCTGGAACTCATGAAGGAACTGGGCCTGGAAGACGAGGATCCCGGCGTTCCTTCGCAATCCCCGCCGGAAGCGGATTCCTCCGGATCCTCCGGGGAACCGGAGAGCGAGGAAAACCGGTGACTCCCCCACCCCTCCCCGAAGCGGGCCGGGTCCTGCTGAGCAAGATCTCCGAGACGCCGGGCGGCATCCTGGTGGTCACCCATCTGCGGGCGGACGGCGACGGATGGGGATCGCTCTTCGGCCTGAGCCGGCTCCTGCACGACGCCGGCCGCACGGTCTACGCCTGCGTCGGCGAACATCCGCCGTGGCGCTACGAGCGGCTGCCGATCCCGCCCCGGCTCATTTCGACCGAGACGCCTCCGTCCCCCGAAGAGACGCCCCTGCTGATCGTCGTCGACACCCCGACGACGGGCCGCATCACCCCCGGGGGCGAACGGCTCCTGGAGGGGCGCACGGTTCTGCGGATCGATCATCATCGCAGCACCGAGAACTTCGGAACGTTCGAATGGGTCGATCCCGGCGCGGCGGCCTCCGCCGTGATGATCGCCTCGATGGCGAAGGCGGCCGGCTGGACGGTTTCCCGCGAGGCGGCGACCTGTCTTTATGCGGGGATCCTGGCCGATACCGGCGGATTCCGCTACGAGAACACCAATGCCGACGCCCTGGAGACGGCCGCCTGGCTCGCCCGATTCGGAATCGATCTCGGCCGGATCGGACGCGACATCCTCGATCGGCAATCGCGGGCGGCCGTCGCCCTGCGGACCCTGGCCCTGCGCCGGGCCCGCTGGCGATGCGACGGCATGCTGGTCGGAACCCGCACGGAACCGGCGGACTACCGTCGGCTGGGCGCGCTCCCCGAGGACGCGGAAGGACTCGTCGAATTCCTGCGGTGCATCGAAGGGGTGCGGGTGGCCGTGCTCGCCGACCGGCCGCCGGGCAGCAGGACCACCCGGATCAGCTGGCGGACCGTCGGGTTCAACGCCGTTCCCCTGGCCCGCGCCTTCGGCGGCGGGGGCCATCCCGGCGCGGCCGGCGCCGACCGCCGCGGAGACCCGCGCGAGATTTTCGAGGAGGTGATGACCCATGCCGAAACCGCCCTTCGATCGGCCGGCATCTCCCGATCCCGCTAGACGCGGCGCCGGCGGGCCCCGCAGAACGGCCTCGGATCCCTTTCACGGGGTGCTGCTGGTCGACAAGCCGGCCGGCCCGACCTCGCACGACGTGGTCGACGCCGTGCGCCGCGGATTCGGGATCCGCAAGGTCGGCCACTGCGGCACCCTGGATCCCCTGGCGACCGGCCTGCTGATCCTCGTTCTGGGCAAGGCGACCCGTCTCGCGCAGTACCTGATCGGCGACGACAAGGAGTACCGGGGGCACCTCGTTCTCGGGATCAGCACCGACAGCCAGGATGCCCAGGGCGAGATCGTCGATCGCCGGCCGATCGACTCGGTCACGGAGGAACGGGTCGCCGAGGTCTTCGCGCGGTTCCAGGGGGACATCCTCCAGACCCCGCCGATGGTCTCCGCCATCAAGAAGGGGGGAAAACCCCTCTACAAGCTTGCCCGCAAGGGGAAGTCCGTGGAGAGGGAACCGCGGCTGGTCCACATCTACGAACTCCTTCTGGAAGGCTTCGATCCTCCGCGGGTCGCCTTCTCCGTCCGGTGCAGCAAGGGCACCTATGTGCGGACCCTCTGCGCGGACATCGGGGAAAGCCTGGGATGCGGGGCGCACCTCGGGGGATTGCGCCGGATCCGCAGCGGTTCCTTCGACGTGGAGGAAGCCGCCGCCTTCGAGGAGATCCTGCGGATGGACCGGGCCGCGCTGGCCGAACGGGTCATCCCCGCCGCCGAGGTGATGCTGCGCATCCGACACGAAGAATCGTAGGACCGGAATGAAGGTTTTCGACGATCTCCGCCGGATCCCTGCCGCAGAGGCCCCCGTGGACGTGGCGATCGGCGCCTTCGACGGGGTGCACCGCGGTCACCGGGGCGTGCTGCGCGCCGTCCGGGACGGTCCGCCGGGATGCGTTTCCTGCGGCGTTTTCACGTTCGATCCGGATCCGGCCCACGTGCTCGACCCGGAGCATGCGCCGAAGATCCTCACGCCCACCCCCCGGCGGCTCGAGCTGCTGGAGGGAACGGGAATCGATTTCTGCGTGCTGATGAGATTCGACCGGAAGCTGGCGGCGCTCGAACCGGAGGATTTCGTACGGAGACATCTCCTGGAACCCGGGGTCCTGCGGCGGATCGTGGTCGGTTCGGACTTCCGGTACGGCCGGGGCGGCCGGGGCGACGTCGGCGCCCTGCGCCGGACCTGCGCCGGGGCGGGAATCGACCTCGTGGTGGTCGAACCGATCGAGGTGGACGGCGAAAAGGTCAGCGCCAGCCGGATCCGGGCCCTGGTGGCCGCCGGCAGACTCGACGAGGCCTCCCGGCTTCTCGGCCGTCCCTTCTCCGTCTGGGGCCGGGTGGAACGGGGACGCCGCCTCGGCCGTTCCCTGGCCGCGGCGACGGCGAACCTCGACCCGGGCGAGCATGTTCTGCCTCCCCGGGGGGTCTATGCCGTGGCCGCGCGCGTGGAGGACCGCTGGTACGGGGGCGCGGCCAACCTCGGCATCCGTCCGACCCTCGGCGACCGGACCGAACCGCTGCTGGAGGTCCACCTCTTCGGGTTCGAGGGAGAACTGACGGGGCGGCCGATGGAGGTGGTCTTCGGACCCTTTTTGCGGGAGGAACGGCGGTTCGAATCCCTGGACGCGCTGGCCGCCCGGATCCAGGCGGACCTCGAAACGGCCGCCCGATGGTGGGACCGGGAGGGCCGCCGTCTCGTCCGGCAAACGGGGGCGCCGGCCCCGGGCGAGCCGGCATCGGAGGTTTACAGCCGGCGCAAACGGCGTTAGGTTTGCATGGATATCGAAAAAGCAATCCGCCTCGACGGGATCTTTGTTCTTGCGGTCGATGCGCGGTTAGGAATCCGCTTCCGCGGCGGCCCCGTTCGGGGGATCGGATTCCTAACCACGGCCGATCCGATCCCGGAGAGGCACAACCGGGAGGCGCCCGGCCGGGCCGGGCGATCCCGCAAGACCTCAACTTGGAGATCGAGATGGAGAAGGAACGGAAGCTCGCAATCACGCAGGAGTTCGGGCTCCACGAGAAGGACACCGGATCGGCCGATGTTCAGATCGCTCTTCTTACCGAGCGAATCCGGGAACTGACGGGGCACCTTCAGCAACACAAGAAGGACCACAGCTCCCGTCGCGGTCTGCTGAAGATGGTCGGGCAACGACGTCGTCTGCTCGATTATCTCAACAGCAAAGACCCCGAGCGGTACCGAGAGATCCTTCAGCGGCTCAACCTGCGCAAGTAGCGGCAGGCCGTTTCTCGCTCCCGGAACGCGGATCGGATGGAAAGATTCCGCGTTCCCCACATACCCCTGAAGGAGTTTCGTTATGCCAGCTCAGGAATTCTCCCTGAAGATCGGTCAAGAAGATCTCATCTTCCGCACGGGAGAGATGGCGCACCAGGCCGGTGGATCCGTCCTGGTCCAGTACGGAGAAACGGTCGTCTTCGTCGCCGCCACCGCCGCCGACCCCCGGGAGGGAATCGATTTCTTCCCGCTGATGGTCGACTACCGTGAAAAGACGGCCGCCGCGGGGCGTTTCCCCGGCGGCTATTTCAAGAGGGAGGGCCGCCCGTCCGACAAGGAGATCCTCGTCGCGCGGATGACGGACCGTCCCATCCGCCCGCTCTTTCCCGAGGGATTCCGCAACGAGGTGCAGATCGTGGCCATGCTGCTGTCGGCCGACGGGCTGAACGAATCGGACGTGCTGACGATCAACGGCGCCTCGGCGGCGCTGATGATCTCGCCGATCCCCTTCCTCGGACCGATCGGCGCCGTGCGGATCGGCCGGGTGGACGGCCGGTTCGTCGTGAACCCGCCCCACCCCACGCTCGACGAGAGCGATCTCGACCTGGTGTACGTCGGAATGAAAGACCGGCTGATCATGGTCGAGGGCAGCGCCAGGGAGATCTCCGAAGAGGATCTGGCGGCCGCCATGGATCTCGCCCAGAACGAGGTGAACCGCATCGTGGAGGTCCAGGAACGGATCCGCGAGGCGATCGGCAAGCCGGACATGGAATACGAGGCCGTTACGGCCGATCCGGCGCTGGTCGAGCGGATCGAGAGCGCGGTCGGCGAACGGCTCCTGGCGGGGATGCGGATCGTCGACAAACAGGAGCGCCAGGCGACCACCGCGCAGGTCCGCGACGAGATCACCGAAAGCCTCCTGGAAGACCCGGAGATCACCGAGGCGGACATCCGCCGGGCCTTCGAGGTCGTCGAGGAACGGCTCTTCCGCAGCTACGTCCTGCGCGAGGAGAAGCGGATCGACGGACGGGGCCTGCGGGACATCCGTCCGCTGGAATCGAAGGTCGGCATCCTGCCGCGGACCCACGGCTCGGCCCTCTTCACCCGGGGCGAGACCCAGGTGCTGGCCATGACGACCCTCGGCTCGAAGAGCGACATCCAGGAACTGGACGCCCTGACCGGCGGCGCGGAAGAGAAGCGTTTCATGCTTCACTACAACTTCCCGCCCTTCTCGGTCGGCGAAGTCCGGTTCATCCGGGGCCCGGGCCGGCGGGAGATCGGTCACGGCGCGCTGGCGGAACGGTCGATCGCGCAGGTCATGCCGGAAGACTTCCCCTACACCGTGCGGATCAACTCCGAGGTGATGGGCTCGAACGGATCCTCCTCGATGGCCACCGTCTGCAGCGGCATCCTGGCCCTCATGGACGCGGGGGTGCCGATCAAGGCGCCGGTCGCCGGCATTTCGATCGGCCTGGTCACCGGAGACGACAAGGCCCTGACGCTGACCGACATCCTCGGCATCGAGGATCATCTCGGCGACATGGACTTCAAGGTGGCCGGCACTGCGAAGGGCATCACCGGCGTGCAGCTCGACCTGAAACTGCGGGGAGTGACCCTCGACATCATCCGCGAGGCGATGGAACGGGCCCGGGAAGCGCGCCTGCAGGTTCTCGATTCGATGCGGGCCACCCTGGCCGAACCGCGCAGCGAACTGTCGAAGTACGCCCCGCGGATCGAGAAGATCACGATCGATCCGGACAAGATCGGCCTGCTGATCGGCCCCGGCGGCAAGACGATCCGCGGCATCACCGAATCGACCGGGGTGTCGATCGACGTCGAGGACAACGGCGACGTCTTCATCTTCTCCAACGACGCCGCGGGCATGAAGGCCGCCGTCGAAGAGATCGGCCGGATCACCGCCGAGGTCGAACTCGGCAAGATCTACCGCGGCCGCGTCGTCAGCGTGAAGGAGTTCGGCGCCTTCGTCGAACTGCTCCCCGGCAAGGACGGGTTGTGCCACATCTCCGAGCTGGCCGACTTCCGGGTGAACCAGACCGAAGACATCGCCAAGGTCGGCGACGAGATCTGGGTGAAGGTCATCGACATCGACGACCGCGGACGCGTCCGGCTGAGCCGGCGCGCCGCCCTCGAAGACCGCGGCGAGATCCCGAAACGCGAGGAATCGGAACGTTCCGGCGAGGATTCCGACCGGCGCGGAGGCGAAGGCGGCGGCCGCGGCGGACCGCGTCGATCGTCGCGCAGACCGCGCCGTCGATGATATAGTGCGGGCGGCGCGGGACCTCCACGGTTCCCGCGCCGTCCGACCGTGATCACGATCGCCACGCGTTGCCCACGACATGACCTGAGCGCCGGAAACCGGAAGAGGCTCCGGGCCGTGCCGGCGGCCGTCCTTCTCTGTCTTCTCGCGGCAGGGATCCTCTGCGGCGCCGACACGGGGATCCTCGACCTCGATGCGGCCGACGACGCGCTGCAACAGGGCGAGTTCGCCCGCGCCCGCGAGATCTACCTGGCCGTGGGGTTGCTGACCACCGATCCCGACACGGCGGCCCGCGCCGCCGAACAGGCCGCCTGGTGCGAATCCCTCCTCGGCCGGCACGCCGCGGCCGCCGAGCGGATCGAACGGCTCCTCGAAGACCTGCCCGGAAACGGCCTGCGCCGGATCCGCCTCCTCACCCTTCTCGGGGAGATCCGGCTGGACCAGGCGCGGACCACCGACGATCCGCTGGTCGCCGAGGAGGCCCTGACCAGGGCCGGGGAGGCCTTCCGCCGCGCCCTCGACAGCCGGACCGACGGAGAGATCCCCGCGGCGGTCCGGAACCGCCTTCTCTTCAATCTCGCGCAGTCCCTCTTCTACCGGGAACGCTTCGAAGAAGCGCAAACGATTCTCGCGGAAATCTCCGCCGCCCTCGACGCCGCTCCGTCGGGCGGGGATCTCGCAGGCCGCGTCGGCATGCTCTCGGCGCTGTGCCGGATCCAGGAAAAGCTCGCCGCCGGGGCCGAGGCCGCCTCGATCGATCCCGAGATCGCCGATTTCATCGAACAGGTGCGTCGCCTGCCCGATCGTCTGACGGCTTCCGAATCCGCGCTCATGCTGGCGGGCATCCTGGCCCGCAACGGGATGGGTTCCGCGGCGTTGCGGTGCGCCGAAATCGTGGAACCCCGCGAGGCGCTGCAGGCGTACGTGGCCGAAGAGGAAAAGCGCCTGGAGAAACGCATTCGGGAGGCCGACGCCGCGGGGGTCGCCACCACGGAACTGCGCCGCGAACTCCAGCGGCTGCGGTCGCGCGGCGACCGGCTTCGGCAGGGACGGGATCCCGGAACCGAAGCGGACCTTCTCGCGGCGGAAACGCTCGTCCGGCTCGGACGCCCCGAGGAGGCGGCCGATCGATTCCGCGGCCTCCTGGACCGGGAAGACCTCCCGGATCGGGCGCGCGCCCGGATCATCCGCGGACTGACGGCCGCATGCGCCACGGCGCGGGACCCGGTCGCCGCGCTCGGCATCCTGGAATCCGTACGGCCCCTGCTCGGCCCGAGGGACTCCTCCGAACTGGCCTTCGCCGTGGCCCAGGCGGCGCTGACCGCCGAACGGCTGTCGTTCGCCGCGCAATGCCTGGAGTTCTGCCGCGAACTGGATCCCGAAGGCCCCAGGTCCGCCCTGGCCTCGTACCAGGAAGGATCCGTGCGGCTCCGGCTCGACGATCCCGCGGAGGCGGTCCGGCTGTTGGAAGAGTTTCTTGACCGCCCCCGGGAAACGATCGATGCGGAAAAACGGATCGGCGCCCTGTACCGCCTGGGATGCGCATATGCGCGTCTCGGCCGATTCGAGGAAGCGGCCGAATCGATTTCCCGCGCCCTCGAGGAAGACGCCGGACGGGAACCGCGCGTGCTCCCTCCGAAGACTTCCCTTCACCTGGCCCGGATCGAGATCGCCGCCGGCGAACCCTCGAAGGCCCTGGAACAGATCGACCGGTTCCTGAACGGCGGCGAGGAAAGCGAGGAAGAAGAGCGGATCGCCCGGGAGATCCGGGTCGATGCGCTCGAAGCGCTCGGCCGATACGGAGAGGCCGCGCGGGCCTGGGAGGATCTCGTCCCCCGCATGAACGAGGAAGTGACCGCCGCAGCCGCCCTCTGGCGGGCCGCGATAGATTACGAGAAGGCGGAATCCGAAACGGACATGCTCCGTTGCCTCGAGAGCCTCGCGGCCTCGGAGGCGAAGACGCCCCATCGCCGCGCCGCCCGCCTGAAACTGCTGCGCCGCGCCATCCGTTCCTCGAACCTCGACCGGGCGGAGGAACTCCTCCGGGAGACGCCGGCGGCCGACGGAAAGGATCTCGTGGAACTCGGCGACGCCTGGCGGCGACGGGCCGCGGAGGGGGACGGGGATCCCGAAGCGATCCGGCGCGCCGAAGCGGCCTACGAGCGCGTATCGATCGAGTACCCGGAATCCGCCGCCGCGGCCGAAGCCCTCTTCAAGCTGGCCGAATGCCTGGAGGACCGGGGCGAAACGGACGCCGCACGGAGGGCGCGGGCCCGATTGCGGAGGGACTACCCCGGGACCGCGTGGGCGCGGAAACTCTCCGCCGGCCCGGCGCCGGGGACGAACTGACCGATCCCCGGTCCGGCGTCAGCCTTTCTTCCCGCGCGCCTGTTCGAACCGGGTTTTCGCCTTGTCCATTTCGGCGAGATACCCCTTCAGAGGCCGGTATCCGACGATCACATGCAGCTTCTCGCCCTCGGGGGAAACGAAGACCGTCGTCGGAAAGCCCTGAACCCCGTACCGGCTCGCCAGGGCGCGGGAGGGCGCATCCTTTTCGGGATTCACGCGCACGAGCACGAAGGATTCCGCCTTCGTACGAAAGGCCTCCCGGGAATAGACGTCCCGGTCCAGCTTCCTGCAGTAACCGCACCAGTCGGTGTAGAAATCGACGAGAAGGGGTTTCCCCTGCTCGGCGGCGATCTTCCTGGCGGTCTCGAAATCCGTTTTCCACTCGCTTCCGAGCTGCGCGGGACTTTCCGCGACGCAACCCGCGCCGATCGCCATGATCAACAAGATCCATCCGAAAACGCGTCGTCCTCGATCCATTTGCGATCCGTCTCCCGGAAAACCTCGCCCGAGGGCCGACGCGAGCAGCACGCCCCGTTCCCCGGCGGATCCCCCTGCAGATGAAGCATCTATCCTAGGGGGATCTCCGGGAGGCGTCGAGGAAGGCCCGGACCGTCTCCCGCCCGTCCCGGATCGCAAGGACCGCGGACGGGACGACGACTGGCCCGCCGCCCGAGCCGGTGGTAGCTTTCCGCCTCATGAAAGAACCGCGTTTCAACGTCGCCTGGATCGGACTCGGGGTCATGGGATCCCCGATGGCCTGCCGTCTGCTCGAGGCCGGTCACCGTCTGATCGTGCACAACCGCAGTCGTCCCGCCATGGAACGATGCGCCGAACGCGGGGCCGCTACGGCGGATTCGCCCGCCGCGGCCGCCGCGGAGGCGGACGTCGTCTTCATCATGGTCCCGGACACGCCGGACGTCGTCGGCGTGGCGACCGGGTCCGGCGGGGTCCTCGAGGGCGCCCGGCCGGGCACGATCGTCGTCGACATGAGCACCATCTCGCCGCGACGCACGCGGGATCTCGCCGAAGAAGCGGCGGCCCGATCCCTGCAGTGGATCGACGCCCCCGTGAGCGGCGGCGATGTCGGCGCGCGCGAGGGAACGCTGACCATCATGGCCGGGGGAGATCCCGAGGCCTTCCGCAGGGTGCTGCCGCTGCTGCGGATCCTCGGCCGTCGCGTGGAACACGTGGGCCCCTCCGGGAGCGGTCAACGGATGAAACTCTGCAACAACGTCGTCGTCGCACTGAATCTCGAGGCGATGTGCGAAGGGCTCGCGCTGGCCGTGCGCAGCGGGCTGGACCCGGAACAGACCCTCGAGATCCTCTCCTCCGGGGCCGCGGGTTCCTGGATCCTGTCGAACCTGGGTCCCCGGGTCCTGCGCGGCGACATGGCCCCGGGATTCAAGATCCGCCTCCACCAGAAGGACCTGCGGCTCGCCGTCGAAGAGGCCGGCCGGCTCGGCTTCAGCCTGCCGGGCGCGGAACTCGTCTCGGAACATTTCGCCGAGGCCGTCCGGCGGGGGCATCAGGACGACGGAACCCAAGCCCTCATCCGCATCTTCGAACCGGACTGACGGGAGGCATTCCCGGCGGAAAGGATCCCGAAGCGTCCCCCGGGAACGCCCCCTTCCCCGTTGACACCGCTTTCGCCCCTCCGTAGCCTTGGCGCTTCCTCGCACCGGGATCCGCCGGAATCGGGAAGAGAGACAACATGCTGATCACCAAGTTCAACACCTTCCTTCATCGGCACGGCAAGACGATGTTCGCCGTGCTCCTCGTCCTGCTCATCTTCCCCTTCGTGCTCTGGGGGACGTTCAACCCCGGCGCGAAACAGAAGGCCCGGAAGGCCGGCACCATCTTCGGAGAAGAGGTCACGGACCGCGAGTACCGCGAGGCGTTCGCCCGCGCCTACGCCGAGTACGTGATGATGACCGGCCAGGCGGACTCCCGGAAGGCCGAGAAGCTCCTGCGGGAACAGGTCTGGCGCACGATGGCCCTGCTCCGCGAGGCGGATCGGCTCGGCATCGAGGCGTCCAGGCAGGACGCCGAACGTCAACTGGCCAGGTACCCCGTGCTCTCCACGAACGGGAATCTCGACCCGCGCAAGGTCAACGGCCTGGTCAACCAGGTCCTGTCCCGATGGCAGCTCAACGCCGACGACCTGCTCGAGATCGCGCGCAACAACGTCCGCATCGCCCGTCTCCAGGAGCTCGTCCGATCCTCGGTGCACGTGACCCCCGACGAACTGCGCGACGCCTACGATCGGCGGAACGAGGAGTACCGGGTCGCGCTGGCGACCTTCTCCATCGAGAAACTCGATCCCGAGACGACCGAGATCCCCGAGGAGGAACTCCAGGCGTTCTTCGAGGAAAACCTGGCGCGGTTCCGCATCCCGGAAAAGATGACCGTCCGCTACGTTCGATTCGGTCCGGAGGAGGCGAGGGCCGCCGGAATCCTGGACATCACCGACGAGGAACTGCGCAAGCGCTACGAGGCCGCTCCGGAAGACTACGCCGACGACGAGGGGAATCCCCCCCCCTTCGAAGAGGTAAAGGATTTCGTCCGCGCCGAGATCGAGTCGCGGCGCACCCGGCGCTGGGGCAGCGAGAAGACCTCCCAGCTCATCTTCGACCTGCTCACCGAGGAGGGCGAACCCGTCACCAATTTCGAGGCCGTCGTGGAAGGGCTCGGCGGCCGCCCCAGGGTCAGCGAACTCTTTTCGCAGGGCAGGACCCCGTCCGATCTCCCGGCCTCGCCGGGGCTGGCCGGAGAGATCTCGTCGCTGACGGCCGAGCATCCCTACAGCAACCCGATCCTGATCGGGGACGCCCACTACGTTCTGGCGATCGGCGAGGACATCCCGGCGCGCGACCCGGACCTGGAGGAGGTTCGTGACAAGGTCGTGCAGGCCTTTCTGCAGGAAAAGGCCCGGAACACCGCCCTGACCCGCGCGCAGGAGGCGGCCGAGACGATCCGCGCCGCCGTGCGCGACGGCGCTGCGATGGAAGAGGCCTTCCACAAGGCGGGCGTGGAACCCGTGATCCCCGAACCCTTCTCGAGACAGCACCGGCCGCAGGAAACACCGGTCAATCCGGCGATCCTGATCGATACGGCCTCCACGCTCGAACAGGACGAGGTCAGCGATCCGGTTCCGGACTTCAAGGGATTCACCATCGTCGGGCTGATCTCGCGCATGCCGCCGTCCGACGAGGATTTCGAAAAGGACCGGGACCTCTTCCGACAGGAATATCTTGCGCAGAAGCGCCAGATGGCCACCCGGGACTGGTTCTTCAGCCTGCTCGACGCCGCCGACATCCAGCCGGAACCCGGGTTCGGGGCCCCGGCCGACGAGAAGGGCTGATCCCCCGTCACTCCCCCGCCCGCAATCGCCGGAGACGTTCGGCGAGTTCCCGGGCCGACACCGCTTCGCCGGCACGCAGCGCGGGGCGTTCGCGGCCGTCGGCGCCGACGAAGACGAGCGTGGGAGGTCCTTTCACGCCGAACCGTTCCGTCGCCTCCCGGCCGACCTCGCTCGGGTGGGTGAGATCGACCTTCAGCAGGGTCACTCCTTTCGCCGCCGCCCGAACCTCGGGATCCGGAAAGACCCGGAGTTCCATCACCCGACAGGGGGCGCACCATTCGGCGGTGAAATCGATCATCACCGGCCGCCCGGCCTTCGCGGCGGATTCCAACCGCGCTTCGCTGTAGGGCTCGAAGGCGAGCGTCCCGGCGCGCGACCGGCGCAGCAGGCCCAGGGCCGCGATCAGCGCCAGGGTGAAGACCACGCCGCGAAGGAACCAGAGCCACGACGCGCTCCGTCCGACGCGCGCGATCAATCCCAGCCATACGCCCGCCGCGATCAACAGAACGATCACCAGGGGGACGAACCAGGATTCGGGGAGCAACGGCGCGAGAAAATAGAGCCCGACCCCCAGCAGAACGAAGCCGAAGAGCCGCTTGATCCATTCCATCCAGTCGCCGGCCCGCGGCAGCCGCGAGGTCCACCGTGGGAAACCGCCGAGAAGGAAATAGGGCAGGGCCAGTCCGACCGACAGGGCGAGGCCGACCGCCGTGCCCAGCACGACGTCCCCACGCTGCCCCACCCCGACCAGCAGGACCGCAATGATCGGTCCCACGCACGGCGCCGCCGTCACCCCCATGGTCAGCCCCATCAGGAAGGCGCCGATCATGCCCGACCGGGTCGTTCCCAGGCGGGCCATCATCCACGCCGGCGGCTGGATGTCGTAGAGCCCGAAACAGGAGAGGGCCAGCCCGAACACCACCAGCGCCAGCACCGCCAGCACCCAGGGGTTCTGCAACCACGTGCCGAAGGCCCGGCCGGTCAAGGCCGCGATGACGAAGAGGATCGTGAAGGTGATCACGATGCCCAGGGCGTACGCACCGGCCAGGCGCCATCGGGCCCCGGCCTTCGTCTCGGCCTGCGAACTGAAGAACCCCACCGTCACCGCGATCACGGGATACACGCACGGGGTGAGGTTCAGCGCCAGCCCCCCGAGAAAGACCAGGAAGAGCCCGAGCAACACGCCGCCGGCCCCCGAGGTGCGGCCGCTCAGCAACCCCCACCCCCGGCCGAACCAGGTTCCCTCCCCCTCCGGCGACGGCGCGCCGGGCGTCCCGCCCGCGGAAACCGGCGCCGGCTCCCCGTGGGCTTCCCCCGCCGGAAGATCGAGGATCCGCAGCAACAACGGCGCGGTCGCCTCGTCGGGAGCAAAACAGTTCTTGTCGTCGCAGGCCTGGTATTCGAGCCGCAACATCCCCTCCCTCGTGCCCGGCGCCGCCGAATCCGAGGCGCGCAGCCGGACCTTCAGGGAGACGTCGCCGGAAAAAACCGGGATCGTGTCTTCGAACCCCGCGATCCGCAGGGGCCGCGTCGGCGGATACCCGACCCGTTCCAGCACGACGCCGTCCGCACCCTCCAGTTCGAGGCGGGTCGGGATGAGGAAATCCTCCGGCGGACGGTTCGATTGCAGATGAAGCCCCGCCGGAATGCGAACGGCCACCTCGATCTCCGCTGTGCCGCCCGGTCGGATCGACACCGCCTGCTCCGGCGCCGACAGACGGATCTCCCCGGCCGCCGTCTGCGGGACGATTCCCGGCATCCCGATCGACACCGACAACAGCGAGAGAAGGACGATGCCTCTTGATTTCATCTTGACTCCACGTTCTGTCGCGAACCCGCGTCCGCAACGTCTCAGCGCGTCAGCATCAACGGCCAACGGCTTCGCTGCAGCAGGACCGCCGTGGTGCTGCCCACCAGGAACTCGCGGACCCGCGAGCGTCCGAAGGAGCCGATGACGATCCACGGATCCGAGGCGGCTTCCGCCTCCGCGAGGATCGCGTCCTCGGGTTCCTCCGTTTTCACGACCGGTTGCACCCGGACGCCCTGCGCCTCGCAGTACCGGACCCCTTCGCGGGCGTTGGTCTCGGCTTCGTCGACGGCGCCCTTCTCGGCGGCGCAGATCATCCGCAGGGGCAGTTTCAGCCGAACGGCCAGCTCGCAGGCGACCCCCAGGGCCTGGCTCGCCCTGGCGCTGCCGTCGTACCCCGCCAGGATCGTCGAGCAGGGCTGAAACGGTTCGGGAACCACCAGGGACGGTTTGATCGAGCGGCGGACCACCCGCGCAGCCGTCGATCCCAGCCACTCCCGCGTCCACTGGGCGTGCTCGCCGCGTTGCCCCAGCACCACCAGGTCGAAGTTGCGTTCCTCCTCGATGATCCGATCGACGACCAGTCCCGTCGTCACGCGTGTGTCTTCGAGGAATTTCCCGGCCTTGGCGCGGCCGGCCTCCATCAGCATCGCCCCCTTTTCCTCGAGGAGCTTGCGGACCTGCGGAACGGCCGCCTGGTAGGGCTGGACGCCCAGGGCGCCGACCAGATCCGTCATCCAGGGCCCTTCCAAAAGGCGGACGTCGATCACGTGCAGCAGGCGGATCTTCGCTTCCAGGCGCCGGGCCAGCCAGACCGATCCGTCGAGAGCGGCGTCCGCCGCCGGGGAACCGTCCAGACACGTCAGGATCCGATGTATCACGCTCGCCACTCCTTCCTTTCCGGCAGCGACAAGATACCGCCACGATCGAGAGATCCGCAAGCCGCTCGCGGCGAATCCCTTGCGCACCGTCCCGCCGGGATCCGCCGCGGGGCCGGCTCAAGATCCTCTTGCGCTCCGCGCGCGGATGCCGTCATCCTCGGCAACCCGTTCTCTCAGGAGGATTTTCCCATGCGCCCGTACACGCCTTTCACGATTCGCGCCTGTCTGGCGGCCGCCCTTCTCGCCGCGTCCCCCTCGCCCGCGGCCGTCATCGAACGCCCCGATCCGGCCCCGAAATGCGTCGATTTCGGAATCGAACAGATCCGGGAAGCGCTCCGGCCCGCGGGGGAACCGGTCTCCGTCGTCTCCGCCGGGGAAACGCCGGACGCGGCGTCGGCCCTTCGGATCCGCATCCGCATCGGGACCGCCGACCCGCGTCCGGCGGAATCCTACCGGATCGTCCGCACCGGCCGGCGGGATTTCGAGATCCTCGGTTCGGACGCCGTCGGCGCGATGTACGGATGTTTCGAGGTCGCCGAGGACATCCGCCGGGGGACCTCCCCGGACATCGCGCGCCGCATCCGTCCGCGCAGCGGGGAACCCTTCCTCGAGATCCGCGGGGACAATCCCTTCATCACCCTCGACGAAGACGGATCCATCAGCCCCTGGTTCTATTCGGAAGAATACTGGACGGAATACGTCCGCACCCTCGCCCTGAACCGGTACAATCTGCTCGATCTCCACGCGATGTACCAGATCGTGCAGACGGGGTTCCCGAACGCGTATCCCTACTTCATCCCCAACCCGAAATTCCCGCAGGTCCGCGCCCCGAACGAGGACGTCGAAAAGAACCTCGCGATGCTGAACCGGATCGTCGAGATCGCCCGGGACCACGGGGTGCACACGGCCCTGATGAACTACAACGCCCAGGTCGACCTTCTCCGGCGGCCCCGCATGGATCAGGCGGTCCTGGAACGGATCGATCCGTCGATCGATTTCGACTGGGCCGACGGATCGCCGTCCGCGGAGATCGACGCCGACGGATTCGCCGTCCGCTGGGAAGGCCGCCTCCTGGTCCCCTCCCCCGGGCTCTACACGATCATCGCGGAATCCGACGACGGAATCCGGGTGTGGATCGACGGAACCCGGGTCATCGACGACTGGAAACAGCATCCGCCGCAGCGCTTTTCGGCCCAGGTCCGGCTGGAAGGGGATTCGGTTCCCCTGCGGGTCGACTACTTCGAGGCCCACGGCGGGGCCGTCGCCCGGCTTCTGTGGCTCGTACCCGGGGCGTCGGAGCCCGTCGTCGTGCCCGCTTCCGCCCTCGTCCATTCCACAGACGACGGGACCCTTGCGCCCGGGGTGCATGCGACCTTCTTCAACGAGAACTACACGCCGCAACTGGTCGAATACACCCGCACAAGCGCCGCGGAGATGATCCGGCGCTGCCCCGACCTCTGGATGCTCGGGTTCCGCGTCGGGGAATCCGGTCAGCCGGAGGATTTCTATCGAAGGGCCTACCTGCCGGCCTTCGCCGACGCCGGACGCACGATCCGCCTGTACACGAGGACATGGTTGGCCAAACAGGAGGACCTCGCCCGGATCGCCGCGGAATTCCCCGGGCTTTTCGCCGTGGAGATCAAATACAACGGCGAACATCTCGGAGCGCCGTATCACGCCATCCAGGATTACGGACATTCCTATTCGTACCAGAACTACCTCGATTTCCCGCGCGACTGGGAGATCCTCTGGCAGATCCGGGCCAACGGCACCCACCGGCTCTTCCGATGGTCCGATCCGCAATTCATGCGGCGCACCGTGCTGAGCTGCCGCCTCGGCGACGCCTGGGGATTCAGCATGGAACCGATCACCGCGTACTACTCGCAGGATCCGGCCGACTACTATCGCCGCCCCGAGGAGGTCCCCTTCCGCTGGATGTTCCAGCGACACTGGCCGTGGTACCTGTTGTGGGGACGCCTGGCGTACGATCCCGACACGCCGGACACGGTCTTTCTGGACCGTTTCCGGGAACGTTTCGGCGAAGAGACGGGCGAAGAGGCGTGGAAACTCCTCGTGACGTCCAGCAGGATCATCCCCGCCGTCTACCAGGCCCACGCCCCGAGCGCCGACCACCGGGGCATGGCCCCCGAATTCGAGAACGGAAACAACGGCAAGAACGTGCTGAGCTTCGCCCGAACCCGTCCTCTCGACCGCCACGCGGTTCTCTCGCCCTGGGACTACGCGGCCCGGCGGATCGCCGGGGAAGCCGACGGGCGGATCACCCCGCCGGAGATCGCCGACAGGCTCGATCGGGCCGCCGAGGAAACCCTGGCGGCCGCCGACGCCCTGGAAGCGAACGCCGGTCCCGAGCTGGCGGACTGGATCATCGACGCCCGTTGCCTGGCCTGGCTGGGTCGTTATTACGCGGCCAAGTTGCGCGGCGCCGTGGAGATCTCCTTCCTGGAGCAGAGCGGCGATCTCTCCAGGATTCCGGCGGCCCGGAAGGATCTGATCAGGGCGCGCGCGGCGTGGAACCGGCTCGCCGAAATCGGCGACTCGCGGTACCGCCCGCTTCTCGACAAGCTCCGCATGCACACCACGAACTTCACGTGGACGGCCGAGGGCGAAAAGCTCGATGAACAGGACCTCGGGTGGCTGGAGGCGCGGCGGGAAGCGCTCGTGGAGACCGACGGATACGCGGGAGGGCATGTCCCGCCCGCCCGGGTCGTTCCGGGGAAGCCGCTGACCCTGGAAGCGGGGCTCCTCCTGCCCGATCCGGGGGCGGAGGCGGTCCTCTGCCGGCGACTCGACGGCGAAGAACCCGAGGAGATGCCGATGACCCTCTCTGGCGTGGTCGCCCGGGTTTCGATCGAGATCCCGGACGCCGACCGGAACCGGGAGCTTTCCTACCACATCGAGGCACGCTCCGGCGGGCAAACCCGGTTCCGTCTTCCCGGAAGCGGCGAATACCGCGTGCCCGTTTCCGGCGACGACGCCGGTCCCCTTCTCCAGGATCTCCTCGCCGATCCGGATCCCGCCGCCGGCGTCTTCCGCATCAGCACCCGGGCCGTCGATCCCTCCGGGATCCGCGAGGTGCGCCTGATCCACAAGATCCTGCCCACCGGGAAGGGTCGGGACTGGCGGACCACGCCGATGACCCCCGTCGACCGAAACGGGACCGTCGTCTACTCGGCCGAGGTCCCCCTGACCCCCCACGGCCTCCTGTACACCGTGGAAGCGATCGACGGAGTCGGGAACGCGACCCGGCGGCCCGATTTCCGGACGGACCCGGCGCCCTACCGGATCGTGCCACCCTTCGAACCGCCCTCCGGAACGCCACCCGAGGACGGGAAGGCGGCCGCGGCCGGGTGATGCGAGGGGGCCTTCGCCGCGAAGGCGCAGTCAAAGCCCGCGCAGGGCGTCGAGAGAATCGAGGATTTCGTCCGGGACACGGAAGCTGCCCGATCCCACGCCCAGACCGATCCCGGGCCGCACCGGCCCGTGGAAATCGGTCCCGCCCGTGACGACCAGGCCGTATTCACGGGCCAGATCCCGATATCGACGGGTCTTCCGCGGACCGTGCTCGGGATAGATGCATTCGATCCCTTGGAGACCCGCCCCGGTCCATTCCGCGACGAGGTCGCGCAACGGCCGACCCCCGCAGTCCTCGAGCGTAAACGGATGCGCGAGCACGGGGATTCCGCCGGCCTGCCGGATCAGGGCGATTCCGTCTTCGGGCCCCAGCTTGCCCCGTGGGACGTACGCAGGCTTCCCCTTCGCCAGATAGAGGGAGAACGCCTCCTGGATGTCGCTGACGTACCCCTTGCGCAGCATCGCCGCCGCCACGTGGGGACGGCCTACGTTCACGTTGTCGTCGGAGACCTCGGCCAGGACCTCTTCCATCGTCAGCGGAATGCCCAGGCGCGCCAGCCGATCCAGGATTCCCCGGTTCCGACGCTCCCGTTCCTGCGAGATCCATCGCAGGGTCCGGATGAGTTCCGAATTCAGGGGGTCGAGATGATACCCGAGCAGGTGAAAGGCCCCGGGGGAATGATCGATGCTGATCTCCACCCCGGCGACGCCCCGGATCCCCGCCGCCCGGCAGGCCTCCAGAAAGGCGGGGACGCCTTCCACGGTGTCGTGATCGGTCAGCGCGATTGCATGAAGCCCGACGCGGCGGGCCTCCTCGACGAGCGCCTCGGGGGTGAGGGCCCCGTCGGAACAGGTGCTGTGAACGTGCAGGTCGATCATGCGCATGCAATCCGGAGCGCGCCGGATTCCGGGCTCAGATATAGAACATGCCGCCCTGTCCGTGCATGTTCATGACGATCTGATCGAAGGTCGTTCCGTCGGCGATCCTGACGAGGGCGTCTCTCATCTGGAGATAGACGCCCCGGAAGCCGCAACGGCTTTCGACGGAACAGTCCGAGTCCGACAGACAGAGTCCCTGCAGGACGTCGCCGTCGATCGCGCGCAGGACGTCCCCGAAGGAGATCTCGCTGGGCGGGCGCGCAAGCGTGTATCCCCCGGACTTCCCGCGTCGGCTGCGAACGAGTCCCTTGCCTTTCAGCTCGATCAGGATCTGAACGAGATAATTCTGGGGAATCGCCTGGGCCCGGGCGATTTCCTCGATGTGCAGGGCCCGTCCCGCCCCGTAATGCATCGCCAGTTCGGAGACGGCGCGGGCGGCGTAGTCGCTCTTGGTGGATAATCGCATCGGCCTTGTTCACCCCCGGGTGCCGCAAATCTTGCATAAATGGATCAACAAGACAAGCCGACCGGCGCGGCGCCCGGGATCGCACGGCGAATCGGGGTGTATCCCTTGACAATATCGGCTCGGTTTTTCATCCCGCGTGCCGGTGTTTGCCGGGCCGATCGGAAGGCGGCGCCAGACCCGGACCGGCGGGGGATTCGTGAACCCGAAGCCGCCCGGGGGATGAACCGCATCATATGGCCGGCATCGAGGTTCCAACCACGATCCGTTGTGTTTTCATGTCCTGGAAAAACGCGGGAAACCGGCGGTTTCCCTTTGATTTTCCGGGACGTTTCCGGTATGTTTCAGGGATCGGTCGGACAGCTCGGAGACAACATGGCCAAACCATCCGAAACAGCAGAAGAACTGTCAAGGGAAACAGAGTCCGGATCCCCCCGCTACGACGCCTCGGCGATCACCGTTCTGGAAGGGCTGGAGGCCGTTCGCAAGCGGCCCGCGATGTACATCGGGGACACGGGCGAACGCGGGCTTCATCATCTCGTCTACGAGGTGGTCGACAACAGCGTCGACGAGGCGCTGGCGGGTCACTGCAGCCAGATCCGGGTGACCATTCATCCGGACGGAAGCTGTTCGGTGGCGGACGACGGTCGCGGGATCCCCGTGGAGGAACATCCGGGCGAGAAACGTCCCGCCGTGGAGGTGGTCCTCACCAAGCTGCATGCGGGGGGCAAGTTCGACCATCGCAGTTACAAGGTCTCCGGCGGTCTGCACGGGGTCGGGGTCTCCTGCGTCAACGCCCTGAGCGAATGGCTCGAGGTCGAGGTCCGCCGCAACGGGGTGATTTACCACATGCGGTTCGAACAGGGCCGTCCGGTCACGCCGTTGAACCAGATCGGCCGCTCGCGGCGCACCGGCACGCGGGTCACGTTCCTGCCGGACGCGCGGATCTTTTCGACCACCGAGTTCCATTTCGACACCTTGGCGAACCGTCTGCGCGAACTGGCGTTTCTGAACGGGGGACTGAAGATCGTTCTCCGGGACGAACGGGACGGGGAACGGGAGGAGGAATTCCATTTCAAGGGCGGCATCGTCGAGTTCGTCCAGTTCCTGAACGCCAACCGCAAACCGGTTCACTCCCGGGTCATTCATCTGCATCGCGAACGGGAGATGATCGACGTCGAGGTGGCCCTGCAGTACCACGACGGATACAACGAGACGGTCTTCACGTACGCGAACAACATCAACACGATCGAGGGCGGCACGCACCTCAGCGGCTTCCGCAGCGCCCTGACCCGCACGATCAACGCCTACGCGCGCGCCAACAACCTGATCAAGGACAAGGATCCCCAGATCTCGGGCGACGATCTGCGCGAAGGTCTCACCGCCGTGGTGAGCGTGAAGGTTCCGGAGCCCCAGTTCGAGGGACAGACCAAGACGAAACTCGGCAACGGCGAGGTCGAGGGCATCGTGGCCTCGACCGTGAACGACGCCCTGGGCCGCTTCCTGGAGGAGAATCCCAGCGTCGCCCGCCGCATCGTCGCCAAGGCGCTGGACGCGGCCCGGGCGCGCGCGGCGGCGCGCAAGGCGCGCGACATGGCCCGCAAGAGCGCCCTGGCGGGCGGCAACCTGCCGGGGAAACTGGCGGACTGTTCCGAACGGGACCCGTCGGTCACCGAGCTTTTCATCGTCGAGGGCGATTCCGCCGGCGGCAGCGCCCGGATGGGTCGGGACCGGCGGTTCCAGGCGATCCTGCCGATCCGCGGTAAGATCATCAACGTGGAGAAGGCCCGCGTCGACCGGATGCTGGCGAACAACGAGATCCGCGCAATCATCTCGGCGGTCGGAACGAGCATCGGCGGGGTGGCCGGCGACAACGGCTTCGACCTGTCGAAACTCCGGTACCATCGGATCATCATCATGACGGATGCGGACGTCGACGGGTCCCATATTCGCACGCTGCTGCTGACGTTCTTCTTCCGCCAGATGCCGGAGCTGATTCAGCACGGCCACGTCTACATCGCCCAGCCGCCCCTCTTCCGCATCCGCAAGAAGAAGCGCGAGCAGTACATCGACAACGAGGAACAACTCAACGCCATGCTGCTCGAACTCGGGTGCGAACACCTGGCGCTGCGTCCGGCCGAAGGCGGCGAGGAACTGACCGGCAAGGCCCTGCGCGATCTCGTCACGGACCTGGTCGAACTCGAGAAGCTGATCCGGGGCGTCCTGCGCCGCGGCGTGCAGTTCGACCACTGGGTGACGGAACGCAACGAGGAAGGCCATTTCCCGAAATACCTTCTGCGGATCCGCTCCGCGCACGGAACGGAGATCCGTTACGCCTTCGACGACGAGGAACTGACGGCGCTGACCGTCGCCCTGGAGAAGGACGAGGAAGGGACGGTCGAGATCCTCACGAACGGGGAGAGCGAGGCCGCCGGCGGCGCGGACATCCACGTGCACGTTACCGAACTCTACGAGGCCGCCGCGATCGGTCGGGTCGTCCGCCGGATCGAGCGTCGCGGATTCAACCCCCTGCCCTGGGAGATGTCTCCGGAAGACCGGGCGCGCCCCGATCCGGAGCCCCGCTTCTTCCTGAAGTCCGAATCGACGGAGGTGCCGGTCTTCGCCGTCAACCAGATCATCGACGCCGTCAAGGACCTGGGGCGCCGCGGGATCGAGATCCAGCGCTACAAGGGCCTCGGCGAAATGGCCGCCGAACAGCTCTGGGAAACGACGATGGACCCGGAACGCCGCCGGCTCGTGCGGGTGATGCTCGAGGACGCCGCCGCGGCCGACCGGATCTTCTCGATCCTGATGGGCGACGAGGTCGAACCCCGGCGCGAATTCATCGCCGAAAACGCCCTGAACGTCCGGAACCTGGACGTCTGATCCCCTGCCCCCGGAGAACCGTTTCCACCATGTATTCACCGAACGAGAGGATCCAGCAGGTCAACATCACCGATGAGATGAAGAACGCCTACATCGATTACTCGATGTCGGTGATCATCGGTCGCGCCCTGCCCGACGTCCGGGACGGGCTGAAAGTGGGCAACCGCCGGATCCTCTACGCGATGCGCGAGCTGGGCCTCGTTCACAACCGGCCCTTCTCCAAGTGCGCCAAGGTCGTCGGGAAGGTGATCGGCGAGTTTCATCCGCACGGGGACGGCCCGGTCTACGACACCCTGGTCCGCATGGCGCAGGACTTCGCCTACCGCTATCCGCTCGTCGACGGGCAGGGCAACTTCGGCAGCATCGACGGCGATCCGCCGGCCGCCTACCGGTACACCGAGTGCCGCCTGCGCCGGATGGCCGAAGAGATGCTTGCGGAGATCGACCGCGACACGGTCGATTTCCAGCCGACTTTCGACGAGGAACAGAAGGAACCGATCGTCCTGCCCGCGCGGATCCCGAACCTGCTGGTCAACGGCGCCACCGGCATCGCCGTCGGCATGGCCACGAACATCCCCCCGCACAACCTCGGGGAGGTGATCGACGCCGTCTGCCACCTCATCGACCATCCGAACGCCTCGTTGCACGACCTTCTGCGGATCGTCCCCGGCCCCGATTTCCCGACCGGCGGCCAGATCATCGGCACGGGGCCGATCCGCCAGGCCTACGAAACCGGTCGGGGCATCGTGCGGCTCCGGGGGAAGGTCGGGATCGAGGAAACGCGCCAGGGCCGCGAACAGATCATCATCACCGAGGTGCCCTACAACGTCTCGCCCTCGGACATCGAGACCAAGATCGCCGACCTGGTGAACAACAAGAAGATCGAGGGGATCGCCGACGTCCGCAACGAGACGAACCGCGAAGGCGTCCGGCTGGTGCTCGAACTCAAACGCGGCGCGATCGCCCGGGTGATCGTGAACCAGATCTTCAAGTTCACCCCCCTGGAGAGCACCTTCGGGATCATCATGCTCGCCCTGGATCACAACCGGCCCCGCCTGATGAACCTGCGCGAGCTGCTGGAATGTTTCCTCGACCACCGCCGCGAAGTCGTCGTGCGCCGGACCCGCTACGACCTCGCACGGGCCGAGGAACGCGCCCACATCCTCGAGGGGTTCAAGATCGCCCTGGACAACCTCGACGATTTCGTGCGGATCATCCGGGCCAGCAAGGATCGCAAGGAAGCGCGCGTCCGCCTCATGGAGAAATACGAGCTGTCGCGACGGCAGGCCGACGCGATCCTCGAAATGCGCCTCTACCAGTTGACCGGCCTGGAACGGGAGAAGATCGACGCCGAGTATCTCGAACTGATCCGGAGGATCGAGCGGTTCCGCACCATCCTCGCCTCCCCCGCAATGCTCGATCAGATCGTTCGGGACGAACTGCAGGAGATGAAGAACCGTTACGGCGACGAACGCCGGACCGAAATCCTCCCCGCCGAAGGCGAAATCGGCATCGAGGACCTCATCGCCAACGAGACCTGCCTGGTTACGATGACCCATTCCGGCTACATCAAGCGCACCGCCGCCGGTCAGTACCGCGCCCAGCGCCGCGGCGGCCGGGGGGTGCGCGGCGCCGCCATGCGGGAGGAGGATTTCGTCGAACAACTCTTCGTCGCCTCCACCCACGACGACATTCTCTTCTTCACGGCGGCCGGGCGGGTCTACCGCAAGAAGGTCTATGAAATCCCCGAAGGAAGCCGGTCCTCCCGGGGCAAGGCCATCGTCAATCTGCTCGAGATCTCCCGGGACGAGAAGATCGCCGCCATGATCCGCGTGACCGACTTCGAACAGGACCGGCTGCTCTTCATGGCGACCCGGAACGGCACGGTGAAGAAGACGCCGATCTCGGCGTTTCAGAACATCCGGCGCACCGGAATCATCGCCATCGACGTCGTCGAAGGCGACGCCCTGATCACCGTCCTGGACACCTCGGGCGACGACGACGTCGTGCTGGTGACCCGCGACGGCTACTCGATCCGTTTCCACGAGGAAGACGTCCGCGAGATGGGCCGCGTGGCCCGCGGCGTTCGGGGCATCCAGCTCCGGGGGGACGACCGCGTGGTGGCCGCCGTGCCCGTGCGCCCCGACGCCACGCTCCTGGTGGCCACGGAGAACGGCTACGGCAAGCGGACCGCTTTCGAAGACTACCGGGTCCAGAGACGGGGCGGCATGGGAATTATCACCGTGCGCACCACGGAGCGCAACGGGAAGGTCGTCGGCGCGCTCGACGTCCGCGACGGCGATGAATTCATGCTCATGACCGAGGGCGGCATGAGCGTGCGCACCCGCGTCTCGGAATTCCGGGTCATCGGCCGAAACACCCAGGGCGTCCGCCTGATCGATCTGAAGGAAGGCGACCGGCTCACCGCGATCGCGCGGATCATCTCCACGGACGAGGATTCCCAGCAGTCATCCGATGAAGAAACCGCACCGACCGGGGGAGAATCCGCGACGACCGAGTAGCGGGTTCTTCGAACACACGGCCGACATCGGCCTCGAGATCCGCGCCCCCGATCCGGAATCGCTCTTCGCCGAGGCCGCCCGCGCCCTGATCGGCTTTCTCGGCGTTTCCCCCCCGGGGCCCGGCGCCGCCGCACAGACCGAAGAGATCCGATTCCCGGGCCGCCGGATGGAGGATCTCCTTGTCGACTGGCTCAGCGAGGTGATCTACCGCGCGCAGGAACGCCGGCAGATCCCCGGCGAATCCACCCGCTTCCGTTTCGACGGGGAGGGTCTGACCGTCCACGCCGCGTGGATTCCCCCCGATCCCGGGGCTTCCCGCATCGAACGGGAGATCAAGGGCGTCACCTATCACCGGCTCGAGGTCGTCCGGGATTCGGAGGGATGGCGCGCCCGTTTGATCCTGGACGTCTGACGCCGAGCCGGATCCGCTCAGTCCTCCTCATCCATCGCCGCCGCCCTGCGATACAGTCGGTCCAGCTCGGTCCTGTCGTACGTGATCTCAGACTCCACCCGCGGGGAGGAAATCACCCCCGCAAAGATTTTCGACATCCCGTACTGCAGCGGATTGGCCACGTAGAAGACCACGCGCCGGATGATGCCCTTCTGAAGGATCCCCGCGTAAAGTTCCCCCAGGGGATAGAAGGTCTCGTAGGTGACCTCGAACCGGTTCGTCCGCGTCAGGTCCACGTGTTCCACGCTGCCGGGCGGGATCCGGGGATCCGCCGTAACCGATGAGAAATACCGTCCGATGTCTTCCGCCCCCAGAACGGGCCCCGGAACGCAGAGGATCGCCCGGAGATCTTCGAAGACATAGTAGTCGATTTCCACGATCTCGAATTTCTCCTCTCCCCGCGGGAAGGGACGGCTGCCGCCTCCGGAAAGGCGACTCGGGAAACCGCGGGCGATTTCAGTACCGACCGAGGTACTCCTCCAGCGGTCCCGCGCTCTTGCGCATCAGGATCTCCCCCTTCCCCCGCAGCATGAAATCGGACAAGAGCCCCACCTCCTCGTAGCCGCATGCCCGGTAAAACGCCCTCGCCGGCTCGTTGAAATCCGATACGCAGAGAAAAACGTTCGGTGTCCGTTCGAAAATCGCCTTTTCCGCTTCCGAAAGGAGACGCCGGCCGATTCCACGGCCTCTCGCCCCCGCCGCCACCGCAAGCAGGGCGACGTATCCGCCCAGCATCCACGGGATCCTGTAGGTGATGCAGCCGAGGATCTCCCTTCGCGGACCGTGCGCGAGCAGGGTGCTCGACCCGGCCGCCTGCAGGGAGGCCAGCAACCGCTTCTGGTCCAGCCTCAGGACCGTCCAGGGACTCATCCGGGCCATCATCGACGCGCATTCCCGGGCATCCCCGGCCCGGCGCAGCGGGCGGATCTTCACGTCTTCCCGGTCCTCGGCACGATCCACGAAACGGCCCTTCCTCTCCCGGTTTCCAGTTCGCAGGAAAAGGCGCTTTCGTCTGCGCAGACAGACTACGTTGCGGTCCGGGCCGAAGGCAAGAAAAGGCCCGGCATTCCGGAATCGGGAATCGGATTTGTCCCTCGGCGGTCCCTCATGCCCGTGATACGGTTCCCCCTTGAAACGGCAGGAGGCCCGGCCCTCGAACGACGAACCGCAAATCCTGCCGGAAGGAATCGAGGCGGGACCGGAGGCGTTTCGCAGTCCGGCGCCCCCCGTCCCGGGTGGTTTCCGCGCCGCACGTGCATTATCCTCCCTGCGAACCCGACACGGGAACGGCCCGGCGCCGTCTCCCACGGAGGATCCGGATCCGATGCGCCATGCCCCGCCGATCGCCCCCGTCCTGCTCGCCCTTCTTCTTCTTGCGCCGTTCCGCGCGCCCCGCGCGGAAGAGCCGGCGGACGACGGCGCGGCGGTTCCGGAAGCCCCGGAATACGACGGCGCCCGCGTCGGCGTGCTGCCCGACGGGAGGGTCGTCGTGCCCACGAACCAGGTGCTGCAACCCGCAGGGGAACAGATCGATTTCGCCGGACGCCCCACGGACATCGCGATCCGTCCCGACGGCCGGTTCGTGGCGGTGCTGAACCGTCACGACGTGGTCGTGATCCCGACGACCCCGCCGCACGCGCCCCGCATCTTCCGATACGAACCGACGTCCGCCGGGGGCAGCTACACGGGCATCCTGTACTCCCCCGACGGCAGCCGTCTCTACGCCTCCTGCATCCGCGGCACCATCGCCGTCTTCGACGTCGCGGACGACGGTTCGCTCACGCCGCGCGACCCGATCGTTCTCCCGGCGGAACGCGGCGGAAGCGCCCTGCCCGCCGGCATGGCCGTGGACGAGGACGGCGGCCGACTCTTCGTGGCGCTCAACCTGAACAACACCCTGGGCGTCGTGGACCTGAGGAAAGGGGAACTCGTCCGGCAGATCCCCGTGGGCAACGCCCCCTACGACGTGGCGCTGATCGATGGAAAGGCCTACGTGAGCAACTGGGCCGGACGTCTTCCCGGGGAAGGAGACCCGGTCGGGCCGAGCGGCAGGGGAACGCCCGTGCGGGTCGATCCGAAACGCCATATCGCATCGGAGGGTTCCGTCTCCGTGGTCGATCTCGCCTCGAATACGGTTCTGGCCGAAATCATCTGCGGGCGTCACGCCTCCGGACTGGCCGTCCATCCCTCCGGACGGATCTTCGTCGCCAACGCCAACGACGACACGGTGATCGTCATCGACGCGTTGACCGACCGCGTCGTCGAGACGATTTCGACGCTTCCCGCCCCCGATCTTCTCTTCGGCAGCGCTCCCAACGCCCTGACCGTCTCCCGGGACGGCCGTCGTCTCTACGTCTGCAACGGCGCCAACAACGCCGTGGCCGTCATCGAACTCGGCGCGGACGCGGCGCCGACCGGGGCCGGAAAGGGCCTCCCGGCGCACAGCCGTCTTCTCGGGCTGATTCCCACCGGCTGGTATCCCGCGGGCATCGCGATGGACGAGGATGCCGGCCGGATCTACGTGGCCAACGTGAAGGGAATCGGGTCCCGCAACGCCACCTGGCGGGGAAAACGGACCCTCCGGGGCAAGGTCGTCTACGGATACAATTCCCACGATTACCGGGGCACCGCCTCGATCATCCCGATTCCCGACGACGATGATCTCGAGAAACTCACGGAAATCGTCCTCACGAACAACCGCCTGACCGAGAGCATCAGCGCCCTGGCGCCGCCCCGGCCGGGCCGGGCGCCGCGGCCGGTTCCCGAACGTCACGGAGAACCGTCGCTGTTCGAACACGTCATCTACATCATCAAGGAGAACCGCACCTACGACCAGGTCTTCGGCGACATGGAACAGGGCGAAGGCGATCCGTCGCTCTGCATCTTCGGCCGGGAGGTCACGCCGAATCACCATGCGCTGGCCGAACAGTTCGTTCTCTTCGACAACTTCTACTGCAGCGGGACCCTCAGCGCCGACGGACACCAGTGGACCGACGAGGCCTACGTGACCGACTACCTCGAGAAGTCGTACGGGGGATTCGTCCGAAGCTACCCCTACGACGGCGGAGACGCCCTCGCGTATGCGGGCAGCGGGTTCATCTGGGACAACGTTCTCGACCACGGCAAGACCCTGCGCGTCTACGGGGAGTTCGTGAGCGCGTCGATCCGCTGGAAGGATCCCGACAGGAAGGATCCGATCACCTTCCTCGACTGCTACCGGGACTTCATCGAGGGCACGGATCGAATCGAGATCCGCGCCAAGGCCAGGATCCGCACCATCGAACCCTATATCTGTCCCTCGTACATCGGGTTCCCCTACCTCGTCCCCGACGTCTACCGGGCCGACCGGTTCATCCGGGAATTGCGCGAATTCGAGAAGACCGGGGACTTGCCGGATTTCTGCATCATGCTCCTCCCCAACGACCACACGGCGGGCACCGCGCCGGGCCGTCCCACGCCCGCGGCCGCCGTCGCGGACAACGATCTCGCCCTGGGCCGGATCGTGGAGGCGGTCAGCCACAGCCGTTTCTGGAAGAACACCTGCATCTTCGTCGTCCAGGACGATCCCCAGAACGGGTTCGATCATATCGACGGACACCGGACCGTCGCCCTGGTCCTCAGCCCGTACACCCGGCGCGGTTTCGTCGACCACACCAACTACAATCAGACAAGCATGTTCCGCACGATCGAACTCATCCTCGGCCTGCCGCCGATGAACCAGTTCGATTCGTCCGCCACGCCGATGACCTCCTGTTTCCGGGAGACGCCGGATTTCACGCCTTACAAGGCGGTTCCGAACCGGATCCCGCTGGACCGGATGAATCCCGAAGTGGAATCCATCCGCGATCCCGCGCAAAGGAGATGGGCCGTCGCCTCCCTTTCCCTTCCCCTGGACGACGTCGACGAGGCCGATGAGGATCTTCTCAATCGGATCCTCTGGCACGCCATGACGGGCGACGACGAAAGCTACCCCTCCTGGGCGGTCCTCGCCGAGGCCGAAGAAGACGAGGACTGACGAATCGGCCCGGGCGGGACGGGCGTCATGGAGACGGATCCGGTCGCCGGGCGAAGACGTATTCTTCGACGATCCGTCCCCCGAGGAGATGTTCCTGAATGATCCGTTCCAGGACCTCGGGACGGCACGAGTGGTACCAGACGCCTTCCGGATAGACCACCGCGATCGGCCCCGCAACGCAGATCCGCAGACAGTTCGCCCTGGTCCTCAGGACCGGCCCTTCCGGCGCCGCCGGACCCAGTTCGTCGAGCCGCCGTTTCAGGTATTCCCACGATTCCAGGCCGATTTCCCGGGAGCAACATTTCGGCTCGGTCTGGTCCGAACAGAGGAAGACGTGCCGCCGCGAAGACGCCAGCCCCCGGATCTCCGAAATCCGCGCCAGGGCGTTTTTCCTGTCCGGCGTCACGAGCCCCTTCCCGTGCCGGCGTCCGGATTCTCTTCCGGATCCGTTCCGGCGCGCTTCTGCAGCCGGCGATGCGCCGCCGTCGCCTCGCGGATCACCCAGGCCCGATCGTTGTCGAACGTTGCGTTCCACTCCCCGTCCTGTTGCGCCAGGTCGAAGACCCAGAAGGCCGACAACGGAACGCGCCGCCGCTCGATCGCCTCCAGGATCGCGCGGTACGCGCGCCGCGCCTCTTCTCTCCCCATGGATTCCGGGGCCCCGAATTCGCCGATGAACAGGGGTTTGCGGAGTCTCGCGGAAATCGACATCAGCTCCGGGATCACTCCCGCGACGTCCGTTCCGTCTCCGAAATACGTTTCCTTCGCCTGCGGATACAGGTGCACCGAGATGACGTTCACGGGATCGGGGTTGTCCCGGGCGATCACCTCCGCGAATTCCCCGCGGCTGTCCTGTGTCCAGGATTTCTCCCGCGTGTTGTGCCATGCCGAAGGGCGGGGAATCGCCTGCCCGGAGGTGATCATCCGGTAGGGGTCGTGCCTGCGCACTTCCCGGGCGAACTCCCGCATGGCAACCGCCACATCCGCCGCGGAAAGGTCGTCGCGCTCCGTGCGCCGGTCCGGCGTGCCCAGCTTGGGATCGACGTGCGGACGATGTTCCGCGGCATTCGGCAGGTCGGCGGCCAATGCGTACTCGTTGCCCATTTCCCATCCCCAGATCGCTGGGCTTCCCCGGTATCGCGTCACGACCTCGCGCGTGTAGCGGCGCATGAACGCGATCGTCCCGCTCCGCGGATTTCCCCACTGGTCCATCGGTTCCCCCACGAGGTCCGGCACCGCGCCGTAATACCAGAAAAGCGACGGAATCAGGCCGATGCCTGTTGCCTCCGCCTCTTTCACGACCCGATCCATGCGTTGGAACCACGCCTCCGGATCCCGGCGGTAGAGGTCGAAATCCGCCGGCCAGTATCCGCACGCCGCGAAACGCACGAACGGGACGCCCGCTTCCGAGAGCCGGCGCAGTCCTTCCAGCGACGATTCGTCGTCGGGATGCAGGAGAATTCGATAGAAGAGATCGAAGTAGTTCGCGCCGATCCCGTAGTAGGGGCGCCCTTCCTTCATCAGAACGCCGTCGCGGACGGTCAACCCGTACCGTTTCACCGGTTCCGCCTTTCGTTCCGTCTCCGCCGTGAGACCGCTCCCCGGGCCGAAGACGAGTGCGACCACGCCGGCCCCGATCACAAACCGACAGCATTTTCGGCAATTCACGCCGTCACCCTTCCTTTCGAGGGAAATCGAAATCCTCGCAGACCCCCGGCATGTCCCCGACATCCTCCCACCGGTCCACGTCGAAGCGCAGTACGACGACCCCGCAGGTGGGGATGTTGTCGATCTCCCGATCGCCGAGCCGGTTCGCCAGTTCCGTCAGAGCGGGATTGTGTCCCACCACCGCCAGGGATTGGAAGGAATCGTCCTGCCGCCGGATCGCCGACAACACGCCTGCCGCCCCGCCGCCGTAGAGCGATTCTTCGAAACGGATCGCCCCGCGCGGATAGCCCATTTCCCGGGCGATCTTTCCCGCGGTCTTGCGCGCCCGCCTTGCCGGAGAAGAGAGGATCAGGTCGGGCACCCGTCCCCGTTCCCGGAGCCGCCGGCCCATCTCCGGGGCGTCCCGTTTGCCCCGTTTGTTCAACGGCCGGTCGAAATCGGGTCGACCCGCGTCTTTCCAGCTCGATTTCGCATGGCGAATCAGCAGCAACGTTTTCATATCGTCCCGTCGAACGCGCCGGCCGGCCGCTGCAAAATCCGGCGCCGGCCCGAATCGCTCCGCCTCCGAAGGACGCCCGCGCGGGATCCCGGGTTCGAACGCCCCGGCATCTCGCCCTCCGCCCTCTCCCGCTCTCGACGACGCTTCACGCCCCGACCGACTCCAGAATCGCCTCCGCCAGAAGCGCATGACCGACGGCCTCCGGGTGCACCCCGTCCGACGTCCAGCGAACGTCGGGCCGCCATTGCAACATCCGCAGGAACGTTTCGAAGATCGGCACGAGCACAGCGCCCTCGGTTCCGTCCGCCAGGCGCCGGATCTCGCGGTTGTATTCCGCAAGGATCGCGTTGCCCTTCGACGCCGGATCCTCTTCGATGATCGAGGTCTCGCAGAGAACGATCCGCGCCCCCTCGCCGGATGCCGTCAGAATCAACTCCTCGTATCGCTCGACGAATTCCTCGAGATGAACCGCCTCGCGTTCCGTTTCGGGGCTCAGTTGCCGCCAGACATCGTTGATCCCGATCATGATCACGATCCATTGCGCCTTTTCCTTCAGCACGTCCGCCGCCCAACGCGCATGGAGATCGCGGATCGTGTTTCCGCCGATTCCCCGGTTGATCACCCGGAGCTTCGATCTCGGGTACCGGACGGTCAGGATGTCGGCGATCATCCGCACGTAGCCGAACCCCAGCCCGCCGGGATCCTCGAACCGTCCCGCATCCGTGATGCTGTCTCCCGCGAAGACGATCCGGTCCTCCGGCAACCAGAGCATCTGCTTCGGATAACGACTCACCGGTTTGCCCATCCTTCCCTCCCCGCTTCCTCCCGCGCATGGATCAGGGCCGTGATGACCTCGTTGACCGGCGCCGTCAGGCCCAGGCGCCGCGCCCGGGCCGCCACGGCGCCGTTGAGGGCGTCGATCTCCGTCCGCCGGCCCCGGCGGACGTCCTGCAACATGGAGGGAGCATGCGCGGCCGTGCGGGGAATGAGAACTCCAAAGAGCTTTCGCAGGTACGATCCCGGGGTCGCCGGCCGCAGGGAGATCCCCTCGGCCGCCGCCACGGCGTACACCTCGCGGACGATCCGGCGGAGAAGATCCCGCGTCGCCTCCGACCGCGCCAGGTCCCCGTAGACGCAGTTCAACAGGGTCGCCGGCGCGTTCAGGGCGCAGTTGTAGACGACCTTGGACCAGAGATAGATCTCCACCCGGCTCGTCGGGGAGGAAGGCACTCCCGCGCGATCCAGAAGCGACGCGAGACGCCGGGCGTCTCCCGACAATCCCCGGCCCGGCTCCCCGATCCGGATGCGGTCCGCCGTCACCGTCACCCGGACCCGGCCCGGCGCCGGGATCTCCGCCCCCGTGATGACGCGCGCCGCCATCACGGGACGCCGGCAGATCCGTTCGAGTCGTTCCACGTTCCCGAGCCCGTTCTGCAGGGAAACGATCCGGGAATCCCATCCCCGGCGCAGCCGATGCCGGATCGATCGGGCCGCCTCTTCCGTGTCGTACGATTTCACCGTCACCAGGATCCAGTCCGGCGCCGGATCGTCCGGCAGATCCTCCATGCAAAGCGCCGGCTCGAACCCGCGCACGCAACGGCGTCCCCAGATCCCCTCGATCCGCAGTCCCCCTTTTCGAATCGCATCCAGATGGGGCGCCCGCCCCAGAAGAACGACGTCGTGACCCGCGGCGCGCAGGAAACCGCCTACCATGCTGCCGATCGCGCCGGCGCCGAAAACAAGAAACCGTTGCGGGTTCATTCGCAGGACCCAACCGGACGAAGGATCCCCTTCGTCGTCCAAGTCCGCCCATTCTATCGCCGTCCCCCTCCCCGGACACGTCCGAAGCCGATTCGGCATCTCCGGCGGACGCCTCCGCGCCTCCCGAATCCCATTTCGAACTGGCGAACCGCCGGGACGGCCTTCTACCCTGCCGGGGCGAATGCACGCCAAGGAGGAAAACCGGATCATGAACTCCTTCCCACAACTCGAAATCGACGGGTTCGAATGGGTGTCGGGCGCCGGCAACCACACCTGTCTCGCCTTTCGATCTCCCGGCCTCGGGCCCCTGCACCTCCGCCAGTTCTCCGATTTCCAGCCGGGCGGCCCGATTTTCTCCCCGGCGGCCGGGATCGGGATTTCAGGAAGAGAAGAATCCACGTTCCAAGTTGAATCCGCCCTCTGGCGACCCGAGGAGGCGACCTGCCGGGGTCGTTTCGGTCCGGTGTCCCTGCGGCAAACCATCGTTCCCGCCGACGCGGATCTCTACCTCGGCGAGTTCGAATGCGACAACGACGCCCGGGAGACCATCGATCTCGAGATCCGCTCCTCCTGGCATCCCCAGGCCGAGGCCGACCTGCGCGGAGGGAACGAACGGCTCGTGGCCAGGCTCACCCACGAACCCCACCCGATGTGGGGCGCCTCGATGTTCTTTGACGAAACCTTCGAGATCATCGTACGCGGAGTCGGCATCCGCAGAACGGCTCCCGAATGCTGGAAACTCCCCCTGCGCCCGGGGCGCACGGCGCGTTTTCGAATCGTCCTGGCCCGGCGGAACGCGCAGGCGACGATGTCGGCGACGGAACTCCTCGACGATCCGGAAACCGGCCGGCGACGCCTGGGCGAACGGCTCTCGCGCTGGTTCGACGAAATGCCGCGGTTGGAGGAGGTCCTTCCCGCCTGGCGGAAGGAGGCTCGATTCTGCTGGTACTGGCTCTGGTTCGATACGATGAGCCCGAAAGGCCGCTGGATCCGCCCGGGAATCACCCCGTCCCGGATCGTCTACGGCCGCGGCGTGTGGCTCTGGGACAGCGCCTTCCATGTCTTCGGCCTGGCCCACGGAGGTCCCGGCGCCTGCGCCCTGGGAGCCGACCAGATTCCGATTCTCACCGAGAACATGGTCGACGGCCATCTTCCCCGCGAGGTCTGGGTCGATACCCCGGGACACGATCTCCAGGCCCCGGGGATCCTGACCCAGGCCGCGTTGCGCCTTCTCGGGCGCAACGCGGATCTGCTGGATCCGGCCGCCGTCTATCGGCGTCTCCGCGCGAATTTCGACTGGTATCTCCGCCGGCGCCGGGACGCCGGCGCCGGGCTCTGCATGTGGGACGGAGGCGACAGCGGATGGGACACCTCGCCGCGATGGGACGCCGGCCGGCCCGTCGCCGTCGATCTCAACGCCTGGATGATCATCGATGCGCGGAACCTGGCGCGTCTCGCCCGGCTGGCCGGGCTTGCGCGGGAAGCAACCTCCCTCGAAGAAATCGCCCGGGATCTTGCAGCGCGATCCCTTTCCCACTTCTGGCACGAGGAAGACGGACTCTTCTACGATCGGTTCCCCGACGGTTCCTGGCGGCGGGTTGTCACTCCCGTCTCGTTCTGGGCGATGTACGCGGGATTCGCGACCCCGGAACAGGCCCGGAGGATCGCCCGCCGGCTCGACGATCCGGATTCTTTTGGAACTCCGTATCCGATTCCCTCGGTGGCGCAGACGGATCCGGCCCACGTGCCGAACGAATACTGGCGCGGTCCCGTGTGGATCAACCTGAACTGGATCGCCGTGCGCGCCCTGCAACGCTACGGACTGCGGAAGGAAGCGGAGGAACTGCGCACACGAACCCTCGACCTGGTGGCCTCCGATCCCGTCGCCTGGGAATACTACCGGCCCGACACCGGAAAGGGCATCGGCGCCCCCGTCTACGGCTGGACGGCCGCCCTTTTCCTCGACCTGCTCGCGGATCCGCAGGGCGCGATCGCAACGCTCTGCGACTGAAGCGGATGCGTCCGGGGCCGCCCCGGCGGCGCGGGGGAAAGAGGTCTTGACAATCGCCGAGCCCCCTCGCACGATCCCCCGATCGTTCGCCAGACGTCCTCACCGGCGACTTCAACGAGGACGGCCACCTCGACATCGCCACGGCC
>CAYNBQ010000026.1:0-40335 GCA_964395275.1 uncultured Verrucomicrobiota bacterium
GCCGGAGGTCAGATCCGTCTCGATCATCCGTTCCTCGACCAGTTTCGCCCGGATGGTGATGAGCTTGTCGCCCAGGGAAAGGGCGTCGACGGCGTTCAACAGCAGGATCCGGTTCTGATCGGCCCGGATGCCGTTGTTGTCGAACATGCGCGCGCACCCGATCACGATCACCCGTGCGGGCGCCGGTTCGACCGGCTTCTCCGGAGGATCCGGCGGGGTCGGCTGCGCCGGATTGGACTCTTCGGGCGGCCACTCCGGCCGCGGCTTGCCCTCGTAGGGATTCGGGAACTGTCCTTCGAGCATGACGGCCAGGGGCTGCCGGCCGATGTAGGCGTCGGTCTGAACGTCGTCGACCGTCAGCGGCGCGGTGCGGAACGGCACCGTCCAGGTCTTGTCGCTGGAGGTGAACAGCCGCGTGAGTTTCAGGCCCGCCTCGTCGAGAACCGACTGGTCCGGCTTGATCCTCGTGCCCCAGAGGTAGAGCAGCGAACGCAGGCGGCTGGTGATCGACAGGTCGCGGTTGAGCTGGTCGCCGGTCACCAGGATCTGGATCGGCAGCCGCACCGGCGTGCGGATGACCGTCGGGAGGAACCCGCCGAGGTTCGCCTCGGCGGAGATCTCCAGGATCGCCATCTTCTCGTCCATCAGGAGATCGTCGTCGATCGTCACCCCCCAGGCCTTCAGCAGCTCGTCGATCCCCGTCTCGTTGCGCTGCGGCGTGACCGCCACCGACAGCCCTCCGCGGCGATCCGCCCCCTGCCGGGTGTCGTAGCTGTAGGTGACCTGCTGCACGGCGAAGATCGCGTTCGCACCGCCCTGGACGGCCCGGGCGATCTCCCATTTCTGACGCTCGTTGAGATTGCGCGGATCGATCACAAGCAGCGTCTTGACATCATCCGGAATCGCGTTGCCCCGGACCAGCTCGGTCCGCACGACGTCGTATTCCTGCTGCTGCAGCAGGCGGGTGAGCAGCCTGTAGTTGTCTTCCGAGGGGGGCACCGGCCGCCCCATGCGCCGGAGCATCTCCGCGTATCGCGGGTCGATCGTGTCCATCGGGGCCACGACGACCACCTTCGGGGTCTCCTTCTGCTGCAGCCGGTAGACGCGCGAGAGGATCTCGTACTCGAGGTTCGGAATGATGTCCGGAACCACCTGGGGGATGATCTCGTCCTTCTGCAGGTAGGAGATCACCATCGAGGAGAAGATCCGTTTCAACCCGACCTCGTCGCGCTGAATGCTCTGGACCTCGAAGGGGTAAACCCCCTTGTCCTCGAGTTTCTTGATCAGGTCCGGGTTTTCCGAGGGATCGAAGACCTGGTAGGTCAACTTCCCGTTCGAAGCCATCCGGAACTCTTCGAGCTTGTCGACCAGGTCCCGTTCCAGGTTCTTCATTCCGGGCGGCATCTTCTCGGGCCGCGTCATGTAGAGCTTCACCTTCACGTCGACCTTGAGGTCGGCCAGGATCTCCCTGGACGCGTCCGAGACCGTGTAGATCCTGCCGTCGGTGAGGTCGAAGCGCCCCGCGCGCAGGGAACCGGCCAGGACGTTGATCAACAACACGATCGCGACCAGGACGGCCGCCACGATGAGGAACCGGACGGTGAAACCGAACGATCGTCGCGAGGCCATCAGTACTTCCTCCCTTCCAGCGACAGGGTGTTCAGCACCAGGAAGAGCACCGTCACCGAGACGAAGTAGATCACGTCCCGCAGGTCGATCACCCCCCGTTCAATCCCGGAGAAGTGCTGGGTGATTCCCACGTAGTTCTGCAGGAACATGCCCAGGCCGTCGACCCATCCGTCGATCAGGGTGGCGACGTAGTCCGTCCCGATCATGAAGAGGGTGAAACAGGCCACCAGCCCGATGATGAACGCCACGATCTGGTCCCGGCAGAGGCCCGAGACGAACATCCCCACCGAGAGGAAGGCGGCCCCGAGCAGGATCGAGCCCAGGTATCCGCCGATGATCGGACCCAGGTCGGGATTGCCCAGCCGCGCCAGCAGGATCGGAACCGAAATCGTGCCCAGCAGGGCGATCACGAAGAACGCCAGCGCCGCCAGGAACTTGCCCAGCACGATCTGCCAGCTCGGCATCGGAAGGGTCATCAACAGTTCCAGCGTTCCCAGCTTCTTTTCCTCGGCCCAGAGCCGCATCGTCACCGCCGGGATGAACACCACCAGCACCATCGGCAGCAGCGAGAAGAAGGGCCGCATCTCGAGCCGGCCGCTGAGGAAAAAGGCCGACATGAACAGCCCCGTGGTGACCAGCAGAAAGACGATGATGAAAACGTATGCAATGGCCGAATTGAAGTAGGCCGGGAATTCCCGTCGGAAAATGCTGCAGACGTTTTTCATGCCGCCTCCTTCGCCCCTTTCCCGGGCTCCCCGGTCTGGCGGACCAGTTCGATGAAGACCTCCTCGAGCGACGGCGTGATCGGGTCGAAGAGACGGACCGGCCATTTCCGCTCGCGCAGGATCGAGTCGAGACGGTCGGCCAGCGCCGCCTCGTCCTCGCCCTCGACCTGCAGCCGCACCCAGCCGTCCGACTCGGGAACGACCTCCGGCGCGGCGAGATCCGGCGCCGATTCCAGCGCGCGCCGCACCACGTCGACGTCCGCCTTGACCACCGCCCGGTACCGCGGCCGCCGCATGGCCTTCCTGCGCAGGTCGTCCGGCGTGCCGAACGCGATCACGCGGCCGTGATTGACGATCAGGATCCGGTCGCTGATCGCCGAGGCCTCCTGGAGGATGTGGGTGCTGAAGATCACCGTCTTCTCCCGGGCCAGTTCCCGGATCAGCCTGCGGATGCCGATGATCTGCACCGGATCCAGCCCCGAGGTCGGTTCATCCAGGATCAGGATCTCCGGATCGTGGATCAGCGCCTGCGCCAGCCCCACCCGTTGCTTGAACCCCCGGGAAAGCTGTCCCACCAGCCGGTGATAGACCGTCTCGATCTCCGTCGCTTCCACCACCCAGGCGATCCGTTCCCGGAGCCGCGCGCCCGTCAGCCCGCGGGCCGTGCCGACGAACCGCAGGTACTCCCGGGTCGTCATCTCCGTGTAGAGCGGCGCGGTTTCCGGCAGATACCCGATGAGTTTCCGCACCGCGATCGGATCGGATTCGACGTCGTGGCCGCCGACCGTCGCCGTTCCCGAGGTGGGCAGGATGAAGGTCGTCAGGATCTTCATCGCCGTGGTCTTGCCCGCACCGTTGGGCCCGAGAAACCCCAGGACCTGCTTTTCGGCCGCTTCGAAGCTGGCCTCCCGCAGGGCGACCGTCGGCCCGTAATTCTTCGACAGGTTCTTCGCCTCGACCATTGCCAAGACGCATCACCTCCTCCCTGCTGGTTGGCACCGACTGCGGCCCGCCGGGAAGGGCGGGCCGCGGAGACGCCGGTACGAAACGCTTTAGACTACGGAAGGCGCGGAAACGTTCAATTCTTCAGCCGCCCCCCGATTTCCCCGCCCGCGGCGAGCGTCCGGATCCGTCCGCGCGTCTCGACGCGGATTTCCGGAGGGCGCCGGCCCGGCGCCGCCCCGGCGGCGACGCGCCACCGATCCCGCCGGACCTCCACCCGCAGCGGGATCCCCCGCCACCGGATTCCGAATCGGATGCCCGTCACCGGAGCCGGCAACGCCGGGTTCAGCCGCAGGGCGTCGTCCCCTTCCCGGATCCCGGCCAGTCCGAGGACCAGCCCCATCCAGACCCCCCCGGCCGCCGCGGCATGGATCCCGCCGTTGGAATTCCCCATCTCGTCGGCCAGATCGATCCCCGCCGCCCGGCGGAGCAGGTGCAGCCCCTCCCGGCGGCGCCCGAGCTGGGCGGCCTGGATCGCGTGGATGCAGAGACTGAGCGACGACCCGTGAATCGTCCGTTTCAGGTAGTAGTCGAAGTTCCGCGCGACCACCCGCCGGGGATACTCGTCCGGGAACAGCCAGTGATACATCACCACGTCCGGCTGCTTCAGGAACTGCGTTCCCTGGACCCGGGCCCAGAAGGGTTCGCCCCGGTGTTTCTTCTCCCAGGCCTCCCGGGAGGTCACGTTTTCCAGGTCGAAATAGCCGTCGAACTGCTCGATCAACCCCGTCCGGTCGGGACCGCGCACCAGGATCCGGTCCGCGACGTGCCGCAGGTGCCAGAGGTCCTTGGCGTCCATCCCCGTTCGGCCGGCGCATTCGGCGAACCGCATCGGATCCTCCCGCCGCAGATCCTCCAGGACCGTCAGCGCCCTGCGGATGTTCCAGCGCGCCAGGGAGTTCGTGTAGAAATTGTTCGCCACACCCTCGTGATACTCGTCGGGACCGACGACGTCGCGGATCTCGTAGCGCCCCCGCGCGGGCACGTGGGTCGCGCGGGTCGCCCAGAACCGCGCCGTCTCGTACAGGATCTCCGCACCGGGGCCGAAGAGCAGGTCCCGGTCGCCCGTGATCCGCACGTGCCGGTCCCAGGCGGCCGCCACGTCGCCGGTCACATGGAGTTGCTGGACGCCGTTGCGGCAGGGGATCCGATGTTCCGGATCGCGGGAGCCGAGCCAGACGGGACAGGCCTCGTCGCCCGTATCGGCCGATTCCCAGGGAAACGCCGCCCCTTCGCAGTTCAGACTGCGCGCCTTGCGCCGGGCGCCGGGCAGGCCCAGGTAACGGTACATGAGCAGTTGACGTCCCATCCCGGGAAAGACCCAGTCGAAGAACGGAAGAATGAAAAGTTCGGTGTCCCAGAAGACGCGGCCGGCGTACCCGGGGCCCGAAAGGGTTTTCGCCGCGATGCTGATCCTCGGATCCCCTTCCGGGATCGCGATCCGCAGGTGGTAGAGCGAGAACCGCAAGGCCTTCTGAAGAAAGGGATCGCCCTCCACCTCGACGTCGGCCTCGTCCCAGAACTTCGTCCAGGCCTTTTCATGCGCGCCGAGAACCTTCCGCCATCCCGCGCTCCGCGCGGCCGCCAGACGGGCGCGCGCCTCGCCGTCGAAATCGACGATCCCCTCCGGGGAGGTCGCCCAGGCCGTCCATTTGGTCAGGATCAGTTTCCGTCCCGGAGCCAGGTTCACCCGTCCCGACTGCCGGACCCCCGCACCCCGCGCCTCCGCCGCCTCGACCGGCCGGGTTCGCGTCCCCACGCGGACGCCCACATGCGACGCGACCGAAACAGTCTTCTTCGTCTCCCTCGTTTCCAGCCGCAGGAAGAGCCCTTCGTCGACCGACGCATGCGCCGTCACCGGTACGTAGTGCGGATAGCCTTCGTTGCGGGTGTCGCCGTCGATCCCGGCGGACCAGCGGATCTCCGCCTCGCCTCCCGCCACCTCCAGCTCGAGACGAATCGGCGTAACCCACGATCCGGAGAGGGCGGCGAACCTCTCGACCTTCACGGAGAAGATCCGGCCGCGCGATCCGGCGATCCGGAACGACCGGGTCAGAACCGCGCGCTTCAGGTCGAGCGTCCGCTCGTAGGCGAGCAGCCGTCCCGGGCCGCCGGGCGCGATCGGCTCTCCGTCCGCTTCCACCCGGAGCGGCAGCCAGTGCGGACCGTTGGCGATCTCCGGCGATTCCCCCGGCCGGGAATCGAAGAACCCCGCCAGGTACGTCGCCGGATACCCGCCGTCCCACCCGGCGTCGGCGGCGGTTTCCTCCGGCGTGCCCCGGGTTCCGAAGCGGCCGTTTCCGATCGTGAAAAGACTGGCGAAATAGGCGGACCGCTCCGGCTGAAAACGATCCTCGGTCACCCGCCACGGATCGTCCCCGTGGGGAACGGATGGAGAAGAGCTCGGCGTTTTCATGGGCCGGGACTGTACCGTGCGGTCCCGACGGGCGTCCAGACGATCGGACCTGGGGCACCCCTGGCCCACGGGGACCCCGGGAAGGGCTTCGAACCCGCAGCACGCCCGGGGATCCCGCCAGACGGCCTCCCGGGAAGGCGAACAGCGCCGATCCCCCCGGCGGCATCGGATCCGCCCGTCCGCGGGATCCGCCCCGGCCCGGTTTGACCGCGGTGCGTACTCCACCTTACAGTAACAAGTGCCTGATCGTGCCGGGCCGCGAAGGCTACGATTGCCCGAAGGGACGAGAACTCATGCACAGCAAGCATCGGTTGCGCGGAGAAAGACGGACGGGATTCACCTTGATCGAGCTGCTGGTGGTGATCGCCATCATCGCCATCCTGGCGGGAATGCTCCTGCCGGCCCTCGCCAAGGCGCGTGACAAGGCGAAGATGACCACCTGCATGAACAACACCCGGCAGCTCGGCCTGGCGGCCATGCTCTTCGCCGGCGATCACGACGGCTTCATGCAACTGACGGCGAACGATTCCATCGCCAAGAAGCTCGACCCCCACCAGAACCGCTATTCCTACGACGACCGGGGCCACATCGAATCCTGGCCGGTGGCCCTCGGCCAGGGACTGGGCATGAGCGGGGTCGATCCGCTCACCCAGAAGAAGGAAGTCTTCATGTGTCCCCAGGTGAATCCGAACCAGAGGTACCAGCTCATCGGTTTCGGATCCGCTTACGTGCACTACGGATTCAACGAGGACGTTACCGGCGCATCGGGAGGATACGATTCGTCGGATCCCCCGTTGCCCGTCTGGAACGGCCGGCCGAACAGCGGGGCGCGTCTGGCCGGCAAACTCGAACGCGTGCGGAATCCCTCGAAGACGGCGCTTTTCATCGACTGCGGGCGCGACAACGAGGGCGACGTGCTGCTGATCCTGAGCAAGAACTCGCGCAAACCCGACATCCTCGAGTCGGACCGGCGCTGGGGACGCCTTCCCAGGAAGGATCCCCGCGACCGGCACCGCGACGGCCTGAACGCCACCTTTTGCGACGGCCGTGGAGAAACGATTCGCTTCGGCAACCTGAGAAAATACTACACGTCTCCGTACGCCCTGAACGAGTAGCCCGACGCGCCGTGCGCGTGCGGGTACATCCAGCGTCTAGCCGACGGCCAGCGTGCCGGGTTCCTCCTTCGTGCCCCTCTGCACGAGGGCGACTCCTCCCAGAATCAGCAGACTTCCCGCCACGAACCAGATCGTGATCCGTTCGCCGAAGAAGAGCACCCCGGCCGCCGTGGCGAAAAGCGGGATCAGGTAGAGGAAGAACGCCGCGCGCGAGGCCTCCATCTTCGCAAGGATCGTGTAGTACGCGTGGAAGGCGAAGAGCGACGCGCCCAGGGCGAGGTACAGCACCGCCGCGACTACCGACGGACCGATGGGGCGCGGCCCCGCCGAAGCGACGGTTTCCCGGATCGCCAGGGGCAGCAGCCCGATCGCCCCGTAGAAACTCAGCCAGAAGGTCAGCGACAGGGGGGAGATCTTCCCCAGAACCTTCTTGATCAGAATCGCCGAAAAGGCCTCCACCACCGCCACGGAAACCATCAGCAGGATCCCGATCCATTCGGCCCGGCGCCGGAGGATCTCCGGGTCGCCGTTGTAGGAAATCGACGCGATCCCCGCGGTCGTCAGGATCAGCGCGATCCCCTTGTTCCGCGTGAACCGTTCCCCGAGGAAAGGGACCGCGATCACCGCCAGGAACGCCGGCATGCTCGTAACGATGAACCCGGCCACCGAGGCGTTCACGTGCTGCAGCGCGGTGTTCTCGAGCATGTAGGCGAAGGTGACGGCCAGCAGGGCGATGAAGAAGAGACGCCGGCGCGTGCTCCGGTCCGGCCGGGCCGAGGCCGGCTGGGAGCGATAATGCAGGGGTGCCAGGACCGCCGCCGCCAGGGCGAACCGGATGCACGCCAGCTCGGCCGGGCGCAGTCCGCGCAAGGCGATCTTGGCCACGGCGAAGGTGCCGCCGAAGACGGCCATCGCCGCGACCGCCAGTACGATCTCGATCGGACGCAATCGGTTCCCGTTCATGAGGCTGCGGATCCCGGGGTCACGGGGGGCAATGTAAGCCGCGGAACCTCCCGGCGGAATCATCCTCTTCGCAGGAGAGGGCTTCGGCCGCTGAAGAAGGGCGCCGGGAGATGTCGACCTGCGGCGATCTCCGGGGCTACCCTTGAATCATGCGCATGCCTTCGGCGGTCCGGGCCTTCGTCCTCTTCGGCGCGTTCTTCGCCGCTTTCGGCAAAGGAGCGCCGGGCGCGGTCGCCCTGCGCGCCGCCGAGGATCTCCCGTGGATGGGTTCGGCCGCGTCCCTGCGTCCCGGTCACGCGCGCATCTATGAATGCCGCAAGGTGGAGACCGCCCCGCGAATCGACGGATTCCTCACCGATCCCGCGTGGGAGACCGCGGCGCCGGCCCAGCCCCTCGCGGACGTGGTCACCGGAGCGCCGGCGCGGCTGCGGACGCGGTTCCGCGCGGTCTGGGACGACTCGGGGTTCTACGTCGGCATCTCGGCCGAGGAACCCGATGTCTGGGGGACCCTCACCCGGCACGACAGTCTCCTCTACGAGGAGAACAACCTGGAGATCTTCTTCGATCCGGGAGGGGATTCCAGGAACTACGTGGAACTGGAATTCAACGCGCTGAACACGGTCTGGGACCTGATCATGGACCGTCCCTACGGGGAGGACGGCGAAGCGGACAACGGGTTCTCGCTTCCGGGGCTCGATCACGCGGTCCAGGTGTACGGAACGCTGAATCACGGCGGCGACGAAGACCGCGGCTGGACGCTCGAAGTGAAGATCCCCTGGGAGGGACTGCGGCGCGCCGACGTCGAGAACCCGCCGACGGCCGGGACGGAATGGCCGTTCAACGTGACCCGCGTCGAATGGCGGCGCGTGAAAGGCGCCGACGGTCGGTACGTCCGCGACCCGGCGATGAAGCTCTCCTGGAAGGCGCCGGAGGCGGCGTCCCACGAGGAGAACATGTCCTGGAGCCATATCGGCCGGATCCATTTCCACCTGCTGGATCGCTGGGGACGAATCCGCTTCGTCGCCCCTCCGGGGGAGAACGGACGATGAAGATCGTGGTCGCCATCGACAAGTTCCGCGGATCCCTCGACGCGGCGGAGGCCTGCCGCGCCGTCGCGGAGGGCCTGCGCGAGGAACGGCCCGACGTCGCCGCGCTCCTGCTGCCGATGGCCGACGGCGGCGAGGGCACGGCGAGCGCTCTCGGGGCGGCGATGGGAGGGACCTGGATCGAGTCGAGGGTGAAAGGGCCGCGGATCGAACGCGAGATCGACGCCGGCTTCGTCTGGGTTCCGGACCGCCGTCTGGCCGTGGTCGAAATGGCGGCCGCCAGCGGACTCCATCTTCTTTCGGAAGACGAGCGCGATCCTCTGCGCACGACGACGTTCGGCACCGGGCAGCTTCTTCTCGAGGCGGTGCATCGGGACGCGCGGGAGATCTGGCTCAGCGTCGGCGGCAGCGCCACGGTCGACGGAGGAGTCGGTGCGGCGACGGCGATGGCGTGGCTCTTCCTCGACGGCGAGGGGCAACCGATCGGCCTCGGCGGCGGCGAGCTCGAACGGATCGTACGGATCGAGAAACCCGACGGCCTGGATCTGCCTCCCGTCGATGTCCTGTGCGACGTGGACAATCCCCTCTGCGGTCCCGAAGGCGCGGCGCCGGTGTTCGCCCCCCAGAAGGGAGCCGATCCCGCCACGGTCGACCGGCTGGCGCGGGGCCTCGAGAACCTGGCCGACCGGGTGGAACGGTCCCTCGGCATCCGGATCCGCGACCTGCCGGGGGGCGGCGCGGCGGGGGGGCTGGCCGCGGGGGCGCACGCCTTCTTCGGCGCCCGGCTGGTTCCGGGAATCGATCGGGTCGTCGAGGCGACGGGCCTGCCGAGCGCCCTGGAAGACGCGGCCTGGGCGATCACCGGCGAGGGACGGTTCGACGAAACGTCGTTGCGCGGAAAAGTCGTCTCGGGCGTCCTCCGCGAGGCGCGCCGGCGGGGGATTCCCGTCGCCGTCCTGGCCGGAAGCGTCGAGGCCGACGAGGCGACCTGGCGGGAGGCCGGGATTCGAACGGCCGCCGCAATCCGTCCCCCGGGCATGCCCCTCGATCATGCCATGGCCCGCGCGCGGGAACTCCTGCGCGAAACGGCGCGGGTCTTCGCCCGCGATCATCTCCGCTGACCGGGGCGCCCCTTCGAACCCCCGCCCGGCCTTCACGAACCATCCGGCTCAGGACGCCTCCCCGTTCTCCCCGTCACCGGCCTTCAACGTCGGGGGCGCGGGCAGTTTCAACACGTGGACGACGAGGAGCAGCACCCCGAGAACGATCATCAGGATCGGAACCTCGCGGTCGACGGACAGTTTCCCCGTCTGCCGCAGAATCGAACAGATCGAAGCGGCGACGAGGAAAGGTCCCACGACCATCGTAAGCCGGTCCGGTCCTCCCACCGCCACCATCAGGATTCCGGCCGCCGCCAGGATGGAGGTCCAGACCCAGTCCACCCCGGGCGCGACGCCCTGAACATTGAGCAACCACCCGATTCCCACCACGATCACGAGAATCGGCGCCACGTACTGCTTCCCCAGCTTCTTCATGTCGTCCGTCCCTCCCTCCGGAAACCGATCTCCCCGGCGCTCGCTGCAGCCTATCGCGGGACGCGCGGCGCGGCAACGGGATCGAACCGTTCCCGGGCGACGGCGGATCGGCGGCCGAAAGAGGCGGGATTCCGAAGTTACATCGGGGTAGGAAGCATTCCGTGGTTGACCCGCTCCCGCCCGGAAGGCATGATAGCCGGGATGATCGATGGGACGGGAGGCGTTCGCCGGGCCGACCCACCCGGCAGTGGGCGTTCTGCGGCGATGTCCCGTAACGACTCCGCGAAGAAGGAGGAAAGGGGAAGTCTATGAGGAAAGCCATGATGAGCTGGGGAGTCGTGCTTGGAATCGTCGTGGCGACGGCGGGGGCGCCCCGTGCCGAGGCGGTGGTCACGATCTTCCAGGACACGTTCGATCACGGAGGGACGTTCACCGACGACATCAACGAGAACATCCCGGGCCGACAGGCGGGCGGGCTGCTGAGTTCGACGTACTCGGAGTTCCACGGCAACGGCGGCAACGCCTGGCTCTTGGACGACGGTCCGGGGTTCATCAACGGAACGGATCTGCTCCTGCTGCGCACGGCGCCAGCGCAGGATTCCTCGGACCAGATCGGGGTCGGTCTCGACACCGATTTCGGAACCGCGCTCGCCGGAACCCTGTACACGGTCACCTACGACTGTCGCCAGGACAACCTCGGCGGCGCGTCGACCGACATGTGGCAGGGGTTTTCCTTCGGAGACACCCCGGTGACCGGCGGGGTGCTCGACCCGAACGCCGATTTCGGAATCATCTTCCGCCAAACCGGCGACTGGAGCGTGTTCCTTGATGGAACGATGGTGATCGGCAGCGGGCTCTCGGATTACGGCATCGACACCGGCATCCGTCCCGGCACGAGTTTCAAGGCCACGTTCCAGTTCGACGAAACGGTCGCGAGCCCGACGGTGAGCGGCACGATCGAGACGGCCGCCCTCGGGGCGGTCAACCTCGGCACGCTGGCGCTCGACGCGCTGGGACTCGGCACGGGGCTCGAAAACCCGGGCCGGTTCTTCGAACTGCGGGCGCACCAGGGCAATCCGGTTGATGCGGCGAGTTCGCTCTCCGACTGGAGGATCGACGATCTGCAGATCGACGTCGTTCCCGAACCGGCCTCGATGGTCCTCCTGGGCCTGGGCGGTGCGGCGTTGCTGCGCAGACGTCGAACCTGAGTAGGGAATCGGGAAACCGGCCGGGGACCGGCGCCTCGTCCCGGGGCGCCGGTCCTCCGTCGCCTGCAGCCGGAGAAGCGCCGCACGACCGCGCAGCCGGGGTCAGTACGTCGCCAGTCCGTCCGGCAGTTCGCGCCCGAAGAAATCCAGCACGCGTCCCATCAGTTCCTCGCGAACCGCCGGATCCCGGATGCTCTCGAAGGGAAACGCGAGCATCACCACCCTCCGGTCCGGGGATCCCCCGTCGTACTGGATCGCGGCGCCCGGGGAACCCGTGGTCGAATACCGGAGGCAGATCGTCGATCCGTTGATGCCGGCCACCGTGTCCGGCCAGTCTACGTTGTAGATCTGCGTCCCGTCGTCGAACCGGAAGGAACCGATCCCCTCGAAGATCCCGCCCGGCGCGTCGCCGACGAAATACGTGCCCGCGTCGTCGCTCAGGTAGTCGCCGCGCAACACGTTGCGATAGAAATCGACGCCGTTGCCCTGCGCCTCCAGATCCCATCCGATCTCGGATCCGCTCACGAACAGCCGTCCGCCGGCATCCAGAAACTCGGTCACCTTCGCCTGTTCCACGGAATCGAACGTGGAATCGGCGGTCGATTCCTCGCCGAGGATCCAGAGCACGATGTCGTAGTTCCCGAGCGACACCTGCCCGTCGATGACCGCCTCGTTGGAACAGGAATCGAACGATCCCCCGTTCGCCGCAACGGCTTCGGCATGGGCGATGACGTAGTCGTAGGTATTCATGAGCCAGAGGTACCCGCGCTGCAGAGGCCGGGAACTGTACGGATCGTCCTCCCGGATGTTGGCGCTGCCGTCGATCCGGTCGAACCCGTTGACGATCAGGATGGGGGGCGTTCCTTCCGAATGAACCCGCACCGCGAGGGTTTCCGTGGGAAACGATTCCCCCCCGGCGTTCACGGCGGTCACCCGGAAATAGTAGACCTCGCCGGGCGTCAGACCGGACACCGTCAGAGAGGTGCCGGTCACGTCCGTGCCGTTGTCGAATCCCTTCCCGTCGGTGGAACGGTACACACGGTATCCGGTCGCCGGATCGCCGAAGAGACCGTTGCCCGTGTCGTACGGGGGCGGATCCCAGAGAACCGCCACGTCGCCTCCCGGGAAGTTCCCGACCCGCAGGTTCGTCGGGGGCTCGGGCAGGAGGGTCGAATTCGTGAACCCGGGGACCTCCGACACGTAGAACTTGACGATGCCCTGGTACACGGCCCGGGCCACCAGACGCCGGAAGTTCGGGTCAAGAAGATCCTCGGCGTCGGCCGCCAGATCGTGGAAGGCCACCTCGATCAGGGCGGCGGGCATCTCGTTGTTGTTGTTGGGGTTCAGTTCCCCGAAGTCCGCGGTGTGTTTCCCGCGGTTCGTCCAGCCGGCGTCCCATCCGGCCCGGATGTCGTTGACCACCTCGTCGTGGATGTAGTTGCGCAGCTTGTCGCCGCCGGCGACCCCGTCGAAGGCGCCGTCCCATCCGTCGCTCGAATAGGCGTACGTCGATGTTCCGCTTCCGCCCCCGGCATTGCTGTGCCAGGAAACGTAGGCGCACTTGCCGGCCTCCCAGCTTTCCGCCTCCCACTTGGCGTAGCGGGGCATGGCGCTCACCGTTCCGTACGAGGCCCAGTCGCTCTTCCCCGCGAATCCCGCGTAGTACCGGCCCGATTCCTCCCATCGCGGCTTGCCGCTGACCGTCCCGCTGACGTTGTCCGGCACATCCCCCATCCCGCCGCCGAACCGCACGGCATCGGCGACGACGACCTGGGAACCGTTCGTCCCGAGGTCGGAAAGCTCCACCGAACCGGTGTCGGGATGCGTGCCCGCTTCGAAATGGTATGTCCCGATGTATTTCCAGGTCTTCCCGTCGCGCTGCTGATTCTGGATCCAGGTCGTCGCTCCCCCCGTGTGACGAACGGTGAACCGGGCGTCGATCGAACGATCCGAGGCCGCAGGCCACCAGATGTAGACGGCGTAGTATCCCGTCTCCGGGATATCGGGCGTCCAGCGGGCGACGGCCGTCTCCGACGCATGGACCCAGTGCCAGCGGTAGTTCGACCCGTAATGACCCGAGACGTTGGAACTGACCGCCCAGGTGCCGCTGACCGAGAAGCCCGGATCCGTGTTGTCCACGATCACCATGTTCGTGTTCAGGTCCCGTTCGCGGCACGTGTAGACGCGGGCGCCCGCGTTCCAGAGGTAGTGCGTCAGGAACTGCAATACCGCTTCCCCGTTGCTCATGTCCTCGATGAGCTGGTTGTTGTTGCCGCGCTGGGTGGCCCATCGTTTCAGCACGCTGCTGTAGTACCAGCCGTGCCCCGGGCTCAGGAAGATGGAGGCGTCGCTCAGGGCTCCGGACGGCTGCGGTTGCCCCCGTACGGGGGGTTGGCCGGGGCCCGTCGGCACGAGCGAGAGCCCGGGATCGACATCGGTCGCGTCGTCCTCGGGCTTGTCCGTGGGCGGCGGCAGCGGTTTCGAAAGCCGGCGGGCCGGTTCGTACCGGTCGGAACCCGCCGCACGTGCGCGGATCGCAAGGGATCCGATCCCCGCCGATTCCTCGCCAAGCCGCGCCGTCCACCAGCTCAACTGCTCGGTCCACGTTTCCTCCAGGCCGCCGGCGCAGAACTCCCGGGGAAACGTGAGGAAGAGCGTCGCCCGTCCGTCGACGACCTCGACCTCGTCGAGCCGCGTTCCCTCGGGGAAGAAGCCTTCAAGCCCGGCGTCCCGCTCCGCCGCCGTGGGCCCGGCGAGCTGCCGCTCGACCGCGGCCCGAAGCCGCGACGCCGGATTTGCCCCGTCGACGCCCGTCGCCTGCGACGTCGCATCATCGGAGGACGCCCGATCCACCCAGACCGGAACTCCGTGGTCCAGCAGCAGGACCCTCGATCCCTCCGCGCCGGGCGCGGACACGATTCCGGCGGCGGAGACCATCGCGAAAGAAACCGCGATCCGCCCGAGGATGCGAACGAAGACCCCCGTCTCGGGACGGGGACGACGGGATGAGATCATGGTGCAGTTCATGGCGTCTTGACATGCTCCTCCGGGATCGGATCGGGGGGGGCCGCCTCCCGATCGAACACGACATCATCCCCCTCCGCGCCCGAATATTCCAGCCGCGGATTTGGGCCCGCCGGTTTCCCGCGGCCGGGGGCGTCGTCCGTTCGCCCCGGGGACGGTCCGCGCCGCGCTTGCCGTCGCGGATCCTTTCCCACAGAATCGATGGCCGCCGGCGGCGTCGGACCAGCCGCCGGAGACGTTGCCGACGATGACGCCCCACGACCCCTCCGATTCCTTCACCCCGGAATACCGGGGCGCGTACCGGATCTTCGACAGGACCCGGATCCGGCCCTATCCCATCGCCGAACGGGCGAACAAGACCGATCTGGATTCCCTGGTCCGCCCGGGGAGCCTTCCCGAGGGTCCCGCGGACCGGCGGGACGACATCCGGGAAGTCGCCGAACGGGTCGCCGACGCCCATCGCCGCGGGGCACCGGTCGTCTGGATGATGGGCGCCCACCTGGTGAAGCTCGGGCTCGCCCCCCTCGTCGTCGACCTGATCCGCAGGCGCGTCGTCACCCTCCTGGCCGTGCAGGGCGCCGTGACCATTCACGATTTCGAATTCGCCATGATCGGGGCCACCTCCGAAAAGGTCCCCGACGCGTTGCCGCGCGGCCGTTTCGGCCTGGCCGACGAAACCGGCCGGTGGATGAGCGCCGCCTACCGGGAAGGCTTCCGTCGCGGGATCGGCCAGGGAGAAGCCCTCGGACGGGTGATCCTCGGCGATCTCCTGCCGGACGCCCCCGATTTTCCCTACCGCGACGGGAGCCTCCTGGCCGCCTGCGCCGCCGAAGGAATTCCGGCGACCGTGCACGCCACCCTCGGCACGGATATCGTCGATCAGCATCCGGCCGCGGACGGCGCCGCGCGGGGAGGAACGAGCTACCTCGATTTCCTCGTCTTCACCGCCGAGATCGAGAGGATGCACGAAGATCCCGGCACGGTCCTCAACGTCGGGTCCGCCGTGACGCTGCCCGAGGTGTTGCTCAAGGCCGTCTCGATGTGCGCCAACGTCGGCGCCCCGCCGCAGGGGATCTTCACGGCGAATCTCGATCTGCTGGACCTGCCGGCCCACGAGGAAGACGACCGCAAGCCCTTTTACTACCGGCGCGACAACAAGAGCGTCGTGAGCCGCATCCCCCGGGCCTTCGGCGGCCGGGGCATCCATGTCCCCGGCGATTTCCGGGAAACCCTCCCCGCCCTGCACCGGCTCATCATCGAACGCACCTGACGATCGCGCCCGGACGGGACGGCCGCGGTCGCGCCCCTCGCCGGCGGAACGCGTCGGCATCCCGCCGGGAAGCCCCTTCACCGCCCGAACTGCGGAAGCCATGCGGCCTCGGCGTCCAGCATCTCGTCCACCATGCGGCGGATCTCGTGCGGGGCGAGGACGGCGGCGGTCAACGGATCCAGCATCACCGCCCGGAAGACCGCCTCCCGGTCCCCTTCGATCGCCGCCCGGACGGCCTGTTCCTGGACGGCGATGTTCGACCGGTTCAACGCCGCAAGGTGCGCCGGAAGGTCGCCGACGGCGCACGGCCGGATGCCCGTTCCGTCCACCAGGCAGGGGACCTCCACGCAGCAGCCCTCCGGAAGGTTCGTGATCAGCCCCCTGTTCCGCACGTTTCCGTTGAACCGGGCCGGGGTGTCGGTCTCGATCGCGTTCAGAATCAGCGACGCATACTCGTGGGAACGTTTCAACGGGATCGGTCCGCCGGAATCGATCTCGCGGCGGATCCCTTCGAGATGCTCTCCTTCGCGTTCCCGACAGGCGCGCAGGTAGTAGGAGGATTCGCCGCCGAATCCCGGCGTCATGAACCGTTCGACAAGGTCTTTCCGTTTGCGGAAATAGGGCAGGTACTCGGACAGGTGTCCGCTGGATTCCGTGACGAAGAATCCGGTGGCCCGCATCATCTCGAAACGGACCCGATCCAGGTCGTAGATCTCCTTCCGTTCCATCGCCTCCCGGAGCCGCGGGTAGGCGTCCTCGCCCCGATGCCGGAACTCCAGGAACCAGCTCATGTGGTTGATGCCGGCCACCCAGTAGGTGATCTCTTCGTACGGCGCGCCGATGCGATCGGCCAACTGCATCGCCGTCCCCTGGACGCTGTGGCACAACCCCACGTTCCGGATCCCGCCCGCCTCGTTCATCGCCCAACAGTTGACGGCCATCGGATTGGAATAATTGATCAGCAGGGCGTCCGGGCAGAGTTCGCGCATGTCCCGGCAGATGTCCAGCAGGACGGGAACGGTCCGCAACCCCCGGAAGACGCCGCCCGGGCCGAGGGTGTCGCCGACGCACTGGTCGATCCCGTACCGGGCGGGAATCTCGATGTCTGTCTCGAAAGGCTCCAGCCCCCCGACCTGGATCATCACCAGGACGTAGTCGGCGTCGCGCAGCGCCTCGCGCCGGTCGGTGGTCGCCCGGACCGCCGCCGGAAGATCGTTGCGCTCGATCATGGCCGCGGCCAGATCGCGCATGATCGCCAGTTTCTTCCCGTCGATGTCCATCAGGCGGATCTCGGAATCCAGCAGCGAGGGATAGCTGAAGATGTCCGCCAGCAGTGTCCGGGCGAAGACCACGCTGCCGGCGCCGATGAAAGCGATGCGAGCCATGGAGGATCTCCCCTCGATCCGGCGCTTCTCCGCGCCGGCGGGTTGGGGTTTACTACGGCCGGGACCCGCGGGGGGCGAACCCCGCCCGCATCCGGGGAACGAGGCCATGGACAGAGTGAAGATCGGAATCGTCGGAATCAACCACGGACATATCCACGGCATGGTCGCCGGGCTGCTCGCCGCCGGCGGGGCGGAGATCGCCGCCGGATACGCGGCCGAACCCGATCTGCGCGCGCAGTTCGACCGGGCCGTCGGCCCCGTTCCCTGGAGGGATTCGGCCGAAGCGGTGATCGGATCCCCTGAGATCGACCTGATCTGCTGCGCGTCGATCAACGGCGACCGGGGCCGCATTCTCCTGGACGCCCTCGCCGCCGGGAAGTCGGTCTTCGTCGACAAGCCGATGGTCACTCGCCTGGAGGAACTCGAAGCCGTCGAAAGGGCGGTCGAGGCCTCCCCCGGCAGCGTCTTCGTCTTCTACGGGGAACGGTTGACCCGAACGATCGATCCGCAGATCCGCCGCCGCATCGAGGAAGGCGAGATCGGCAGGGTCGTCCACTTCATGGGACTGGGACCGCACAAGCTCCGCCTGCACGACCGCCCGGCGTGGATGTTCGACAAGGAGAAATACGGCGGCATCCTGTGCGACATCGCCTCCCACCAGTTCGAACTCTTCCTCTACTACGCGGCCGACCGGATCGTCCCGGGCCCGTCGCGGACGGCCAATTTCACCGTGCCGCAGCATCCCGAATTCGAGGATTTCGGCGACGCCTGCTTCACCGCCCCCGACGGCGCCGCCGGCTACGTCCGCGTGGACTGGTTGACCCCCGAGGCGATGCCGACCTTCGGCGACATCCGCCAGTTCATCATCGGCGACCGGGGGCAGATCGAGATCCGCAGGAATTTCGATCTCGGCGGGAAACCCGCCACGACCGTCTTCCTGACCACCGGCGTCGCCCCGCCGCGCCGGATCGAATTCGAACCGGCGGAGAACACCTTCTTCTCCGACCTTCTCCGCGACGTCCGCGACGGCGTCAATCGCTGCATTCCCCACCGGCAGGCCTTCGAAGCGGCCCGCGCGGCCATTCTCCACGAACGCGACGCCGTCCGGATCCGCACCGCCGATCCGGCCCCCGGCCGGTAGGCCGCGGAATCGGGCCCGGGACCTTCGCCCGCGGGAAACCGCCCGCCGGACCGCTCCCGGACTCGATTCCCGGAACGTTCCGCGTAGACTCGGGGGAAGATGCGGCGCGCCGGTGCGGGCCGGACGAAGGAAACCCCACGGAGATTCAGCCCCATGTCAACCTCTCGAAAGACCGAACTGCGCGAGGCCCGGTTCCGGCGCGCGATCCGGATCCTCGGCTGGTACAAACGCGATCTCGGCGAACGCCTGCGGCGGACCCGGCGGATCTTCGGCGGCGGCGTGCTCGCCGTCGATCCCCACACGCATTCCTCCCACAGCGACGGAACGGGCACGGTGGAAGAGAACTGCGCGGCCGCGGAAAACGCGGGCCTGGATTTCCTCTTCGTGACCGACCACATGAGCCTCGGGCAGAAGCGGCCGCTGAAGAAATGCCCCCGCGCCTCCTGGGGACAGGAACCCGGGGCGGGTCTGCAGCACATGGGGCTGCTGAACGGAACCCGCCTCTTCCGGCCCCGCCGGGACGGACTGCGCGCCGACTACGACCGGGCCTGCCGGATCGCCCCCTTCGTGTGGATCCCCCACCCCGCCGGATGGTACCCGGACGTCTGGTACTCCGACGAGGCGGTCGCCGCCCTCTGGACCCTCGGCGAATCCTTCGCCATGGAGGTGGTCAACGGCGCAAACCACGCGGTCCGCGCCTTCGACGCCTTCGATCGGAAGGCCCAGGAGATCTGGGACCGCCTTCTCTCCGACGGACGGCGCGTAACGGCCCTGGGCGCCAGCGACGCCCATTCGCCCGACGACATCGGGACCGCCTGGACCGGCGTGCTCGGAGCCCGGCGCAACGGCGCATCGATCATTCGCGCGTTGCAGCGGGGCGCCTGCTTCGCCAGCGAAGCGCCCCTTCTCGACTTCTCCTGCAACGGAGACGCAATGGGATCGATCGTGCGGGGGAAGACCGGCTCTTCCGTCGCCTTTTCGATCCGCGCCGCGGATTCGACGGGGCTGGCGAAGGTCCGCGTGATTTCCATGGGACGCGTCGTCAAGGAATGGAATCCGAACGGCCGCCCGCTCCTGGAGGCGGCGTGGTCCGCGAAGATCGGCCGGGCAAACCGCTGGTTCCGGCTGGCCGTGTCGGCCGTGGACGATCGCCGGGCCTTTTCGACCCCGATCTACGTGCGTCCGGAACCCCGCACCGCACCGCCCCGGCCCGGGAGGAAGACGGGATGAAGCCGCTGGAACGCTACCGGAGAATGCTGCGCAACGAACCGGTCGATTTCGTGCCGCGCATCCCGATCGTGATGCAGTTCGCCGCCGAGTACATCGGTTCGAACTACGCCGCCTTCGCCTCGGACCACCGGGTGCTCGTCGAGGCCAACGTGCGCTGCGCGCGGGATTTCGGGTTCGACCAGCTCAGCGCCATCTCGGATCCGTACCGTGAAACCGCCGGATTCGGGGCCGAGATCGTCTTCGTCGAGGACGGCCCGCCGCGCTGCGTGCGGCCGCCCCTGGAGGACGACCGCGACCCGGCCCGCCTCCCCCGCCCCGATCCGCTGAAAAGTCCGCGGATGCTCGACCGGATCGAGGCCCTCAGGGCCTACGCCCGGGACTACGCGGGCGAGTGTTCCATCATGGGATGGGTCGAAGGCCCGGCCGCCGAGGCCGCCGACCTGCGCGGCGTTGCGGCGTTCATGATGGATCTCATCGACGACGAGATCTATGCGGGGAAGCTGATGGACCTCTGCGTCGACGCGGGCATCGAGTTCGCCCGGGCCCAGATCGAGGCGGGGGCCGACACCATCGGCATCGGCGACGCGGTGTGCAGCCAGCTCTCCCCGGATCTCTACGAACGACTCGTCCTGCCGCGGCAGGAGCGGCTGCTCCGGTCCATCCGGGATGCGGGGGCGGTCGTACGGCTCCACATCTGCGGCGACATCACCCACCTGCTGGAGGGGATCCGAACCCTGCCGATCGACATCCTCGACGTCGATCACATGGTCGACATGGCGCGGGTCCGCCGCGCGGTCGGCGCCGAGGTAACCCTGGCGGGGCAGATCGACCCCGTCTCCGGAATCCGGTTCGGCGTTCCGGACCGGATTCGCGAGGAGATCCGCGGGACGCGAAAGACCGTCGGCGATCCCTACATGGTGGCGGCGGGCTGCGAAATCCCGCCGGGCACCCCGTACGAGAACCTGCGCGCCCTCTGCGATCCCATCGCGTGGGCGAACTGACCCCGGGCCGGCGCTGTTTCGCGTCCGGGGCCTCTGCGCACTCGTGGGACAGACGGGCTATTCTTCCGGCGGTTCGACCCCCACCCGGTAGCGCAGGATGCCGGCCGGAGGCAGGGAATCCTCCCACCGATTGACCGGCGGCGTCGCCGTCACAAACGGCGCGATCTCCTCGAAGACGGGGTTCACGCCCACGGAACGTTCCACGAAATACACGCGCCCCGCTCGGCTTCGCCAGGAGATCCGGACCCCGCCGCCTTCGAGTCGTTCGATCCGGTGCAGCCGCAGGGCCGAGGCCCGGTCTCTCGGATCGGTCCCCGCGACGTATTCCTGCCAGTTCGTCCGGCCGTCCCGGTCCGGGTCCGCATCCGGGCCGCCGATCGTCGACCGCGCCATTTCGACCGGGTCGAAATATTTCTCCTGCCACTCGATGAACCCCTCCCCGGGCGCCGTCGCGGAAACCCGGAAGGGACCGTATTCACGCAATCCGCCGCCGCTCTCCAGTTCGACCAGCCGGTAGGCGTGCGTCCCCCCGGGATCGGCTCCCGGGTCCGGGACCTCGTACGAACCGCCCGCCGCATTCCCGTGAGACGGCAGAATCCCCTCGTGGACCGCCAGATCCTCCCCCGTTTCCGGATCGACACGGTAGAGGAAGAACCCCGCCGTCCGGTCCTCGGCCGCCGTCGTCCATCGGACCCGCAGGATCCCGTTCCGAACGACGGCGCCGAACCGCGCGATCTTCGCCAGGGTGAGCCTCAGCGGGATCGTATCGTCGGCATAGAGAGGATCCGGATGTTCCGTGCTCGTCGTCCACGCGCGGTTCACCACAGTAGCGAGGTCCGCCGGAACGGAATTCGTCAGCCGCGCGTCGAAGGTCACCGTAAGGGTGCAGCCGGGGAAGAGATCGACCCCGTCGGCGGCGGTGATGATCTGTTCGGGGGCCGATGCGGGGACGGTCACCGTCTTCTGTCCCCCCGCGCCGGAGACCTGGACGTCGTCCAGATAGATCGCTCCGGTCGCCACGCGGCTGTTGAACCGGATCCCCATTTCGGAATCCCGATAGGCGGTCAGATCCACCGAGTAGGAAACGTAGTCGGCGTCCGAACCCTCGCCCCGGATCCGGTCGATGAGCGTCCAGCTCGAGTCCGAGGATCGCTTGGCGCGGATCTTCAGCTTGTCCGTGTCGCTGAACTGGTCCCGCCGGTACCGGAACGCGAGCGTGATCGTGGGAAAGAGATTCGTATCGGAAGTATCCACCTTGCGACTGACCCCCACCCCGTCGCCGTCGAACCGGAGCCGGCCCTGCCCCTGGTCGTCGGCGATCCGGACGTTCCCCGCGTCGGGGGCGCCGTCGTCGCCCCGTTCCCACCAGTCGGACGCCCACGCCAGGGGTCCGTCGTCGTTCGCGTAGGACAGGGTTTCGAACGTATCGTAGCTGTAGGGGGCATCCCGATACGCCGCAACGGTTCCGGCGACGTAGGAGAGTTCCCCGGGAAGCTCGTCGCTCACCGTCACGTCGGTCATGTCGCCCGCCGCGGCGCGCGCGTTGCGGACCCGGATCGTGTAGGTGACGATCCCGCTGGGTTCCAGCGGGGGATTCGCCACGTCCGACGACTTGTCGATCGACAGGTCCGAGAACCGGTTGTAGGCGTTGTCGTGGGTCGTGAACGTCTGGGTGTGGCTCCCGATCGTCCGCGTCCCGGTCGCCTCGACGTGGTTCCAGGTGATGTCCCCGACGCTGAAGGTCCCGGTCGTCCGCGCCTCGAACGAGAAGCGGATCCTCTCGCCCGGCGCCAGATCGCCGAGGAGCGACGAACTCCAGGAGAGGGTCTGTCCGTTGATCGCCGGTTCGGAGGCCGGGGCGTTCAGGGTGGTTCCGTCGGGCAGTTCGATGGTCGTGCTGTTCGTGCGATAGGTCCAGCCGTCGGGCAGGACGTCCTCGGCGCTTACCGCATCCACGTCGTAGGCGCCGGCGCCGATCTCGAAGGAGAAGGTCGCGACCTGTCCCGGGTCCGTGGAGATCACCACCGGGTCCACCCGTTTGCCGACGAGCAACACCAGGTCCAGCCAGTCGTTCGGCAGCGGCAGCGTCGTGTAGCCGAGGTCGAGATAGTTGTACGCGGCGCCCGCGGTTTCCGGATCCTCGCCCCAGACGATCGCGATCGGCCTGGTGGCCAGGATCCGCGAACCGGTCAGGTCGAAGTCGGGATCGTAGATCTCGAGCATCTCGAGCCGGTCGATCGTGAACCGGTCGTCGAAGACGCCGTCGGTCGGGCTGTAATCGATGAAGACGTCGGTGTCGTCCCGGGAGGCCGTCACGAACAGGGGGGATCCCTGGGCGGTCCGGTCCAGGGTGCTCGGGGCCCAGCCGATCGCCTGGTCGGTGCGCAGTTGCCGTTCCGGAATCAGGGAATACCCCCAGTCGTAGGTCGTCGATTCGGTGTCGACGGTGCTGATCCCCCAGAAGACCGCGTTGCCCCGGACGATGGCTGCGGAGTTCGTGGGAATGACGTGCCCGGTTCCGTCGGAATAGGAAACGGTCTGTCCCGAAGCGATCGTGAAGGTGCCCGTGCCGGTCCGATCCTGCCAGTCGATCGAAAGGGTCGACGAACCGGGGTTGTAGAAGAAGGCGTCGCTGTCCTCGGAATCGTTGCCCGGCGGAAAACTGCCGACCGGCAGGTAGTAGACGTTGTCCCAGACCGCCTCGGGAACGATGGAGAACCCGCGGACCTCGTAGTGGCGCGGGGATTCCCCGGATTCCTCGTAGTTGCGCCCGACGATGACGTGGACCTGCACCGGCTCGGACGACGTCACCGAGGTTCCCTGTCCGAAGTGGTAGTACTGCGTGGTTTCTCCGGCATCGATCGTCGCGCTCAACTCGACGCCCGGCGTGCGGGGATCGTCGATCTCGACGGTCGTGCCGTCTTCCGCCGCCTGAACCACCACGTAGGTCTTGTGGAAATCCTTGTACCCGGTCGGAGGGTCGAAGAGATCCTCCCCGACCGGGAGACGGTAGGCGGTTTCGTAGGCGTGCGCCGGATAGATCTCCCACGCGATCGCGTACAGCGTCGAGGCCCCGGAAGACTCCGTCCAGCTCGCGCGACTCACCGTCACGATCCCCCCGGCCACGTAGATCACGTCCCCGCCGTCATAGTGCAGCGAGGTTCCGCGGGGAGAGATGGGGACGTTGCCGCTTTCGAAGTACTGAACTTCGCCTTCGTCGAGGGTCACGATCTCGTCGGCCGTCCCTGCGGGATCCTGCGGATCGAACTCGTACCCGTCCTCCCAGTGGTCGTAATAGATCGTCGTTCCGTCCGAGGCGGCCGTCACGGAGATGACCGCGTGCATTCCCGCCGTCGGATCGAGTTTCTCATCCGGGGTGTTCGGATCGTAGTCGTCCAGATCGACCAGGATGTCCCAGAGCTGCTGTTCCGAACCCGGGATGAAGAAGGTCTGATACCCCGCCGCGATTCCGGCCCCGGCGTCGTGCGCGACGCCCGCGAGAGCGATCAACCCCGCAAGCAGGATCCCGCGACACAATGCCCCGTTCCTCGTGTGCGATCCCATGATGCTGCCCTCCATCGGCTGTGCCGGAGCATCTCGACCACAACGCCCCCCTCCGTCGTGGCCTCGTGCTCTCCGTCCGTCACGGGATGGAGGTTCGGGGTCGATCTGCGATCCTGCGTTTCACCTATGTCATGGGTCTTGAGTCGACCGGGAGAGCAGAAAACATGCCCCGGGGCCCCGACCCAGCCGGATCAATCGTTTGACACGTCCCGCAACCGGCACAGGGCGGAACGGCGGCATCCGCCCGGCGGGCGACGGAAACGGGGAAAACGAGGCCGCCGCGCCTCCGCGGACCGCCGCTGCAAAGGGGTCGGAACGGCATCGGATCCCCATTCTCCCCCGTGGAAACAGGCGTGGACCACGGTGCGTACAAAATTGTACCATCCCGGCCCTTTCGACCGTCCGGAAGCCGCGGCGGGTTCCTTGACCCCGCGGATCCCCCGTGCAAGCATTCGGAAGCATGACTTCCGCACCTGCTTCCGGCCGTACCGTTCCGCGCGATTTCCGACGGCGGGTTCAATACGTCGCGGAGGGACGGTATCTTCTTCATCTTCCGCCCGAATACGGGGATTCCGCGACGGATTCGTGGCCGATGATCCTCTACCTCCACGGGGCGGGAGAACGCGGCGAGGATCTCGAGCGCATCACCGTGCACGGGATCCCCCGGCTTCTTCGCGAAGGGCGGCGGTTCCCGTTTGTCGTCGTCGCCCCCCAGTGGAGCGATCCGGAGAGCTGGTGGGACGTCGTATTTCTCGGGGCGCTGCTCGACGAGGCCGGAGAGCGTTACCGGATCGATCCCGACCGCATCTACGTGACCGGGCTGAGCATGGGCGGATTCGGCACGTGGGACCTGCTCGTGAAGTTCCCGGACCGTTTCGCCGCAGCCGTTCCCGTCTGCGGAGGCGGAAATCCCCTCCTGGCGTCGCGCATCCGGCACATCCCCGTCTGGGTCTTCCATGGAGCCCTCGACGACACGGTGCCGGTCCGCCGTTCCCGCGAGATGGTGGAGGCCCTGCGCGCGGCGGACGCGGTCGAGGTGCGCTACACGGAGTATCCCGACGTCGGACATGACGCATGGACCCCCGCATACTCGAACCCGGAGGTGTACCAATGGATGCTTCGGCACCGCAGGAATCGAACCCCACAGGGGAAGGGAACGTGACCCCGGTTCTCGGCGTCGCGCTCGGCGGCGGCGGGGCGAGGGGCTTTTCGCATATCGGAGTGCTTCGCGGACTCGAAGAACTCGGCATCGTGCCCGAGGTGGTCTGCGGCACGTCGATGGGCGCCGTCGTCGGCGCCGCCTACCTGACGGCCGGCCTCGACCGTCTCGAGAAGCGATCCCTGGAGATCACCGGTTGGGACGTCGTGCGATACATCGACCTGAATTTCTCGCGCGTCGGAGGTCTCGTCCGCGGGCAACGCATCGTCGAGTTTCTGCAGGAGAACTTCGGAGGCGAACGCATCGAGGATCTTCCGCGTCCCTTCGGCGTCGTGGCGGCCGACCTCGACAGCGGCGAGGAAGTCTGGCTGCGGGAAGGGCCGATCTGGGAGGCCGTCCGCGCCTCCCTGAGCATTCCCGGCATCTTCGCCCCCGTCCGGCAGGGCGACCGCTGGCTGCTGGACGGAGGGATCGTGAACCCGGTGCCGATCACCCTCTGCCGCGCCATGGGCGCCGACCGGGTCCTGGCGGTGGACATCAACGTCAACCTCGTTTCGCAGAGGCTCGTCCAGAAGAAGGAACAGGCGAAGGTGGACGAAAGGAAGCGCACGAGGATCCTGCAGTTCCTGAAGAAGCTCTCGCTCACGGACAAGGACCGGTTGACCGAACTGATCTCCCAGACCCTGGATCCCAAGGCCCCGCCGGGCATGTACGAGGTGCTGATCGGCGCCATCAACGTCATGCAGGAACGGATCGCCCGGGGACGTCTGATCGAGGCCCCCCCCGATCTCCTTCTCACTCCGGAAGTCGGCCAGATCCGTACGCTGGAGTTCGACCGCGCCGCCGAGGGGATCGAGGCGGGCAGGGCGGCGGTGGCCAGGCATCGCGAGGAGATCCTGAAGCTCGTCTCGCCCGCGTCGTGACCCGGCCCGGCGAGCCCGCGAGCGCGGATCCCGCCGCCTACCCGACCCGCTTCCGGACGGCGCCGCGCCAGCGTCCCGCGACTTTCGCCTTGATGAAATCGTGGTTCATCCGCGCGATGAAATCGACGCTGATCCCCTTCGGACAGACCGCCTCGCATTCGCCGTGGTTCGAACACGATCCGAACATCTCGGCCTCCATCGCGGCGACCATCTTCTCCACGCGCTGCCACCGTTCCGGCTGGCCCTGGGGCACCAGGCCCAGGTGCGAAACCTTCGCCGCCGTGAAAAGCTGCGCCGCCCCGTTCGGGCACTGCGCCACGCAGGCGCCGCATCCGATGCACTGGGCGGCGTCCATCGCAAGATCCGCATCGTCCTTCGGGACCGGAATGCTGTTCGCGTCGCAGGGATTCCCCGTGGAGACCGACACGAAGCCTCCCGTTTCGATGATCCGGTCCAGAGCGCTGCGGTCCACGATCAGGTCCTTCAACACGGGAAACGCCCGGGAACGCCAGGGTTCGATCGTAATCCGGTCTCCGTCGGAAAACTCCCGCATGGCGAGCTGGCAGGTCGTCGTCAGCCGTTTTGGCCCGTGCGCGATCCCGCCGATCATCATGCCGCACGAACCGCAGATCCCCTCCCGGCAGTCGTGTTCGAAGGCCACGGGATCTTCTCCCCGTTCGATCAGGCGTTCGTTCAACTGATCGAGCATCTCCAGGAACGACATCTCGGGCAGGACGCCGTCGATCTCGTAGTCGACGAACCGCCCTCTTGCCGTGGGACCGGTCTGCCGCCAGATGCGAAGCCGGAATCTCATCACTTGTAGCTCCGTCGGGTCGGACGGACCCATTCGAACTCGAGGGGTTCCCGGTGCAGGACCGGGTCTTCCCCGTCCCCCCGGTACTCCCAGGCCGCGACGTGGCCGAAGTTCTCGTCGTCCCGCAGCGCTTCGCCGTCGGCGGTGCGGCTCTCCTCGCGGAAATGGGCGCCGCAGGATTCCCGTCGTTCCAGCGCGTCAAGGCACATCAGCTCCGCCAGGTCGAAGAAATCCGCCACCCGCGAAGCCGCCTCGAGCGCCTGGTTGATCTCGTTCTCCGCTCCCGGAATCCGAACCTCGCGCCGGAAACGCTCCCGCAACTCCCGGATCTTCTCGACGGCCTCCGCCAGTCCGGACTCGTTGCGCGACATCCCGCAGGCGTTCCAGCAGACGGCTCCCAGCTCCCGGTGGAAGGAATCGCTCGTGCGGTTCCCGTCGATTTCCAGCAGCCGGAAGACCTTCGCCTGCGCCTCCCGCACCCCGTCGGCGAAGGCCGGATGCTCCGGGTTCGGATGATCCCTCCCCAGCCGCCGGGAAAGATAATCGCCGATCGTGTAGGGCAGGATGAAGTATCCGTCGGCCAGGCCCTGCATCAGGGCGCTTGCGCCGAGACGGTTCGCCCCGTGATCGGAGAAGTTCGCCTCGCCGATCACATACAACCCCGGCACGGTGCTCATCAGGTCGTAATCGACCCACAACCCGCCCATCGTGTAGTGGGCGGCCGGATAGATCCGCATCGGCACCTTGTAAGGATCCTCGTCGGTGATCCGTTCGTACATCTCGAAGAGATTACCGTAGCGTTCCTCGACGATCTCGCGGCCCAGGTGCTCGATCGCGTCCGCGAAATCGAGATAGACCCCCCGCCCGCCCGGACCGACGCCCCGGCCCTCGTCGCAGACGGCCTTGGCGTTCCGGGAGGCGACGTCCCGCGGCACCAGGTTGCCGAACGCCGGATACCGCGTCTCCAGAAAGTAGTCGCGCTCCTCCTCGGGGATGTCCCCGGGCGGCCGCCGGTCCCCCCTCTTCTTAGGAACCCAGATCCGCCCGTCGTTGCGCAGGGACTCGCTCATCAGCGTGAGTTTCGACTGGTACGGTCCGCTCGGAGGGATGCAGGTCGGATGGATCTGCGTGAAACACGGGTTGGCGAAGGCCGCCCCCCGCCGGTACGCGCGCCAGATCGCCGTACAGTTCGAGAGCTTGGCGTTCGTCGAGAGATAGAAGACGTTGCTGTATCCCCCCGTGGCCAGCACCACCGCGTCCGCCGCATGACCTTCGATCCGGCCGTTGACCAGGTTGCGCGCGACGATCCCGGCCGCTTCCCCGTCGATCACCACCAGGTCGAGCATCTCGTGCCGGGGGTAGAGCGTCACCTTCCCCAGGCTCACCTGGCGCATGAGCGCCTGGTAGGCCCCGAGCAGGAGCTGCTGCCCCGTCTGGCCCCGGCAGTAGAACGTGCGCGAAACCTGCACGCCGCCGAAGGACCGGTTCGCCAGCAGCCCGCCGTACTCCCGGGAGAACGGCACCCCCTGCGCCACGCACTGGTCGATGATCCGGAGGCTGACCTCCGCCAGCCGGTAGACGTTCGCCTCGCGCGAACGGTAATCGCCCCCCTTGATCGTGTCGTAGAAGAGACGATCGACGCTGTCGCCGTCGTTCTGATAATTCTTGGCGGCGTTGATTCCCCCCTGCGCCGCGATGCTGTGCGCGCGCCGCGGACTGTCGTGGTAGGTGAAGCAGCGCACGTTGTACCCCAGCTCCGCCAGGGACGCCGCCGCCGAGGCCCCCGCCAGGCCCGATCCGACCACGGCGACCGTGAACCGTTTCTTGTTCGCGGGACTGACCAGGTTCAGGTCGGCGCGGCGGCGTTCCCACTTCTCCGGAAGCGGCCCCGGGGGAATCCTGGGATCGAGCTCCATCTCCCCTTCTCCTCCTCAGCGGATCCAGCCCGCCAGAACCGCGATCGGAAACGACAGGTACCCGGCCGTGACGACCAGCGTCGCCGCCACCGCAAAGACCCGCCGCCACACGTTGTATTTCGGATGGTTGAATCCCAGCGACTGAAAGAAGCTCCACAGCCCGTGATGGAGGTGGAAGCCCAGCGCCAGCACGCCCGCGATGTACGCGACCGCCGCCGGAACGCTCAGGAATCCCGACACCATGTTCCGGTACGGATCCCCCGGAACGAACCCCGGATGCGCCGTGCCCCAGGTCAGATGCATCAGGTGGTAGAACGTGAACAGGGCGATCAACGGACCGCTGATGATCATCGTACGCGCCGCATAGTCGGTATGGATCATCCGGCGGTACCGGTAAGGAACCGGCCGCGCCTTCCGGTTGATGATCGTCAACTGGATCGCCGCCGTCACGTGAAGGATCAGTACGACGATCAGACCCGTCCTCGCGAAAAGCAGGGCCTGGCCGTGGCGGAAAAAGGGATAGCCGACCGTCCGCAGAAATTCGGCGTAATGATTCAGTTTCTCCGGACCCTCGTAGGCCTTCAGATTGCCCCAAAGATGGGCGACCACGAAGAGGAAGAGCAGCAGGCCCGTCACCGCCATCACGCTCTTCTTGCCGACGTCCGACTGCCAGAAACGGAAGGCCTGCTTCATCCGGGTCCCTTCTCGAAACACGGTCGCCGCACTCCGATCCGCCCCGGCGACGACGACGCAAGCATGGCCGCGCAGCCCCCCGCTTGTCAAATCCGCCGCCCGATCTCCTCCCGGGGAAGAGAAGCGCGATCTTGAACCATCCCGTCCTTTGAAGGCATCTTCGCCGGACACGAGGGCGGAAGACGGCACGACGCCCCTCGTACCCGACGCCCGCAGGAGCAGCGACATGGACCCCAGACGACGAGGCATCCGAAGGTTCCCGGTGGAACCCTGGTCGATCACCGAATCCGATTTCGATCCGGAGGAGAACCTCTTCCGCGAGACGATCTTCACGCTCTCCAACGGGTTCATCGGCGTGCGCGGCGCCCTCGAGGAGGGCGTCGCCCGCGTCGAGTCCAACCCCGGGACCCACCTGGCCGGAGTCTACTTCCGCCGGCCCGACACGGCCGTCTTCGCCAAGGGCAAACGGGCCTTTCCCGAGGAATGGCACGGGATGGCCACCTTCGCCGAGGTCTTCCGCATCCGGCCCCGGATCGGCGGGGAAAAACTCGACATGCGCTCATCCCGGATCCGGGATCACCGGCGGGTTCTGAACCTCCGGGAAGGGGATCTCCTGCGGGAATTCACCTGGACGCCGAGGGCGGGCGGCGAGGTCCGAGTCCGGATCCGGCGGTTCGTCCCGATGAAATGGCCGGATCTCTGCCTGTTGCGCTACGAGATCACGGCCGTCGAAAAGGCCGAAATCGATCTCGAGATCGGGTTCGAGAAGACCGACGGCACCGACGAACGCGGCGCCGACGCCTGGGTGCCCGGCGGCGCCGGACACCCTTCCCCGGAGGAACTCCTGCTGCGCATGGACCTGCCGGCCTCGGGATTCTCCGTCGTCGGAGCCGCGCGCTGCATCGTCCGCGAAACCGGAGACTCGGGGGTGAGACTCGAACACGCCTCGTCGCGCGTCACCGACCGCAGCGCCCTGCTCACCCGCGTGGTCCGGATGCGTCCCGGGGATTCCTGGGGTTTCGACCTCTTCGTCGCCCTTCGTTCCCACAGGAACCTGCAGGATCCCGCGGCCGCCGAGGCCGACATCCTCGACCGCGTCCGCGACGCCGAACGAATCGGATTCGATCGCTTGCACGAGGAGCAGCGTTCCTGGTGGAACGCGTTCTGGGCACGGAACGACGTCGTCGTGGAAGGAGACGACGAAATCCGCCAGGGAATCCGGTTCTGCCTCTTCCAGATCGCCCAGAGCCGCCGGCCCGGCGATCCGTCGGTCAGCATCGGCACCAACGGGCTGACCGGCGCCATGCACGGCGGCCTCTACTTCTGGGACACCGAGGCCTACGTCCTGCCGCCGATCCTGCAGATGAATCCGGACGTCGCCCGCGAACTCCTCCTCTACCGCCACATCACCCTTCCCCTCGCGCGCGAAAACGCCGCCGACCAGGGATACCGGGGCGCCGCATTCCCGTGGTTCACAATGAACGGTCGGCCCAACCCCGGCTTCTACGAATGCACGATCGGCGAACAGCACATCAACGCCGCCATCCCCTGGGCGGTGGAACGGTACGCCGACGAGACGGGCGACGACGATTTCCTCTTCGGACCCGGCCTGGAACTGCTCGTCGAACAGGCGCGCTTCTGGGCGAGCCGGTTCACCTGGAGCCGCCGCAAGAACGGCTTCGTTCTGAACCAGGTGACCGGCCCCGACGAATACACCGCCTTCAACAACAACAATACCTACACCAACGTCATGGCCCGCTGGACCCTGCGCTTCGCCGCCGACACCTGGGACCGGGCCGCCGAAGAACGACCCGAGCGCGCCGCCACCCTGCGGGAGGAACTTTCCCTGGACCCCGGGGAACCGAAACGCTGGAGGGAGATCGCCGAAGCGGTCCACGTCCCCTTCGACCCCGACCTGGGAATCCATCCCCAGGACGACGCGTTCCTCGATCTCGACCCGGTCGATCTCCCCTCCATCCCCCTGGAAGACGTCCCCCTGGAAAACCATTGGCCCTGGGAACGGGTCCTCCGCTCGCGCCTGCTGAAACAGGCCGACGTCCTCCTGCTCGAACACATGCGCTGGCAGGAGTTCTCCCGGGAGCAGAAGGCCCTCGACTACGCCTTCTACGAACCGATCACCACCCACGACTCCTCGCTCTCCGCCTCGATCCATGCGCTGATCGCCGCGGAAATCCGCCGGCTGGACGACTGCCGCTACTACCTGTACCGCTCCTCCCGTCTCGATCTTGACAACATCAACTTCAACACCGGCGCGGGAATCCACCTGGCGAACTGCGGCGGAACCTGGATGGCGATCGTACACGGGATCGCCGGCCTGCGCTGCAACGGCGGCCAAGTGCGCTTCGATCCCACGCTCCCCCCGGAATGGCGGCGGCTGGCCTTCCGCTTTTCCTACCGCGGCCGGACGCTGCACGTGGACATCCGCCCGGGGAAGGCGCGTCTCGAACTGGTCGAGGGCGATCCCCTGCCGGTCCGCCTCGGGGAGGAAACGACGACCCTGACCCCCGAGCGCCCCCTGGAAACGCCGCCGGCGCCTCCGGCCGACCCGGCCGTCGTCAAGGAGTAAGCTTCCGTCTTGCGGCCCGGGCCGGCTCTCCGATAGCCTTGCCGGGCATACCCCGGGGGAGGGCGTCATCATGCCGGAGCTGCTCGGAGACCTTTTGGCGAACGCGGCCGCGCGGCGGCCGGATCATCCCGCGGTGCGCACGCTCGGTTCCACCGTGTCCTTCCGGGAACTGGAACGGGACGCCAACGCAGTTGCGCACCTTCTCCTGGAACGCGGGATCCGCGCCGGAGACCGCGTGGCCCTCTACGCGATCAACTCCCCGGAGTTCGTGACCGCCTATTTCGCGATCCTCAAGTGCGGCGCGACCGTGGTTCCCGTGAACCTTCTGCTGCACCCGAACGAGGCGGCGTACGTCATCGAAGACTCCGGCGCCGTCGCCCTGGTCGCGCACGCCGCCGTCGCCGGCAATCTGGCGCCGATCGCGGACTCGATCCTCGGCCGGCTGAAGACCGTCGCGCTCACCGCCCCCTGCGAGGGATTCCCCGGCGCCGACGTCTTCCCCGAACCGGACGGGGACGTCCCGCCTCCGGCACGGCCGGATCTGGATCCCGCCGAAGACGTGGCGGCGATCCTGTACACCTCCGGCACGACCGGCCGCCCCAAGGGCGCCATGCTCACCCACCGGAACCTGCTCTTCGACGTGCGCGCCGTGGCCGACGTCCTTCATACGAAACCCGACGACGTTTTCGTCGCCGTTCTGCCGATGTTCCACGCGTTCAGCGCCACGTGCTGCATGCTCCTGCCGATCGATCGGACCTGCACGATCGCCGCCGCGCCGCGGTTCCATCCCGAGGAACTCGCCTCCCTGATCCGGGAAACCCGCGCCACGATCTTCATGGGGGTCCCTTCGATGTACGCCGTCTTCGCCAACGCCCCGGAAGGCAGGGCGCCGGATCTCTCCACCCTCCGCGTCTGCATCTCGGGCGGGGCGGCCATGCCCGAGGAGATCCTGCGACGGTTCGAGGAACGCTACGGGGTGACGATCTACGAGGGCGACGGACCCACGGAGTGCTCCCCGGTCACGTCCGTCAATCCGCCGGGGGGCCTGCGCAAGATCGGTTCGATCGGCCCCCCGATCCCGGGGGTCGAGATGCGCATCGCCGACGACCGGGGCGAGGAGCTGCCGATCGGCGAAATCGGCGAGATCCTCGTGCGCGGGCCGAACGTCATGAAGGGCTACCACAACCGCCCGGAGGAAACCGCGGAGGTTTTCGTCGGCGACTGGCTGCGCACCGGCGATCTCGGACGCATGGACGACGACGGCTATTTCTACATCGTCGATCGCAAGAAGGATCTCATCATCGTCAACGGGATGAACGTCTATCCCCGCGTCGTCGAAGAGGCGATCTACGAACATCCGGCCGTGGCGGAATGCGCGGTGGTGCCCGCGCCCCACAAGCTCCACGGCGAGATCCCCCGGGCGGTCATCGTCCTGCGCGAAGGGAGCGCATGCACCCCGGCGGAGATCCGGGCTCACTGCCGCGAACGGCTCGGACGGCACGAAATCCCCCGGATCATCGAGTTCGTCGAGGCCCTGCCGAAAAGCGCCACCGGCAAGATCCTGAAGCGCGAGCTGCTCTGAATCGCCCCGGTCTCATGGCGACGGTTCGGGGTCCGCGGCGATCCGGTAGAAGACGCGCTGCGCCCCCGGCGAAGCCGTGGTCGCCTCGAACCATCCGGGGTTCGTCTGGAGGATCGCCGCCGACGGATCCTCGATCCAAGCGCCGTCGCCGGGCGAATTCCCGACGAGAGATTCGAGGCGGTAGGACGAAACGCCCCATCCCGTCTCTTCGAAGCCGATGACGACCGTTCCGCCCCCGCCGGTCTCCATGGTGCGAATGATCGGCGATGGATGGGGAAACCGTTCGTAGAAAACCAGCGGCGGACCCACGCCTTCGCTCGCCGTGCGGTACTCCCCCCCGACCGCTTCGAACCCGATCGCCTCGCCCTGCGGCCATCCCGCGTCGATCCGCAACGACACGGCGCAGGGCGGCCGCGACAACGCCGTTGCCGGGTCTTCCCCGGCGGATCGCGGCCAGAGAAAGGCGTCCGCATAGGTGCGCAGAAGGATCTCGGCCCCGTCCGCCCGGATATCGCCGCCCGTCACCCGCACGTCCGCCGACGGGATCCCTCCGGCGCCGAAACGGAGGTCCGCAACCTTCTCGAGGACGCGGGTGACCCCCGGTTCCGGCGGCGCCGCGTACCGGAACACCCCGGAAGATCCCCCGCCGTCCTTCGTCACGACGTAGAGATCCCCGTTCACCGGATCCGCCAGAAGGGTCTCCGCATCGAACCGATCCCCCCCGGGATAGACCATCGGAAGGAGTTCCGCGCCCGGAAGATCCACCGAGACCGATTCCTGTTCCGGATCCACCTCCGGTTCCGCCACCCGGTGGACCGCGATCGACGACCGGTTCCGACCGTTGTCGCCGATGTCGCCGACGTAGATCCAGTCGGGACCGCCTTCGGGACCGGGGCCCACGGCGATGTCCTCGTAGTCGAGCATCGTCAGGCCGGCGAGCCGGTAGATCCCCAACAGGCGGCCTTCCGCGTCGATCGCGAAGATCCGCGCCGAATCGCCGGAATCGTTGTGAACCCACCACACCCCGGGATGACGACGACTGGCCGCCAGCCCGGAGAGTTCGTTGATCTCCGGGGCGTCCAGGAACCCCGCCGTCGTTCCCCCGGTGAACTCGGGGCACATTCCCGCCCCGAGGGCGTCCCGGCCCCCCGAGGCAATCACCGCGCCCAGGAACGCAATCCCCATCAGGAAACGCAACGGCGGACTCCCTCGGGCTTTCCCGTCCCGTCCCGGCCGTCCGCCATGCGGATCCTCGGGATCGTCACGGCGTGACCGCGCCCCGGAAGAACCGGGCCGGATTCGGACCGGTCAGGGTATCGACCTGGAACAGGCCCCCGCCCAGGGGCGTCACGACGGCGTCGGGATCGACCGACCATGCGCCGGGACGATCCGGATCGTCCGAAAACTCCAGGTCGTAGGCCGATCCCTCTTCCCCGCGTTCCAGCAACAGGATCCGCAGCCCGCCGCCGGGCAATCTCTCGATCGACCGAATCGCCGGATCCGGCGCCGGCGCCGCCGCCAGCGGCAGACCGGTAATCACGATTGAGTCGATCGCGGAGGCGTCCAGGTCGGTGTCCCATTTCGAGATCCAGATGATCTCGACGACGACGTCGCTCTCCTCGGGAACGTTGATCGTCGTTTCATCCCGCGCCCCCGACCCGGGAAGCGCGTAGTTGGCGAGTTTGTCGCCGTAGATCCACTGGCCGTCCACGTTGACCGATCCATATTCCTGCGTCGGCCACCAGTCGTGGGAGAACACGGGATCGAGCAGATCCGGATCGTCGACGTAGATGTTCAGCGCCACTCCCGCGCCCCAGGGGTCCTCGTCCTGGTCCTCGTACCGGTCGTGGTGCACGAATCCGGCCCCGGCCACGGAAAAGGTGTAGGTGCCGGGCGCCAGGCGGTAGTTCTGCCGCGTGTAGGCGCATTCGTACCAGCCGGGCACCGGGTGGAAGTACTCGCCGTTCCAGGGGCCGTCGTCCCGGTAGAACATCATCGAATACGTCCCCTCGTAGGGCGTGAGCTGCGGATAGCCTTCGAGAGGGGCGCCCGTGAAAACGAACGGTTCGAACCCGGGATAGTTCGTGGTGGTCATCCACGGCCCGTTGTTCCCCATTTCGAAATCGCCGTTGAACGGCACATCCTGGCCCGCCGCGGGAGAACCGATCCCCCAGGCCAGAACGGTCACCAGGCACAAACATCCTGCAAAACTCTTCATTCCGGATCCTCCCTGTCGTTGCGGTCCCGGGTCAACGCACGTCCCCGCAGGGGACGATTCCCGATGCTCGGGGACGGAAACGGAAAAGTCAAGAACGAGCCGCCGACCCCGCGGAAGCGGGGTCCGGCGGGCCTTCCCCGCGAAACCGGGCGGGATTCCCCGAGGCCGCCCCGGAAGAAGGCGATCCCCGCCCCGGGAGCGTCGGCCGGACGGAAAATCCGGGCGCCTGCCCCCCTCGATCTCAGGTCAGCCCGAGCGACTCGTTCAAAGGGCGCTGGTACGTCTCCACCTGCAGGTCGGCGACGTCCCCGACGCGCACCGGCCGGCCGCAGGCCGCGGATTCGTACAGCGCCATGCAGACGGCCTCGTCCCGGTACCCTTCCCGGCCGTCGACTTCCACGGGGGTGCCGTCCAGCACGGCGTCGATGAACTCCTTCAACTCGAGCGCGAAACTGTTGTCGATCCCCATGGGAAAGAGCCGTTCCCTCTCCTCGGCGGATAGGGATTCCGCATGGGTTTCCACGAGTTCCCGGGGGTTCAACGTGCGGTCGGCCGTCTGCAACCCCGTCTCCCAACTGATCGATCCCTCCGATCCGTAGAGAATCCGCGCATGGGTCTCGCGGCCCGGCGCCACGCTGCAGGAGGTCCACTGTCCGACGGCGCCGTTTTCGAACTCGAACCAGGCGACCACCGTGTCCTCCACGTCCACGCCGATCCGCTCCCCGTCCCTGCGGCCCTCGGGATGCCGGAACGGATGCAGCGCCCGGCTCACCGCGGAAACGCGGTCGATCTCCCCGACGTGGTACCGGAAGAGGTCCGCGAAATGGACCCCGCCGTCCAGGACCCAGCCGCCGCCCGCGCGGGCGAGTTCCTCGCGCCAGCCCCAGTGCCAGAGCCGTTCCACGGCATCGATCCAGAAAAGCAGTCTCGGTTCGCCGATCCATCCCTGCCGGATCGCCCAGTGCACCGCCCGATGGATCCGTTCCCTGCGGTAGTTCTCCGCCACCTGCAGGACCCGTCCCGCGGCTTCCGCGCTTTCCAGGATCCTGCGGGCCGCGCGCAGCGTGATCCCCAGCGGCTTTTCGATCGTCACGTGGCAACCCGCTTCGAAACACGCGCAGGCCAGCGAATGATGCAGATCGTGGGGAACGGAAAGATCGACCGCCTGAACCGTTCCGCTCGACAGGAGCCGTTCCAGGGACGTTTCCGCCGCCGGCCGCGTTCCCTGAAACCCTCCCACCCGTTCCGCAAAGGCCGCCGCGCGATCCGGATCGGCGTCGCAGGTCGCCACGATCCGGAAACGCCGATATCCCGCTTCCCAGAGCGCGGCCAACGCATCGAGATGAACCCCCATGATCGAGCCGCATCCAACCAGGGCCAACGCCGCCGGTTCGCTCATCCGTCTCCCCTCCTCCATCCCCCCGATCCCGCCGGGTTCCACGTCTTCGCCGTCCCCGCGTTTCCCGGGGTACCCGACGGACGGAACCGTCGCGGATTCTGCCAGTCCCCGCGCCGAAGGCAAGGACGCTCCCGATTCCGCACGGCGAAAATCCGGGCCGCCACTTGCGAACCCGGCGGCAAGGAGTATGTTCCCCCGCTGAAGATTCGAAACGCCGTCCGGCGGCGACAATCCGCCGGCGGAACCCGAAACCATTCGAACCGGACAATCGCAAGGGAGGTTCCCAGATGGCCGTACTCGTGACGAAGGAAGCCCCGGATTTCAAGGCGCAGGCCGTGGTCGGCAAAGGATTCAAGGAGATCTCGCTCTCCGATTACCGCGGCAAATACGTCATCCTCTTCTTCTACCCCCTCGATTTCACCTTCGTCTGCCCGACGGAGATCATCGCGTTCAGCGACCGGATCGGTGAGTTCGAGAAGCGCGGATGCCAGGTCATCGGCGTCAGCGTCGACAGCCAGTTCACCCATCTGGCATGGGTCAACACCCCGCGCAAGGACGGGGGACTGGGCGACATCGCCTATCCGCTGGTCTCGGACCTGAACAAGGAGATCTCCCAGGCGTACGACGTGCTCGTGACCTCCGGACCGGACGCGGGCGTGGCGCTGCGCGGACTCTTCCTCATCGACAAGGAAGGAATCGTCCGGCACCAGGTGGTCAACGACCTGCCGCTGGGCCGCAGCATCGACGAGGCGATCCGGATTCTCGAAGCCCTCCAGTACTTCGAAGAACACGGCGAGGTCTGCCCGGCGAACTGGCATCCGGGAGATCCGACGATCAAGCCCGATCCGGAGGCCTCGAAGGAGTATTTCGGCAAGGTGTCGTCGTAACCGATCCGATCCGCGGCCGGCCGGCGGCTCATTCGCCGCCGGGCGGCGCGGTTTCTCTCGCGCACGGACCCGTCTCCCCGCCGGAGGCGGGTCCGTATTTGCGCACGTAGAAATCCACCTGCTGGAAGATCCGGTGGATCGTCCGGACGTCCCGCCGCTCGAGCGGGACGGTCGCGAAGATCCTGCGCAACGACCGGATGAACTTCTCGGGATCGTCGTCGATCGGTCGGAACTCCATGCGCTCCAGCGACCGGTAGATCCGTTCGTACATCGCCTCGATCTCCCAGGTCTCGGCCAGGTCCCGCGGGGGCGTCTCGATCTCCCCGTGGCTCGCCAGGAAGATCTCGTAGGCCGTCACCATCACCGCCTGCGCGAGGTTCAGCGACGGATTCTCCCCGGCCGTCGGGATCGTCGTCATGATCCGGCACCGGGCCGTCTCCTCGTCGAGCAGACCGCGATCCTCCCGCCCGAAGAGCACCGCCACCCGGTGTGTCGAACTCCATTCGAAGATCCGCCGGGCGGCCTCGGGCAGCGGGACGGCGAGGTCCCGGAACCGCGCGCGCCGGCGATGGGTGGTGCCCACCACCCAGTGGGTGCCCTCCAGTGCCTCCTCCAGCGCAACCACGCGCCGCGCGTGCTCCAGGACGTCGAGCGCCCCGTGCGCGAACATCCGGGCCTCGGGATGATCCCGGAAGGGGGAACGCCGGACCACCACGAGATCGGAGATCCCCATCGTCTTCAACGCCCTGGCCGCCGCGCCGATGTTGCCCGCCGTCTGCGGCTCGACCAGCACGATCCGGATCCGATCCAGGTTCGGAGGAGGCCGCGTCGGCAGGCTCCGATGCTCCCGCCGTTCCCCGCCGCGGCGCCGCCGGTCCGGTTCCGATCCCCGTCTCTGCGCCTCTTCGGTCACCGCAGCCTTCTCCGGCGCACCGCGCCCCAGGCCGTCAGCACCAGGAAAACAACGCCCGGTTCCGGTACGGGATGCAGGATCTCCAGCGGCCGGGAGAGATTCAGGAAGATGTCCACGCCTCCGACCACGGGATCCCAGGCGTCGAGCCCGTTGATGATCCCCGGATCCGAATCCGGATCTTCCGCATGGAAGGCGACGGACGCCGCTCCCAGCGCCCCGCCGGGAAACAGGTCCGGATGTTCCGCCTGGGTCGTGGCGAAAATGTCGACATGCGCCCCGGCCCCGGTTCCCTCGACCGCCGCCGAGGGATCGAGGAGTGCGAACCGAACGGCGCCCACTCCCGCGCCGTCTCCGGGGTTCACGTTGTCCGGCGAGTAGAGATACCGGATCCCGGCTACGTCGTCCGATGTCGGCGCCCGGACCAGCGTGGCGTTGGGCAGGGCCGAGAACATCAGCTCGTGCCACGTGGAGGGGATCGGCGTTCCGTCCGGCGCATAGTTCTTTCCGCCGCCGGCGGCCTGGTCCGGGTGCGCCAATCCCAGCGCGTGCCCCAGTTCATGAACCAGAATGCTCTCGAGATCGTAAACGATGCCGGTCTCCAGGGACGGGACATCCGTCCGGTCGGGCGTCTCCGCCGGATCCAGCGCGAAAGCCCGTTCCCATCGCCGCAACGAACGATCGAGGGCCGCGACGCCTTCGTCGCCCCATGCCTCGACGAAGGACGGCGAAGGAGCGACGGTCACCACCGGAATCGACCAGCGGAACTCTTGGTCGAAGGGTTGGGCCCACGTCCCTCCGGCGGAACAGGCCGGCGCGCGACACGGCCCCAGCAGGGCGAACGACAGCCCCTCCGTCGTTCCCAGCAGGAGGAACGCGACCACCGACATTCCGAGCCGCTCCGCGCATCGTCGGGAAATCCAGCCTTTCATGCCGGATCCTATACCGCAAAACCGGCCCGAGAAGCGAGTTCCCCCGCCGGCGCCGGGACTG
>CAYNBQ010000027.1:0-38145 GCA_964395275.1 uncultured Verrucomicrobiota bacterium
TCCGCGGAATAGTACCGCCCGGGAACCGCGGTGTCGTAGTCCGTGCATTTCCAGACGCCGACGGCTCGGCCGGAGCGGGCCTGCAGACGCTGGCTTCCCGGTTGCGCGCGCCCGATCGACGGATCGACCCCGTATGCGTCGTCCGTGGGCGCCTCCAGCGGGTTCCAACCCTCCACCACCGGACCGGGGCCGGTCAGATCCCGGGCCAGAATCCCCGTGCGCCTCATCGGGATTTCGAGGAAACCGGACGATCGTTTCGACAGGTCGACGCTCCGGGGCGGAGGAGAGACCCACCCGTCGCGAAGACCGGAAACGCGGTAGGCCCCCGCGGGAAGCCCGTCGATCGTCGCGTTTCCGTCGCCGTCCGTTTCGGCCGCGTAGAGCCCCGGCACCGTGTAGACGAAGACGTGCTCGAGCGGTCGTCCGGTCTCGGAATCGACCGCCCGCGCGCGGATCGTCCCGGGACCCCCCGGCATCCAGTCGCTTCCCGCCGGTTTCGGCAGGGCGGCGACGGCCGCGTACGTCGACGTCTTCGTTCCGTCGGCCCGGATCAGAACGTCGTTGTCCCATCCCGGGTACGTCGTCGCATGCAGGAAGAAATAGCAGACGCCGACGACCCGGGGATCGGGCTTCCAGATCGTCTCGAACGCCTCGATCATGTAGCGGGCGCGCAGGTCGTCCGTGATCCGCGGATACCGCCGGTCGTTGTGGTTGCCGATCTCGTAGTTCGTCTCGGTCATCAGGAACCGCGGATCCTTGATGCCGTGTTTGGCGAGGGCCCTCGCGGTCCACAGGTGCCCTTTCACGCAATGACCGTCCTTCTCGTAGGGGGGCGGATGGTTGATGCCGTAGGGATGCAGTCCCCAGCAGTCGACGACGTCGGCGACCTCGGGAACGGCCGTGAGCAGCGCATCGATGAACTCGGCGCCGTTGCCGGCCAGACCGGCCGAAACGATTCTGATCTCCGGCAACTCGCTTCGAAGGGCGTCGGCGATCGCGATCAGGTACCGGCCGTAGGCCTCCGGATCCCACTTCCCGTTTACCTCGTTCCCGAGCTCGTAGTACGGAACGATCGCCCCCGCCTCGCGCAGTTCCCTCGCCCAGTTGCGGTAGATCTCCGCCGCAAGGGGGTATCCGTCATCCCGGACGCAGGGGGCGGAATCCCTCCCTCCCGGGATCCGGTATTCCTTCGGCACATGGAGACCCCGGAAGACGGGAATCAGCCGGTTGGCCCGGCAGAAGACGACGGCGCGTTTCGCCGCCTCCGCGTTGCCGGACGTCACCCCGCTTTCGACGCGGACGTATCCCCACTCCCCGACGAACTCCGACGCCCAGCGCCAGTGGATCGAGGCGAAGTCGCTGCAATGCGCGGGCGACATCCCGAGCTGCACGCCGAAGGGATTGTTCGGACGGCCGTCCAGCTCGACGGCGCCGGACAGGGGAAGGGTCGCCGCCCCCAGGACCGCAATCGACAGGACGGCCCGGTGAAACCGGCCCGGGTTCCTCGTGAATCTTCGATGCATCGCAACCGCCTTTCAGCTCCCCCGTTCACGAAAGCCCATTCCCGCTCGCCCGCACAAGCATTTTCTCTCGCGCGGGAGGGCCCGGTCCGCGGTGACGCGGCCCCTTTCCCGTTCGCAGCGCACGGGATCCGCATTTGACGGGAACGCCGTCGATCTGGTAAACGCCTGCCGCGCTTGAGAAGGATCGAGCCGGAACATTTCGACGGAGGCGCCCTGTGTCCCTCGGGATCGCCGCAGCAGGGCGCCCGACGTATTGGGCGCGGCATCATCCTGGAAAGGAATCGATGATGATCCAGTGGCCGAAATCGAATGACGCCTTGGGAACCGCGAACCGCGGGATTCCCGCCGAATCCGGTCTATGCACCCTGTGCGAATCGAGTTGCAAGGGGAGGTGCGAGACCTGGCTCTCGTGTCTGTTGGGCAGGAAACTGCTTTATCCGAGAGACTTCGGGGACACCACCGCGGGATCGGCCAACGTCACCGCCCTGGGCGTCGGGTACCACGCCCTCAGGATCCTGGGCTACGCCTACGGCGTCCGCGGGCTGAAGCCCGGCCTGACGAACAGCGCCGACGACTGCATGTTTCCGAACGTCGATGTCGAAACCTCGTTCGGCAACGAGGTCAAGACCAAGTGCCGCGTCCCCCTGATGACCGGCGCCCTCGGATCGACCTTCATCGCCGCGAAATACTGGGACTCCTTCGCCGTCGGCGCCGCGCTCTGCGGATTCCCGATCGTCGTCGGCGAGAACGTCGTCGGCGTGGACCGGAAATCCGTCATCGAGAACGGCCGCATCACCGCCGCCCCCGAGCTGGATCGCCGCATCGAAACCTTCTACCGGTACTATGACGGATACGGAACGGTCATCGTCCAGCTCAACGTGGAAGACACCCGCAACGGGGTCGCGGAATACCTGATCGAGAAATACGGCGAAAAGGCCGTCATCGAGCTGAAATGGGGCCAGGGCGCCAAGGATATCGGGGGCGAGATCCAGGTCACCTCGCTCGAATACGCCCGGTTCCTGCGCGACCGCGGATACGTCGTCGATCCCGATCCGACGGACTCCGTCGTGCAGGCGGCCTTCGAGAGCCGCGCGATCACCTCGTTCGCCCGCCACAGCCGGCTGGGCAACACCGATCTCGATACGGTCGACCAGGTCCGCGAATCCTTCATGAACGCCGTGGCGTATCTCCGAAAACTCGGGTTCAAGCGGATCTCCCTGAAGACCGGCGCCTACGACGTCGAGGCCCTCGCCATGGCCATCCGCTTCAGCGCCGACGCCGGGCTGGATCTGCTGACCATCGACGGCGCCGGCGGCGGCACCGGCATGAGCCCGTGGAACATGATGGAGCACTGGGGCATCCCGTCCCTGCCGCTTCATGCCAAGGCCTGGGAATACTGCGAAATCCTGCGCAAGAAGGGGATCAAGGTCCCGGACATCTCCTTCGCAGGCGGTCTCGCCCGCGAGGACCACGTCTTCAAGGCGATCGCCCTCGGCGCTCCCTACACGAAGCTCGTCTGCATGGGCCGTTCCGCCATGATCCCCGGCTTCCTCGGCAGCAACATCGAGGGCGTCTTCAAGCCGGAGAAGCGCGAGGCCCTCAACGGCCACTGGGAGAAACTGCCCGGAACGGTCTCGAAGATCGGCAAGTACCCGGAGGAAATCTTCGCCGCCTGGGAGAACGTCAAGAACAAGGTCGGCGCCGACGAGATGAAGAACATCCCCTTCGGCGCGGTGGCGATGTACGGATACGTCGACAAGGTCACCTGCGGTCTGCAGCAGTTCATGGCCGGGGCGAGGAAATTCTCCCTCGCCGAGATCGACCGTTCGGACCTCGTGTCCGCCAATCGCGAGACCGAACAGGTGACGGGGATCCCCTTCCTGACCGACGCCCTGAACGATCGGGCGCTCGCGGTCCTCAACGCCTGAGACGACGAAGACGAAACGCGCGGATCCCGCAGCGGGGTCCGCGCGTTTTTCGTCTTCCCCCCCCGGCCCGGATGATTCACGAAACGCGCCTGCCGCGCCGGCAGGGATTCGGAGCCGGAGGCGCGGAAATCCGCTCCGCGGCCGCGGGACCGCGGCTACAGGACGGCTTCGCCTCCGGGGAAAGGTTGCCGGGTTCTCCGTGTCCCGCACCGCCCTGCCGCCGAAGACTCCGGGGAAGCGCTCCCCCTCTGGATGCAAACCCGCCCTTTCGGTCTTTTCCGAACCCCGGCACCCGATCCTGATGAATCATCCGGGTCACCGTCCCGGACGATTCCCCGCGTCTTCCCCGGAATTCGGGGCCGACTCCCCGGAAGCGATCCGCCGCGTCTGCTCCATCACGTACTCGGCGATTCTGTCGTCCTGCGCCGTCCAGCTCCGGCCCGGCAGATCCCAGACCCAGAAGAGCGCTCCCCGGTAGTCCGCGGCGAAGGCGTTCGCAAGGATGTCGTTCAGAACGGTCTTCGCCTCCTCGAGATCCTTGTCCTTGAAGACGCCGTATTCGCCCATGAGAACGATCGCCCCGGCCGCGCGGAGCGAATCCCATTCGTGGGCCTCCCGAAGGATCCTGCCGGTGCCGTCCCACGGGTAGACGTGGATGTCCAGGAAATCGAGTCCGCAACCGGGATCGGCGAGAACCGAAGGGCGCGGCGGGATGCGGGGGTCCTTCTCGTCCGGCAGCAGCCCGTGTGCGGCCGGCCGGCCGTGCGCGTCGGCCGTCCACATGCCGGCGGTGACCAGCGCGTCCGGATCGACTTCGTGGATCGCGGCCGCGAGTTCCGCAGCCCAGTGCCGGATCCCCTCGTCGTAGCAGGCCCGGCGCTCTTCCGGAACCGACATGTCGTATGCCTTCGGACCGAAGATCGTCGTAACCCCCTGCATGTCGACGAAGGGCCCCTCGTCGAAGCGTACGCAGATCTCGTTCGCCAGGGACCATCCGAGAACGGTCGACAGGAGGTTCGGATCGGCCGCCCTGACATACGCCACGAAGTCGCGCGCCGCCGCCCTCTTGGAAGCCAGCGGTCCCGGGGCCAGGTAGCGGCGGTTCGTCCCGGTGACCCGTGATCCCCGCACGCCGGCCGAGACGCGGTCGTCGACGGCGTCGTAGTAGCGGTTGCGCGGGACCTCGTCGAGGATGGGAACGACGTACATCCCGTGCCGGTTGGCCCGGCGGAGGAAATCGACGAAGTTCTCCATGTACTCGCCGTTGAGACCGAGCCCCGCCGGTCCGCCGCAGAAACCGTTTTCCGTCGGTGTCCCCCAGGCCCAGACGCGGATCGTGTTCGCGCCGAGACGCCGCATCTCCGCGAGCGTCTTCTCCATCGCGCCGGGATCGTAGACGCCGACGTTGAAGGTCGCGTGCCAGCCGCCGTCCAGGACGGTGTGATTGAAGCCCGCCGGCACGAATCCTTCGCCCGTTTCCGCGACGACGAACTTCCCGAGCCGTCCCCTGCCCCTGCGGACGCCGATCCGCGGGAGGGGCTTCACGGGTTCCCGGTCGACGGGGATCGGCTGCACGGCCTCCACCCTTTCGGGCGGCAGCGGCGCCGCGATCGTCCCCCGCAGAACCACATCGTCGAAGGAGGCGGTGTTCCCGTAGTTCGCGAGCACGACTTCCCCCCGGGAAATCGTGTCGTCTTCCACGTCGAAGATCTCCGAACCGTCCGCAGAGACGCGAATCCGTTTCCCCTCGATCTCGAGGCGGAAACGTACGCTTCGTTCCCGCGGCCGAAGGTCCGTCCGCTTCGCGGCCAAGGTCTCGCCCGGGGATCGCAGCAGGACCGCCTCGCCGTCGGCGCGGAGGAAGGCCAGGTACCCCCCCCGATCGTAGGCGTGGACCGACGCTCCCGGCACGCGCAGGGCGAGCCCGACCCAGACGCTTTCCCTGTCCCAGTAGACCTCTTCGATTCGAAGGTCGGCCTCGATGGATCCGTCGGCGAGAACGAGATCGGGCTGCGTTGCGACGCCTCCGGAGAACCACCGGTCGGCATGAACCAGTTTCCCCCCGCGCACCTTCCACCGGCCCCGCGTGTTCCGCCAGGGCGAATCGACCCGTTCACCGTCGAAAGACCATTCCCGTTTCACCTCGATTCCCTTCTTCGTTTCAGCGCACGCCCTCTCGGCATGCGCCGCAGCCGGGACGAAGAGCGCGAGAAGGAGGCGTCCCGGGATCCGTCTTCCGACCTTCATTACGGGCTCTCTCCCCTGACGGTGCCGAGCGCCGCGCGTCTTGCCCCGACGATTTCCCGGCGTTTTCCCCGATCCACAGGACACACCGGTCCGCGGCGCTCAATGAATGGACAGGGTGGATCCGCCGGTGCCCGTGCCCACCGCTTCCACGACGACGGCTTCCTGGAGAAATCCTCCGTTCCCGTCGTCGTCCACCGCCCGGAGCCAGACCTCGCGGACTCCCGCGGACATCGGCGGCAGGACCGCGACGGCCCCGCCCCAGGCGTCGAGATCCCGGATCTCCTGCACCGGACGAAACGTCCCCGTGCAAACCCCGTCGAGGAGGAAATCCGCGGCGTACTCGTACCGAACGATCTCTCCGTCCGCATCGGCACCGCCGCATACCCATCGGATTTCCACCGGATCTCCCGCATGGACCCGGACGCCCCCGATATCAAAGCCGGTCAACGGCATCGGAGGACTGGGAACCAGCGGAAGGGGACGGGGCCGGACCCGCGACCAGCGCGACTGGGTGATTCGATCGACCGGGCCGCCCTCGAGATACCGTTGCATCCGTACGAGATGAAGCAGACCGTAACGGCCCACGGGGTTCCCCTCTTCGCCGGTCCACTCCCGCAGGACGGCTTCCCAGAGAACGTCGGCTTCCAGGCCGTAGTAGTTGATCCAGGCGTCGTCGTCCCGCAGGAAAACGGCGGGGACGGAGGTCGTTTCGTCTTCGATCGTGCCCACGGTCCGGAGGCCGGGGAGCGGAACGATTCTCTGGATGTCCTCCCCGACGGGCACGCGTTCTTCTTCCGCGAAGGGAACCTTGACGACGACCTCCTTCGGGTCGTCCGCAAGGAACGCGAGACGCGAGAAGGTTCGTCCATCCTCCTCCGTCCGCCTCCAGGAAAGGTCCTCGGGAGGAACGCTGGCGCTGGACGAAAGGGACCATGCGGCGAGGTTCTCGAACCGACTCTCCCACCCGATGGATCCGCCGTCGGCCGAAAGAAACGCCAGTCGATCCAGGTCGAGCTGCAGCAGCCCGTTGGCAATGTCGTCGAGAATGACTTCGATCGTGGTCAGCCGCACGATGTGAACCCCCGCCGCCTCGTCGGCCAGTGCGCCGGCATCCTCGGTGCGCTCCTGCCATTCCCCGCCGGTCGTCTCGTCGTCCAGGGGGCTGTCCTCCATCCAAGCCTGATGGCGGATTCCGTCGGCGTCCTCACCGAAGAACCGGATGTGGTAGACCGATCCCGGCGAGTTGCGCAGGCGGAAGGCGATCCGGGGGAACCGCTCCAGGTCGATGCCGACCCCGCGCCTCAGAATCGCGTACTCGTTGGCCTCCTCCGGAGTGCTCGGAGCGTCGAAAGCTCGCTCCCGGGGCTGCGAGGTGAAGAGCTGGACCATCTCCGTGTCCGAGTCCGGATCGGGATTCAGGTACACCACCGGCTTTTCCTCCGCCAGCAGTCGCAACCGATGATCGTCGCCGAGGTCCTTCCGCCGGTTCAATGCGACCAACCGGTCATATCCGTTCATCTCGGAGAAGGGAACGGTCCCGGCGATCCGGACATCGGCGCTCGGGAAGAAGACGCGCATCAGGTAGAGGAAGCGGAATTCCCGCTCGATCCCCGAATCCCGGTCGCCGGATCCGTCCGTCCAGGCCGGCAGGAGATCGTCGACCAGGATCAGCGTGGAGGGTTCGTCCGGAGGCGGCGAAGCCTTCACGGCGTCGATCATCCGCTCGATCGTCCCCCGCCGGAAGTCCCCGTAGGTGAGATCCGGCATGATGTTCTCGCCCTCGAAATACTCGTTCCAGCCGTAGTTGAACACCACCTCCCGCCGGCTGTTCATCGCCAGCCAGAACCCCTCCTGGAGGTACGCCGGCTCGAGCTGGATCAGCCGGTCCCGCCGCCCCTGGATGACCGCCCCCCGGTCGTCGTAGTTGAAGGCCCAGCAGACCGCCGCCCCGTCGATCTGCACCTGGCTTTCGAATGGATTGAAATTGAGCGGACTGAATTCCTCGTAATGCAGAAGGCCGTGCATCGGCTGCACCCAGTGCAGCCCCGTCCAGTAGATGCGCACCTGAGACCCCAGGGAGCCCTCGAGCCGGGTCGCCAGCTCCCGGAAGAATTCGTCCCAGGGGCCGGGTTCCTCGATCGAGAGGTCGAAGGGGAAGGCGTAGAAAACCATCACCAGGCGGCCCTGCGAATCCCGCAGGCGCTGCTCCTCGCCGATCCCCGCGTAGAAACCCTCGACGTCCTCGGCGAGCCGGGTGGCTGCGGTCGCGCCGGGAGCCATCGGCGGATAGGGATGGAACCGGATCGCCAGGTCGTAGAACATGCCGATCTTCAGATCGTTTTCCTCCAGCGCCTGCAGAACAATCGCTTTCGGATCGTAGCCGTACCATTCGTAGACGATGCCGTCGAAGCCGGTCGCCCGGATCAGTTCGAACTGTTTGCGATAGTAGTTGAGAGAGATCCCAATTTCGTCCCGCCGGATCCCGTAGGCCTCCCAGTCGACCTTGTGGGTGAACTGTTCCTCCGGCGTCTGGGGTGTGTACCAGTCGAAAAAGTGGGTGATGCACAGGGGGGCGCCGTCGCCTTCGACCGCGCCGATTTCAGCCCGGGAAACGCCCCAGCCGAGAAGGCCGATCAGCAGAATCCGAACGAGCACGCGTCCGCAGCGAAAAGGTCGCATCGTCACGGGTCCTTCCGCGGAACGCCGCCCGGCATCCGGACGGCGTTCTTCTTCAGTCGGGCCGGCGCGCCCGGGAACGGCGATCCGCCCGCTTCATCTTTCCCCGGGATCGGCGTTCACAGGGAACTCCGGGCCGGTCCGGACGGCCCTCACGCGAACCGCCCCGGCGGCGGCTTCCTCCCCGGATCGCCGTCGCGATCCGGGGAGGAAGCGTCGGTGTGCCCGCCGCTATTCGTAAGGTTCTTCTTCCCAGTTGTTCGACGGCCACGTGAAGGTATCCACGCTTCCGTCGTACCGGAGGGCCATGTCCTTGACCCTGCGGTTCGGACTCAACCGGGCGAAGTTCTCCCGGCCGGTCTGCATCCCCATCGCCAGATGCCGGTGCCAGGGACAGGCGGCCACGATGAACCGGGCGTCCCAGCGCTCGATCTGGTCCTTGAGCCACGCCTTGCCGACCTCGGTGGTCTGCTGCCACGGCCCCATGTGATAGGCGTAGCTGGTGTTGTCCCAGTACTCCCAGCCCAGATCGAAACGGATGTGTCCGCGGGTCCGGTCGTCCTTGCACACGAAGGTGTCGAGGTTCCCGCAGTAGCCGTTCTCCAGGTACTCCTGGTCGCGTCCGGGATACGTCGTGCGTCGACCGGGGTTGACCAGGTACAACGGCGGACTGCCTTCGTAATCCTCCTGGTACAACCGGATCCCGATGCCGATCTGTCGCAGGTTGTTGATGCAGAACGCGCGCCGCGCGCTCTCCTTCGCCTTGCCGAGCGCCGGCAGGAGCATCCCCGCCAGGATGGCGATGATCGCAACGACCACCAGCAGCTCGATCAAGGTAAAGCCCCTCCCGGACGTCCCCCTGCGCAGGGGGACGTCCGGGCGCCCTTTGGATGTTCTGTTCATACGCACGCCATTCTCCTCACTCCGGGCCTTCGAACGTCGAAGCCCCTCATGGGGCGACGACGCGGTAGAACTGCGCCCCGATATCCGCGGGATTGGGCTCCACGAAGATTCCCGTGGTAAGCCCGTTCCCCGTCAGGGAGGTCTGGTCGAGCGGTCCGTCGGCCGCGGTGGCGAACGGAATCGGCAGCCAGACTTCGGGTTCCGGTTCCGGCGCCGCTTCGACCTGGTACTGCGCGCCGCCGATGGTCGGGAAGCTCAACCCGAGCCGCGTACCCGACCGGTTGAACGTCAGGATCTGCAGCCCGCGATCCACGATGGACGAACGCTGGCATTCCTCCAGCAGATTGACGCCCTCGTTGGGCCCGCAGGGCCGGATCACGCAGTAGCGCACCCGCGTGAAGTAGATCTTGTCGCTCAGGAAGAACCGGGCGGCCGCCTGCGGCCCCTGGTTCACGCCGCTGAACTTGATCTCCGGGATCTCGAAGTAGGCCTCGCGCCACTGATCGGTCCCTTCGATGGACCACGCGATCCCCGGATCGGTGAAGGCGAAGTTCTCCACCCCGGCTTCCTCGCGCTTGTAGACCTCCGGACGGAAGGTGGCCCCGACCAGGTTCGGATCGTCGTAATAGGTAACGCAGATCCCCAGCCGGGCGTTCGGCTGCGAGGTCGGCCCGAACGGCTCGTCGATGATCGACAGGTTGATGAAGTTGTGGGCGAACCCGGGGCTGCCGTCGTCAAACGCGGGACGGACCGCCAGGCGCCGGTCGCCGACCGGGCCCGCTTCCTCGACGATCATCTCCTGGTCGCCGCCGGACGTCCCGACAGTCAACCCGTTCGTGACGCCCGCCTGCAGATCCATTTCCGCGTAGTTGCCGTACTCGTCGGTGCAGATCCGCGGATCGGCATAGCAGTCGGACAGGGGATCCTGGCCCGCCAGGGGATGATCCCCCTCGCGCAACACGGCGATGTCCACACGGGAAATCGCCACGGATCCGCCTTCGAAATGGAGCCGCGGACCGGCCGTCCAGGTCGGCGCGGCGTTGACGCCATAGAGGCTCACGTCCGGGACCACCCAGGAACGCCGAATCCACTGGTCCGATCCCTGGAGGGTTTCCCACCCGCTCTGCGGATAGAACGCGATGCCGCCCTTGTCGTCGGTCGCGTACGCCTCGGGTCCGAACCTCGCCCCCGCAAGCGCCGGATCGTCGTAGTACTCGAGACAGATCTTCACCGGGTGCGGCTCGCTGCAGGCCTCCCCGAGATAGTTGCTGGTGATTCCGAAGTTCATCAGGACGCCCAGGGCCCGCACCGCGCGACGCTTGTCGTCCGCCGGCCCGATGTTGTCCACGAACTCCACCGTCTGGTCGCCGTTGTTGATGACCTCCAGATGATCCGCGGTATCGGAGTCGATATCGGCCCAGACGAGATTCGTCTCCGGCTCGGGCGGGCATTCGTCCGGGGGAGCGCAGACATTGATGTCCTCCGGCTCGCCGAAGGCGCCCTGTTCGCCGAAGGCGACCACGCGCACGATCAGGTTCGGCACGTCCTGGAAACGAATGGTGCCGTCGTTCACGCCTCCGAAGGCGTAGGCGCCCTGCGCCCCCTCCGGGATCGATCCGACGTAACGGGCCCCGTCGGGGCGGATGTCGTTCGTGATCCGGAAGAGATACCAGTTCCACTTGCTGTTCTTGCAGTCCACCGGGATCGAACCGCCGACCGGCGCGGTGAGATACTCCGGCGGAAGCGTCCCTTCGAGGAAGCTGAAGTCCCGGGGATTCCCGTCCGAGCCCAGGACCGCGGCGTTGCCGTAGACCTGGACCAGGATGTCGATCGTGTCGTGGTCGGCCCACGTCTCGAACGAATAGTCGCGCACGTTGATGTGCGCGGCCGTCGCCTTGAGTCCGTCGTGACCGCCGATCGTGATCGGTTCGGTGATCTGGTCACCGCCGCTCAGAATCTGGAGCTCTTCTTCCAACCAGGACCCACCCGGAGGGGCGAAGGCATAGTCCACGCTCGTGTAATGGACGACGGCGTTCGGATCGACCGTGGGAGGCCAGGACTCCGGATCGTACGGTCCCTGGGCGGAAACCAGAACGCTCACCATGAAGACGGCGAGCGTTGCTGACATCGTGAGTATCCGGGACTTCTTGCTCATCGCGACGGTTCCTCCTTCTACAGGGGTTGAGTTGATTATGGCACGGGTGAGCGTCATGGCTCCACCTACCGCGAGGCAGTTTATCAGCTACCACGAGACAGTGTCGAGTGGGAAATGCGGGGCGAAAAGACGGGGTCTCCGGGGCCCGTTTCAGGGACTTCGAAATCCCGGAAATCGGCCCCGAAACGGCTCATAACGCGGGATCCGGGCCGGAGGAATCCCCTCGGGCGGGGGCGCGTACCCAGGAAAGGCCCCGCCCCGTGTGTCCCGTCCGGCGAACGCGTAACCGCGGTGCGCGAGGAAACGCCCGCAGCGAAGGGACGCCCGCAGCGCCGGGCCTTCCGGATCCCCCGGGGGCGGGAGGACACGCCGGCACGCCGCCCCCGTTGTGGACAACGGGCTTTCGCCGTCGCCGGGCGAAATCCGGTCCCTCAGCGGGCCGGCAGCGGCATCCCCGCACCGGCGGCGCCGGCGGGCCGATTCTCAGGGTGTCGGCGACCGTTTCTCGTCTCCGAAGCCCGGCGGCCAGAAGAGGGCGGATCGATCCCGACCTCCGGCAGCGCCACCGACGGACGTGCCGCCGGGGGAGGCCCGGCCGCGGAACCGTCCGACGTTGTCGTACAATCGCGCCTCGCCGCCGACGCTCGACCGGGCGCAGCCGATGTAGCGCCCGTCGCGACCGCAGAACCGCACGTCTCCGCCGGGCGTCGACTCGGCGCGTCCCAGCCGGCGGCCGTCGGCGCCGTAGAAGCGGTGGGAACCCGTGGTTCCCCGGGATGCCGAACCGACGTACCGGCCCCGGGAATCGTAGTAACGCACGTATCCCCCGTTGAACTCGGCCCTGCCGACGTACCGCCCGTCGGCCCCGTAGAACCTTACCGGCCCCGACGGCGGCGGGGTAGACGTCCCGCCCCCGGCTCCGGACGACGCGTCCAAGGAACCGCACGACAGGGCGACCGCCACAACCAGGATTCGAAGCCCGATCCCTTTCACGATCCCACCTCGCCGGACACACCGACAGCAGCCTATCGCCGCCCCGACCGAGGGACAAGCATCGGGGCCCCGGCGGACAGCGGGAACGGTCGGATGCGAAAACCCGCCCGCGTGCCGCCGGAACGAACCCCGGTTCGAACCCTCGCCGGGTACCCGGACAAAAAAATGGCTGCCCGGCTAGGATTGCCGACGCACCTTCCCCCGGCGCGTCGGCCCTTCGGGCCCCACTGCGTGCGGCATCGGCGGCACGCCCCCGCGTGCCGCCGGAACGAACCCCGGTTCGAACCCTCGCCGGGCATCCGGACAAAAAAATGGCTGCCCGGCTAGGATTCGAACCTAGACAAACAGATCCAGAGTCTGCTGTGCTACCGTTACACCACCGGGCAGGCGGCCGAAACGCACGAAATCGTAGGATCGACCGCCGGGTGCGTCAACCGGCGTTTCCCGGGAAGAATGCGGGCGGGGTCTCGGGCCTGTCTCTCCCTACCTTTGGAATAGGAATCCTCTGTCTTTTTTCTCGCCCGGACCCCGACCCGTCCCCTTGAGGAGCACAAACGATGCCGGAAGGGGGAATTCCGCCTTCCGGCGCCCGGAACGGATGCTGCTCCGACCCGTGCGACGGACGGCGCCTCTGAACGGATCGCGCCGCGGACGTGTCGAATCATCGGGATCCTCAGGGGATCTCCGTCCAGGGACAGGATTGAAACCATCGGAGGAGTGGATCGGGATGAACGTTTCCCGGGAGCAACGTCCCCTCCCCGCGCTCGCCGTTCGGGCGCGGATTGACGGGGAAACCGTCCTCGATCATACTCAACGCGGGAGAGGCGCGGAACAACCTCCGCGCCCACACGGGATGATGAAGGTACGTATTGGAGCTCGTCACCTCGAATTGACCGACGCCCTCCGGGCCCATGTCGAGGAGAAGATCGGACGCATGGAACGCTTCGAACCCCGTGTCATCGACGCGGACGTGGAGCTGACGCTCGACACGTCCCGGCCGGGACAGGAGTTCGTCGCCCGCGTGAACCTCAGCGTTCCCGGACCGGATCTTCACGCCGAGGAAAGCAGCTCCGATATGTACGTATCCATCGACCAGGTGGCCGACAAGCTGGAACGCATGCTGGTGAAACGGAACAACCGCATGCGCGACAAGCGCGTCCGCACCGCGGCCCGCCAGGCCGAGCTGCAACGCGAAGTGGAGTAGCGCGGGCGCGCCGTCGACGGCCTTCGCCGTCGGCCGAGTCCCACCAGGGGCGCGGAAAACGGCGGTCTGCGTCATCGTGACGACGGGGTGTGTTCCCGTCCGCTCCCGGACGGGAGAAGAGGGAGCCGGATTCCGCCTTTTGCCGGCGCGGGGCGGGACCGGTCAGAGTTCGAGGATTTCCTGTTCCTTCTTCTTCAGGAGTTCGTCCATCTGGCCGATGTACTTGTCGGTGTATTCCTGGATCTCCTTGATCGCCTCGTCGCGGTCGTCTTCCGTGATCTTGCCGTCCTTCTGAAGACGTTTCACGTGGTCGTTGGCGTCGCGGCGGACGTTCCGCACCGCCACGCGACCTTCCTCGGTCATCTTCTTGATGACGCGATCGAGTTCCTTGCGCCGTTCCTCGGTGAGTTCCGGGATGGGGATCCGCAGGAGTTTTCCGTCGTTGTTCGGCGTGATCCCGAGTTCGGAGGCGATGATCGCCTTCTCGATCGGCCCGATGGCGTTCTGATCCCACGGCTGGATCACGATGAGCCGGGGTTCGGGCGTGGAGATCCCAGCGATGTCGCGCAGGCGGGTCTGGGCGCCGTAGTATTCCACCTGCAGGTTCTCGACCAGCGCCGGGGACGCCTTCCCCGTGCGGATCCGCGCGAACTCGTCGCGCAGGTGTTCCACGGCCTTCTGCATCCGGTCTTCGGCATCGAGCAGGACTTCGTCCAGATCCATCGGAGCCTCCCTTCGACTTCTTCCGTGACGGCGGCCGGCCCCCTCCGGAGGGCGGAAATCCCGGGCGCACCCGGGTGCGGTCCCTTCCCCCCAGGGGACCGCCCGCTATTCTGCGGGGCCTTCGCCGGGGGAGGAAGCCGTTTTTTCGGCGACGACCAGGGTTCCCACGGGTTCGCCGAGGACCACCCGCCGGAGGTTGCCCGAGCGGAAGAAGTCGAAGACGATGATCGGGATCGACTGGTCCATGCACATCGCGAAGGCCGTCGCATCCATGACCCGAAGCCTCCGGGAGAGCGCCTCCGAATAGGTGATCTTCTCGTAGCGCTTCGCACCCGGGAACCGCATCGGATCGCGGTCGTAGACGCCGTCGACCTTGGTAGCCTTGAGGATGGCGTCGGCCCCGATCTCGCTGGCGCGCAACGCGGCCGTGGTATCCGTCGTGAAGAAGGGGCTCCCCGTGCCGCCGGCCAGGAGGACGACCCGGCCCTTTTCCAGGTGGCGGAGGGCCCGGCGGCGGATGTACGGCTCCGCGACCGTGCGCATTTCGATGGCGGTCATCATCCGCGTGGGCAACCCGCCGGCGCGTTCCAGGACGTCCTGGAGGGCCAGGCCGTTGATGACGGTCGCGAGCATCCCCATCGTGTCGGCGTGCGCGCGATCGAGTCCGCCGCGGCTGGCCTCCTGCCCGCGGATGATGTTCCCGCCGCCGATCACGATCGCCGTCTGCACCCCCAGATCGACGATCTCCCGGACCTGGCGGGCGATGATCTCACACCGGTCGGCGTCGATCCCCTTCCCCGAGTCGTCCGCGAGGGCCTCGCCGCTGAGCTTCAGCACGATCCGGCGGAAGCGGGGTTCCGCATCGGGGGTTCCGGGCGAATTGTCGGTGCTCATCTTCGCGTTCCACGCGGAGGGGAATCCGGTCTACTCCTCGTCGGAAGCGTCTTCGCCGACCTGGAACCGGACGAACCTGCGGATGCCGAGCCGTCCGCCGGCGGCCTTGCCCGCCTGCTCGAGGTATTCCGCCACCGTAACGTCCGGATCCTTCACGAAGGCCTGTTCCAGCAGGCAGTTCTCCGAGAAGAACTTCTCGAGTTTGCCCTGGATGATCTTGTCGAGGATGTGCTCGGGTTTGCCTTCCATCTGGGCGCGGAAGACCTCCTTCTCGCGTTCCAGGATCGCCGCCGGCATCTCCTCGCGGCTCAGGCAGATCGCGGCCGAGGCCGCCACCTGCAGGGTGAGGTCCTTGCGGGCCTGCCGCACGGCATCGTGCGAGGGATCCGCGCCTTCGCAGGTGACCTCGACGAGCACGCCGATCTTGCTGCCGTGATGCACGTAGGCGTTGACCAGTCCGTTCTCGCCCGCCTCAAGCCGGCACGCCCGGTTGAAGACGATGTTCTCGCCGACCTGGGCGACGAGCCCCGTGATCAGGTCGCGGATCGTCCCGTCCTCGTACGGAACGGCCAGGGCGTCGTCGTCGATCTTCTTCACGCCGTCGCGGACGACGGCGTCGTTGGAGACCACGAACTCGGCCAGCCGGGCCACGGCGTCGGCGAAGGTCTGGTTCTTCGCGACGAAATCGGTTTCGCAGTTGACCTCGACCATGCCGGCGACGCGTCCCCCGTCGAGCACCTTGGCGGCGACGAGGCCTTCGGCGGCCTTCCGGCCGGCCTTCTTCTCGGCGATCACCGCGCCCTTCTTGCGCAGCAGCAGTTCGGCGGCCTCGAAATCGCCGTCCGTCTCCTGCAGGGCGCGTTTGCAGTCCATGATCCCCGCGTTCGTACGTTCGCGCAGGCGTTTCACCATCTCCGGGGAAATCGTTGCAGCCATCCTTTGGTCTCTCCCATCGGGCCGGTTCCGGAACCGGGGGTATCGTGCGTGAAACCGTCTCTCTCTAGATGCCGGGGGTGCTCGGCGGCGGAGGCGGCGGTGCGGTCTCGGACGTTTCCTCTTCCTTCTTCGTGGTCTCGTCCACGCGCGCGTCGGCTTCCCGCTCCGTGACGGCGGGGCCGGGCTCGTCCGGCAGGGCCGAGATCACGGTTTCGGTGGCGACCGGGTGCTCGGCGCGCTTCGCAGGGGGCGGAGCGGGCGCGCGGGACGGCAGGGGCGGCCGGACCTGCGGGGTATGTTCCGGAGGCACCGGCACGGCCTCGGTCTCCCGGGCCGCGGTCTCTTCGCGGCTCCTGCGGATGTTCACCGCCTCCTCGACGGCGTCGCCGACGATCTGGAGGATCAGGCGGATCGAGCGGATTGCGTCGTCGTTTCCGGCGATCGGATAATCGACCAGGTCGGGATCGCAGTTCGTATCGACGATCGCGACCACGGGGATGTTGAGCTTGCGGGCCTCCCGCACGGCGATTTCTTCCCGGCGGATGTCGACGATGAAGACGGCGCCCGGCAGTTCTTCCATGTCCGCGATCCCGCCGAGGTTCCGGTTGAGTTTCGCCAGTTCGCGGCGCAGCCGGGCCACGTGCTTTTTCGGCAGCGTCTCCATCGTGCCGTCGGCTTCCATCCGTTCGAGTTCGCGAAGGCGTTTGACGCTGCTGCGGATCGTCTTGTTGTTGGTCAGCGTTCCGCCGAGCCAGCGCTGGGTGACCATCGGCATGCCGGTGCGTTCGGCCACGGCGGCGATGGCCTCCTGGGCCTGGCGTTTCGTGCCGACGAAGAGGATGTCCCTGCCTTCGAGGGCGACGTTGCGGAGGAAGTCGCAGGCGGTCTGGAGTTGTTCGGCGGTCTGGGTGAGGTCGAGGATGTAGATCCCGTTCCGCTCATCGAAGATGAACGGACGCATCTTGGGATTCCAGCGTTTCGTCTGGTGTCCGAAATGGACGCCGGCCTCGAGCAGATCTTTGATGGCGATGTTTGCCAAGGGTAACCTCCGTAGTTCAGGTTCCTCGGAATCCGGTCCCCGATCGGACCTTCCCCGGCACGGAACACTCGTCCGCGCGGTGATCGGGGATTATAGGGCTGGACGGCGTGAAGTAAAGCCGGGCGGGAGGCGGGACGGCGGTTGCGGGGGCCGTTCCCGGGCGGATTCCTCGCCGGGCGGGCGAAGGAGAGGACGGCCGTCGACATATTTCCCATGACATTATTCGCGCAATGATAAATGGTCCGATCGGGAAGTTCCAAGGCGGTCGGTGGAAGCGGCCGTTCGCCCCGGGATGCGTTTCCTTCCCCTTCCCCGACGGCGTCCGATCGTCTCCCGGGAGGTCCGGTTGCGCGTTCGCGGGCGGACGATTTCCGGCGGAGGGACGGATCGTGCGCGACGGCGAGTGTTCCACGTGGAACCGTTCGTCCCGAGGGCCGACCCCGTCCCCGGGCCGATTCCCCAAGGCATTCCCACCGGGGATCCGATCGGGATCTCAGTTCCTTCCCGAATCCTCCGCTCTACCGCCGGGCTCCCGATGGAGGTAGACCAGCAGGATGGCGACGTCCGCCGGGGTGACCCCCGGGATCCGCCGGGCCTGGCCGACCGTCTCGGGCCGGAAGCGTTCCCATTTCGCCCGGGCCTCCTCGCGCAATCCGCGCATGGAGCCGAAGTCGAAGTCCGCGGGGATCCGCCGACCCTCCTCCTCCCGCGCCCGCCGGATCCGGGCGAATTCGCGCTCGAGGTATCCGCCGTACTTCACGTCGATCTCCACCTGCTCCCGCACCCTCGCCGGCAGATCCTCCCGGATCGGCAGATCCTCGAAGCGCACATCGGGTCGCCGGAGGATCTCCTCCAGGGTCGCCGTTCCTTCCCGGGTCTTCCGGAGGCGTTCCTTCGCCTCCTCGATCCGCCGGGCGATCCGGTCCCGCTCGTCGAGGTCCGCGACCGGAATCACGCCGATCTCCCGGGCGAGGCGTCGCAGCCGGAGATCCGCGTTGTCCTGCCGCAGAAGGAGACGGTACTCCGCGCGGGAGGTGAACATCCGGTACGGCTCCCGGTGCTCGCGGGTCACGAGGTCGTCGACCAGGACGCCGAGGTACGCCTCGTCGCGTCCGGGTACGACCGGTTCCTTCCCGAGCCCCTTCCGGACGGCGTTCAGCCCGGCGAGAAACCCCTGGGCGGCCGCCTCCTCGTATCCCGAGGTCCCGTTGATCTGTCCGGCGAGGAAGAGTCCCTCGATCTCCTTCGTCTCCAGGGAACGGCGAAGCTGCTCCGGGAAGACGTAATCGTACTCCACCGCGTACCCGGGTCGTACGATCCTCGCCCTTTCGAGTCCGGGGATCGTGGCCAGCATGCGCCACTGCACGTCCTCCGGAAGGCTCGTCGGGAGGCCGTTGAGATAGCATTCGTCCGTCCACCGCCCCTCGGGCTCCACGAAGACGAGGTGATGCCCGCGATCCGGGAATCGGACGACCTTGTCCTCGATCGAGGGGCAGTACCGGGGACCGGCGCCCTCGATCCTCCCCTGGAAGAGCGGGGACCGATCGAGATTCCCGCGGATGATCTCCGCGGTTTCCTCCGTCGTTCGGGTGAGGTAGCAGCTCGATTGTTCCACGTGGAACACGCCGTCCCGGTCGACGCCGTTCCCCTCGGCGCGGAGGAAATCCTCGTCCGTCCGGAAGGAGAGGAACGGGGGCGGTTCGTCCCCGGGCTGCTCGGTCATTTTCCCCCGGTCCAGATCCCGCCCGAGGACCCTCGGGGGGGTCCCGGTCTTCAATCGCCCGAGACGCAGGCCCAGGCCCCGGAGGGATTCCGAGAGGCCTTCGACGCTGACGTCGCCGGCCCGTCCTCCCGGGCTCGAGGCCTCCCCGAGGAAGAGGATCCCGCGGAGGAAGGTCCCGGTGGTGAGGACGACCGCCGGGCTCTCGAACCGGATCCCCGACTGCGTGGCGACCCCCTCGACCCGTCCGCGCGGGGCGAGGATTCGCTCGACGATCGCCTGCCGGATCCGCAGGCCCTCCGTCCGCTCGAGAACCCGTCGCATCCGGACGGAGTACCCCTTGCGGTCGCACTGGGCGCGGGCGGCCCGGACGGCGGGTCCTTTCCGGGTGTTGAGCATCCGGAACTGGATCCCCGTGGCGTCGGCGTTGCGGGCGATCTCGCCCCCCAGGGCGTCGATCTCCCGGACCAGGTGGGTCTTCCCGAGGCCGCCGACGGCGGGGTTGCAGGACATGGCCCCGATGGTCTCGATGTTCGAGGTGAGCAGGAGGACGCGGGCGCCCATGCGGGCGGCGACCAGGCCGGCCTCGCAGCCGGCGTGTCCTGCGCCGATCACGATGAGATCGAATCGTTCGGGGTAGGGGATGCTCATCGTCATTTCCCGATGCAGAATCGGCGGAAGATCCGATCCAGGACGTCCTCTCCGGCGGTCTCACCGGTGATCTCCCCGAGGCGTTCCCAAGCGTATCTCCAGTCGGCGGCGATGCGGTCGAGTTCCCCCTCCCGGAGGAGGGAAAGGCCCCGTTCGAGGGCGGTGCGGGCCTCGCGGAGCAGGGCGAGGTGGCGGGCGCTGACCCCGATCTCGTCGGTCCGGCGTGCGGCGAAGTCGCCTCCGCGGATCCGGCGTTCGAGTTCGTCGATGAGGCGATCGATTCCCTCGCCGGTCCGGGCGGAAACGGGCAATGCGGTCCCCGGGCCTGATTTTTCGGTAGACGAGATAATGTCAATCTTATTCACTACCCGGATCACCGGGAGTCCCGACCGAAGGCCGTCCGGCGTCGCGGATTCCTCCCGTTGTGTCGCATCTTCCACATACAGAACGAGTTCCGCATCCTCCATCGCGGCCAGGGAACGTTCCACCCCCAGGCGTTCCACCGGATCCGCCGATTCCCGAAGCCCCGCCGTGTCCACCAGCCGCACCGGGATGCCGCCGCAGACCCATTCGGCGTCCACCGTGTCCCGCGTCGTCCCCGGATGCTCGCTCACGATCGCCCGTTCCCGGCCCGCCAGGACGTTGAACAGGCTGCTCTTGCCCACGTTCGGCCGCCCGGCGATCACCACCACGACGCCTTCCCGGAGACGCTGATCCTCCCGCGCCGCCTTTTCCAGCGATTCCAGCTCCGCGTCGATCCGCCGCGCCTCTCGTTCCATTCGACCCCGGTCTTCTTCGGGCAGGTCGTCCTCAGGGAAATCGATCCGCGCCTCGACCTCCGCCACCAGGTCCAGCAGACGCTGTGCGACCTGCCGGATGCCGTCGCCCACGGCCCCGTCGAGCTGCCTGCGGGCCGCCTCCATCGCTCGCTCCGTCCGGGCGCGCACCAGGTCCGCAACCGCTTCGGCCTGCGTCAGATCCATCTTTCCATTCAGAAAGGCCCGCTGCGTGAACTCCCCCGGGAGCGCCGGGCGCGCCCCGGCGCGGTAGACGGCCTCGAGAACGGCGCGGCAGACGAGCAGACCCCCGTGGCCGTGGATTTCCACGACGTCCTCGCCCGTGTACGACTCCGGTCCCCGCATCACCACGGCCAGGACGTCGTCGATCCGGCGGCCGTTTTCCTCGATCACCCCGCGGGTCATCCGCCGCGACGGGGTCCGGGCGAGGGGACGGCGCCCCCGGAAGACGCGATCGGCCACCGCGACGGCTTCGGGTCCCGAGAGGCGGATCACGGCGATCCCTCCCTCTCCCCGGGGGGTGGCCAGAGCGGCGATGGTTTCCTGATTCGACATTTTCGGCGGTCTTTTCTCCGTGGAAGACGGGGTTCGAATCATACCCGCCTTTTCCGGGGAAGCGAGTCCCCGCGGGGGAGGCGGAGCGGCCCGTCGAGGCTCAAAAATAATGCGCTTCCCGCGACGGCAAAGGGGTTGCCGCCCCACGATCTCTCCGATAGATTTCGCAGCACTCGGCCCCCGCGAGTGATCCCGGGCGTAATCGAAATCGGGGCCGGATGGAGGAAGATTCCATGGCAAGCAAGGAAAACAAGTGGCCCGACAACGTAGAGGGAAAGTACTACGTGGACGACCAGTGCATCGATTGCGATCTCTGTCGCGAGACGGCGCCCGACAATTTCCGTCGGAACGAGGACGGGGGATACTCCTACGTCTACAAGCAGCCGGAGACTCCCGAGGAGGAAGACAACTGCCAGCAGGCCATGGAAGGTTGTCCCGTCGACGCCATCGGCGACGACGGCGATTCCTGATTCCCGCCGATCTCCAAACGATTGCGGACGTCGGGCCGGGAGACGGAGGACCGCTGCGCCTCCGTCTCCCGGCCCTTGTTCGGCCCTCTTCCTCCGGAACAGGCCCGCCAGGCCGGGGATGCCCGCGGCGTCTTCCGCCCCGATCCCTGCTTCTCGGGATCCTTGCGATCGGCGCACAACTCGGCGGCGTTCCCGGCGGGGCCGTGCCGGAGCCCTATGAAGCGGGCCTGGCCCGCCAGAAGACGAACGACGCCATCCGAAAGCGGGACTGGGGCGGGGCCATCGACGCCTACGCCGAATACATCGAGACGCTGACCACCCGTCACGGTCGGGACGTGAAGCTGCTGACCTGGATCCTGGACGAATACGCGCGGGCGGCGAACGCGCGGCGCGTTCCGGTCGACCTCGCCGCGTTCGAGAAAATCGTCGACGAGAAAATCAAGGCCTACGAGAAGCGGCCCCTGATCCTGTGGCGGCTCCACCTTCTCAAGGCCGATCTGGCCAGGTTCGGGAACGATCCGGTCAAACGGAAGGCGGAACTCCAGGCCGCCATCGAGAGTTACCCGACCGTGGTGTACGCCGATCCTCCGGCGCAGGATTACCTGCACAAGATCTACAACGAGGCCGCGCTCATTCTCGCGCAGGAGGAGGGCCTTCAGAAGGCGGAGGAGACGATTCTCCAGCAGTTCCGGGAGGATCCGCGTTTCGTCTACTTCGACCTGAGCGACTGGTCGGCGTATATTCTGCGCGTCGGAGGCAAGCTGCACGAGGTGACCGTGCTCGCCCGGAAGGTCGTGCAGGCCTACGACGAGAAGATCAAGGCGCATCCCGAACAGGCGGACACCCTGAAGTGGTACCGCCTGGAGATGCAGGAGACCGAGGGGAAGCTCCTCGTTCAGGAACTGTCGGTTCCGTGAGCTTCCGCGGACCCCGGTTCGGCCCGCCCGCGAACCGCCGGCGCGGATGCCCGCCGGCAGGGCGCGGACACCGGCGGCGGAAGGAAATGGAACGATTCGAATGGAAACCCGGACCGAAACGATCGAGAACGAACTCCTGGAACGCCTGGCCGCGCTGCCCGAGGGGGCGGAGGGTTTCTCCTCCTGGGTCGAGGAGGCCCTGTCGCCCCTCCCGCCGGCGGAACGCGGCTCCCTGATCGGCCTTCTCATCGAGGGACTGATCGAGGCGTCCCTGCCGAAGGCGGCTTGGGATCTCCTTTCGCGTCATCCCGACTGGTTGCGCGGCGCTTCGATTCCGCGGCGGGATCTGGCCGACCTGGCCCGGGCGGTCCTGCCGGGCGACCGCGGCGTCGTCTCGGCCATCATCCAGGCATCCGGCCTGATGGACGGTTCGGAATCCCTTTCGTCGGCATTCCGGCGGCTCCGGCGGCTCACGGAATTCGCCCCGGGAATCGCCTGTCGGCATGCGAGCTGGGGATTCGGCGTGATCCGCGAGTTCCTGCCCCTGCAGGGCGAGGTCGAGATCGATTTCGAGGCGAAGAAGCGGCACGTGATGCAACTCCGTTTTGCGGCCGACACGGTGCAGACCTTTCCCCCGGGGCATCTCCTGTCGAGGCGGACCCTGGAACCGGAGAAACTCCGGGCCGAGGCGCTCGCGGATCCCGCGAAGATCGTGCGGGCCGCCCTCGAAGACGCCGGCGGGCGGATGAACCCCCAGGACCTGGCGGACTGGTTGAAGGGCAGCGTCCTCAGCGATTCGGAGTGGGGCCGGTGGTGGAACGCGGCCCGGGCCGCGGCGAAGGCCGATCCGCACATCATCGCCTCGTCCAAACGCAATGAACCGTGGATTCTCTCGGACGTCGAACTTTCGCACGGCGACCTCTTCGACCGATCGTTCGAATCCATCAAGGACCCGATGCTCGCCCTGAGGAGCATCGACGACCTCATCCGGGCGGACCCCTCGGCGATGCAGGGACAACGGCTCGATCGCGTACGGCGGGCGATCGAGCCGCGCATTTCCTCCCCGCAGGACGCTTCCCTCGAGGGAATGATCCTCCTCGTGGGGGAAGCGGCGCGGATCTGGCCGGAGCGGCGCGCCGAGGCCCGGCGACGGCTTCTCGACCCCCGGCGTTTCGTCGAGGCCCTCGCGGGGCTGCCTTCCTCCCGGGCGGCGCGGCTGCTGCCCCTGCTCTGGGAGGAACCCGGGGGAGAAACCGTCCGGGACCTCTTTCTCGGCGCGCTGAACGAGGTCCCCTCGCGGGCCCTCTCGCTGCTCCTGGACTTCCTGATGCGCGCCGGCGAAGGCGACGCCGCCGGGCGACGCCTGATGCTCCACGTCACGGACGGTTCGGCGGAAGCGGAGATCCTGGGATGGATCCTTGCGGATCCGGGACGGGCCGCGAAGATCGGGATCCGTCCCGATGCGCTTTTCATGAAACGTTCCCTGGCGGCCATCGAGCGCCCGTACGGAGGGGATCGCCGTCGCGCGCAGCGGGACCTGTCCGAGATGCTGGCCCGCCCGGAGGTGTTGAAGCCCCTGCTGGCGGAAACCCCGGAAGAGGAACTCGAGGCCCTCGTCTCCATGGTCCGTCGTTCCTCCGCCCTCGGTCTCCTGCTGCAGCGGTCCCTGCTGGCGGCCATTGTGAAGGCCCGCCCCGACGCCCAGGAGTTTCTCACCGAGACGCCCAAGGCCGCCGGGACCGCTCCCGATCGTCCGGAAACCTGTTCCTGGCGGACGTACCGGCGCCTCCAGGACGACCTGCGGGAAATCATCGAGATCCAGATCCCCGAAAACAGCCGCGAACTCGCCGAGGCGCGCAGCCACGGGGATCTGAGCGAGAATCACCAGTACGAGGCGGCCAAGGAACGACAGGCGGTGCTGCATGCGCGCCGCGACGAACTGCGGAGCCTGCTGGACCGGCTCCGGCCGAGCGACTTCCGGGACGTCTCCGGCGCCACGGTCGAACCCGGCACGACGGTCACCCTTTCCCTCGAAGACGGGGAAACGAAGATCTGTCACGTGCTGGGCATCCACGACAGCGATCCGGAACGTTCAATGGTCGGTTCCGACACCCCCCTGGGGAGCGTGCTTCTGGGGAAACGGACGGGGGACGTCATACGCATCCCGTCGGAACGAGGGGAGATTCCGGCCCGCATCGCGGACGTGTCGCGACTCTCCGATGAGATTCTGACGTATCTCAATCCCGTCGAAGACGTCTCCCGCTGAATCCCTCTCGTTTTCCGGAACAAGAAGAGGAGATCAAGACCATGGATCCGATGGGGCGTTTCGGCCGCGAGATCCTCGTCACCGACGGCGCCTGGGGAACGTCCTTCCAGGCGCGGGGACTGCCGGCGGGGGATCCTCCCGACGAGTGGAATCTTTCGCATCCCGACATCGTGGAGGAAATCGCCGCCTCCTACGTTGCCGCCGGAAGCGACATCATCCTGACGAACACCTTCGGCGCGAATCCGTTCGTGCTCGGGCGCAGCGGCCTCGCGGAAAAGACGAGGGAGATCAACCGCGCGGGCGCCGAGATCAGCCGGCGCGCCGCCGGAGACCGCGTACTCGTTTTCGCCTCGATCGGGCCGACGGGCGAGTTCATGGAACCCCTGGGTCTCCGGACGCCCGAAGACCTCACGGACGCGTTCCGCCGGCAGGTCGAGGGTCTCCTCAAGGGAAGGCCCGACGGCTTCGTCCTGGAAACCATGACCGATCCCCAGGAGATCCGCTGCGCCGTCTCGGCCGTGCGCGAACTCTCCGGGTTGCCGATCGTCGCCTGCCTCACGTTCGATTCCGGCGAAGATCATTCGCGGACCATGATGGGCGTTTCCCCGGAGGATGCCGTCGCCGCCCTCGAGGATCTTCCGATCCAGGCGATCGGGGCGAATTGCGGGGTCGGGCCGGACGTCGCCGTCCACCTCTGCCGACGCTTCCGGCAGGCCACGGATCTGCCGATCTGGATCAAGGCGAACGCCGGCATGCCGCACGTGGTCGACGGCGAGTGCGTCTTCGATGTCGGCGCCGACGAGTTCGCCGCGCATGTTCCCGCCCTCGCGGCGGCGGGCGCCAGGTTCATCGGCGGCTGCTGCGGGACGACGCCCGAACACGTCCGCCGGATCCGCGAACAAGTGGACGCTCTCTAGTCCGCCTGCGGCGCCCGAACACGCCCGCCTTCGACGCGAAAGCGCGCGGCAAAGGGCCGGGGACCGGCGATCTCTCCCCCGGCGCAGGTGATCCACACCTGCCCGCTCCCTCCCATCCGTTCAAGAAAGGCGTGTCTCCTTCGCTCGTCGAGCTGACCGAGAACGTCGTCCACCAGGAGAATCGGATCGCCGAATCGCTCCCGGATCATGTCGGCTTCCGCAAGCCGGAGGGTCAGTGCGATCGTCCTGCTCTGTCCCTGGGAAGCGAACTCCGCCGCCGTCCGACCGTCGATCCGGATCCGGATCTCGTCGCGGTGCGGACCGACGGTGGTCATCCCCAGCTGAAGATCCCGCGGACGCACGCTCCGGAGCGCCCCGAGAAAATCGTTCGCCGCCCCCGGATCCAGTTCGACCGACGGGCGGTATTCCAGCCGCATTTCCTCGTTCCCCGAGCTGATGGCGGCGTAGTGGGCCCGCGCAACGCTTCCGAGGCGACGGAACAGGTCGCGACGCGAAGCGACGATCCGCCATGCGCGGTCCGCCAGGATCTCCTCGAACGCCCGGATCTCGCTCCCCGAGACCTCCGCGTCGCGGAGCAGAGCGTTTCGGGAACGCAGGGCCCGCGTGTATTCCTGGATCGCGGCGAGATAGCCCGGTTCGAGTACGGACAGGAGCATGTCGACGTAGACGCGCCGGCCCGAGTTGCCTCCCGACACCAGGACGCGGTCTTCCGGGGAAAAGACGACGCACTGAAAGGTTCCGTAGTAATCCGAAAACGACGACACCGCGCGGCCGTCGATGCTTACGGAACGACCGCTGTCGCGAAGCACGATCCGCAGAACCCTTGAAAACGGCCCCTCGATCTTCGCCCCGAGGAACGCCTCGTCCGCGTCCCAGCGGACGAGGTTGCGGACGCGCCTGGTTCTGAAGGAACGCAGCGTGGCGAGATAGTACACCGCCTCGAGAATCGTCGTCTTGCCGGAGGCATTGGGCCCTTCGAAGAGGAGCGCCCCGTCGGGCACCTCGAGATCCAGGCCTTCGTAGAGGCGGAAGTTCCGCAGGCTCAGGCGCGACAGAAACATCGTCGCCAACCGACCGTCCCGGCCCGGGCTACAGCCTCATCGGCATCAGTACGTAGAGAAACGGTTCCGGGGAGCGGATCACGCCGGGACTGAGGGCGTCGGTCAATTCGAGGGAAACGGTGTCGCAGTCGAGGTTCCGTAGCGGATCCATCAGGTACGTCGGGTTGAACCCCACGTCGAGGTCCTCCCCGCCGTATTCCACTTCCAGGGTTTCCTCGGCCTCGCCAACTTCCGGGGTGTTTGCGCTGATCTCGAGCGAATCCTTCCGGAACGCCAGGCGGATCGAACTCGCCTTGTCGCTGACCAGCAGGGAGATCCGTCTCACCGCCTCCAGGAAGGCCTCCCGGGGGATCAGGGCCTTCACCCTGGAACTGGAGGGAATGACCTGGTCGTAGTTCGGGAAGGTGCCGTCGATGAGGCGGGTCACGAGTACGGTATGGGGTTCTCCTCCTTCGGACGGAAGAAAACCGAATGACGCCTGGTTGGAAGCGATTCCGAGGCGGACGTCGCCTTTGCCGTCGAGCATGCGCTCGATCTCGCGGATCGCCTTCGTCGGGATGATGACCTCGAAGGTCTTGTCGCCGACCTCCTCCAGCGGGGCGTGGATCAGGGCCAGCCGGCGTCCGTCCGTCGCCGCGAGGGTCATCTGCCCGTCCACCAGTTTGAAGAGAATCCCGTTGAGGGCCTGGCGCGTTTCGTCGGTCGACGATGCGTACGAGGTCTTGTGGAGCATCTCGCCGAGCTGTTTCTGGGGAAGAACGATCTCGACGTCGTCCTCGACCTTTGGAAACTCCGGAAACTCGTCGGGATTCATTCCCATCAGGACGAAACGCGCCTTTCCGGCGACGATCGTCGCTTTCCGGGAGTCTTCGATCTCGAAGCGGATCTCGCTGCCGGGGAGTTCCCGGAAGATGCTGAAGAGGCGTTTGGCCGGAAGGGCCGCCTTGCCGTCTTCGTCCACGCGGCAGGGGACGACCGCGCGGACCGACAGATCCATGTCCGTGGAGGTGAACCGGAGTCCGCCCAGTTCGGCGCTCGCCTCGACGAGGGTATTCAGGAGGATCGGAAGCGTCGTCTTGGAACCAACGACGTTCTGAACCTTCTGCAGGGCCTCCAACACCTCTTCCTTGTTCAGATTCGCTTTCATGGCTTCCTCCGGCGACGAACGGGATGTCGGACCATTCCCGGCGGCAATGATGAATGGGATTCCTGAAGAATCCAAACCGTATTCATATAGGGGGCCAGGAGTTGGAACAACGTCATAACAGCTTCATTTTCCGAAGGTTGAGGAACCGGACGGGTGTGAGAAAGGGTTCCGTTCACGGCAGGATCCGGGTTCCCGGAGGGGATTCTCCACACGTTTTCCGGGGTTTTTCGGGGTCATTGGACGGGTTGCTGACGGCATCGGAACGGTCCGGGAACTATCGCATCCGCTCGAGTTCGCGGCGCAGCAGCGAGAGAGTGTGGCGGGTGTTTTCGTCCTGCTGGATGCGCGCGGAGACGACCTTGCAGGCGTAGATGACGGTCCCGTGGTCGCGGCCCCCGAAGGCCTGCCCGATTTCCGGGAGGGACGATCGGGTCAGTTCCCGGCTGAGGTACATGGCGACCTGCCTCGGAAAGGCGATGTCCCGCGGCCTGCGCCGGCTGCTCATGTCGGCGAGGCGGATGTCGAAGTGTTCGGCCACCTTGCGCTGGATCTCGTCGATCGTGATGACCCGGCGGGCCTCTTCCTGGAGAAGGTCGCGGAGGACGTGTTCGGCCGTGGCGACGGAAGGCGGCGCGCCGGTGAGCGAACAGTAGGAGATCACCCGGATGAGCGCGCCCTCGAGCCGGCGGATGTTCGAGACGATTCTTTCGGCGATGAAGAGGATCACGTCGTCCGGAAGCACGAGATCGGCGCCGACGGCCTTCTTGCGCAGGATGGCGACGCGGGTCTCGAGATCCGGAGGGAGGATTTCGGTGACCAGACCCCACTCGAAGCGCGAGATGAGGCGGGATTCGAGGCCGGCGATCTCGGTGGCCGGGCGGTCGCTCGAAAGGACGATCTGGCGATGCGCGTCGAAGAGGGCGTTGAACGTGTGGAAGAACTCCTCCTGGAGTCGTTCCTTGTCGCGAAGGAAGTGAATGTCGTCGATCAGCAGGGCGTCGACGGATCGGTACTTCCGGCGGAACTTGGCGAAGGTGCCGTTCCGGATGGCGTCGATGTACTCGTTCGTGAACGTCTCGCAGGAGACGTAGGAGACGCGGGCGCGTTTGCGCCGGGAGAGGATCTCCTGCCCGATGGCCTGCATGAGGTGGGTCTTGCCGAGGCCGACCCCGCCGTAGAGGAAGAGGGGATTGTAGGCCTTCCCCGGGGCGCGGGCGACGGCGGTACAGGCGGCGTGGGCGAAGTTGTTGCTCGAACCCACGACGAAGGAGTCGAAGGTGTACTTCGGATTCAGTGCGGGCGCCGGCCGCGAGACCAGCCCCGGAGCGGCCTTCGAATGCCGCCTGGCGGGGCGGTCCGAGGTTTCGGCGCGGGAGGGGTCGATGGAGAAGACGACGCGGATCGGACGACCCGCCACGGTCGTGACGGTTTCCTGGATTAGATCGAGGTAGTTGTCCTCGAGCCACTGCTGGTAGAAGTTGTTGGGGACCGTCAGATGGAGTCGGTCGTCGTGGAGATCCGCGGTCTGGATCGTGCCGATCCAGCGTCCATAAGTTTCTTCGTTGAGTAGTTTCTTGAGTTGTTTGGCAGCTTCGGCCCAAAGGGTGGATGCCGTCCGCTTCATTCAGCGCTCCAACCCCGAATCCGGCGGCGGAAACGGGACTTGTTCGCAGTTTATTCCCAAAAGCATTCCGTAGCTTCACGCAGTGTCGGAAAGCGGCGCAGGATCCGCAAGGCCTGCGGGGGACGTAATCCACCTGATCGACGATGACCCCACCAAGCAACCGCCGAACAGACACAAGGTCCGTGAAATCAATACGTTATGAGCCGTTCCGGCCCGATCTTCGGATTTCTCCCCCGGATCGATCCGCTTCCGGCGGAATCCTCCGGCGGAGATGTACCTCCCTGTTCAACGCACCTTCCCGGACCCTGAGCAAGTATCCCTCCGCTTTCGGGACCCCATACTCACAGGTTATTCACAACCTTCGTGGTCCCCTTGCCGCTCCAACGAGCCGTGAGGCTAGCAGTGTGCCCGGGGGCGGTTCAAGAGAGAAAAGCATCCGGCGTCGGAAAAAATCGGTCGGTCCCCTCGTCGGGGAGAAATTCCGGCTTGGGGGTCGTGGCCTTGCGGCGCGACAGAGGAGGCGGTAGCCTGCAGCGGCGATGGGAAGGGGCTCCGGATTCAACCGAAGAAATCACCGGGGCGAACGCGCAGGATTGCGCCGATCGCGGTTCTGCAGAACGGGCCTCTGGAGGAGATGCCGATGAGGGTCCTGGTCACGGGAGGAACGGGTTTTACGGGGAAGGCGCTCGTCAAACGGCTTGTCGACGAGGGGCATGAGGTTGTGGCCCTGGACTACAAGGAGGGGTTGGGAACGGACGAACTCCGCCAATGGGGAGTGGAGGTCGTTCTCGGCAGCGTTCTGGAAGACGAGGCGGTGAGCCGGTGCATGCGGGGAGTCGAGATCGTGCATCATCTGGCGGCCGCCTTCCGGGAGCTGGACGTCCCGGAAACGCATTACTACAACGTCAACGTCGAGGGCACGCGAAAGGTTCTCGAGGCGGCGGCGAAGGAAGGGGTGCGGAAGTTCGTCTACTGCAGTACCTGCGGGGTGCACGGCAACGTGGAGAACCCCCCGGCCGACGAGGATGCGCCGATCCGGCCCGCCGACTACTACCAGCGGACGAAGTACCTGGCCGAACCGATCGTGCGGGAGTTCCACGAGGCCGGGATGCACACCTCGATTCTGCGGCCCGCCGCGATCTACGGACCGGGGGATCCGGAACGTTTCTACATGATTTTCAAGAGGGTCTCGACCGGGACGTTCCCGATGTTCGGGGACGGCAAGACCCTCTATCACCCGCTCTACATCGACAACCTTGTGGACGCCTTCCTGCTGGTGATGGAGCCGGAGCGCGGCGACGGGGGCACGTACCTGATCGCCGACGAGGAGTTCGTGGAGATCGAGGATCTCGTCCGGAGGGTGGCGAAGGCGCTCGACGTGGATCTGCGCATCCCCCATTACCCGGTCGGTCCCCTGGTGGTGGCCGGGCATGTCTGCGAGAAGGTGTGCAAACCGCTGCATATCAAGCCCCCGATTTTTCCGCGTCGGGTCGACTGGTTCCGGCAGAACCGCGCGTTCGACATCGGTCGTGCGAAGAGGGAACTCGGATACGAACCGAGGGTGGGGCTCGACGAAGGCCTGCGGAGAACGGCCGAGTGGTACCGCGAGAAGGGGTACCTCTGAGCGGATGATCGGCGCCGCGGCGGGGGAACGGGAAGGGCGATGCTTCCGGGCGACGCGCGCGCCGGCGGCGCGTCCGGCGGACGGGACGGCCACGGAAAGGGTCCGGCTGCATGTGCGGAATCTGCGGATTCAACTGGCGGGATGAACGGCTGATCGGGCGGATGACGGAGGTCCTGCGGCATCGCGGGCCCGATCAGCACGGCTCGCATGTCGAAGACCGGGTGTCTCTCGGACACCGCCGGTTGAGCATCATCGACCTCTCCGAACAGGGACGCCAGCCGTTGAGCAACGAGGACGGAACGGTCTGGGTGACCTACAACGGGGAGATCTACAACTTCCCGGAGTTGCGCAGGGAACTCGAGGCCAGGGGGCATCGTTTCCGGAGCCATACCGACACGGAGGTGATCGTTCACGCCTACGAGGAATACGGCAGGGAATGCGTGCACCGTTTCCGCGGGATGTTCGCGTTCGCCGTGTGGGACGCGGGTGCGGATCTCCTGTGGCTGGTTCGGGACCGGATCGGAATCAAACCCCTCTATTACTACCTGAAGGACGGCCGGTTCATCTTCGCCTCGGAGATCAAGGCCATCCTCGAGCATCCGACGGTGGACCGGGAGGTCAACCGGCAGGCTCTCTATCAGTACCTTGGATTCGAGTTCGTGGCCGCGCCGGCGACGATGTTCCGCGACATCTACAAGTTGCCGGCCGGGCACGAGATGGTCGTGCGGAACGGGAAGGCGGAGGTATCCCCCTACTGGGATCTCTCGTTCGAGCCGCGCGACGATGCGCCCGCCGGGCCGGAGGAGGCGAGCGAACGGATCCTGGAAATCATGGACGAGTCGGTGAGGCTGCGCCTGATCAGCGACGTGCCGCTGGGCGCCTTCCTTTCCGGGGGACTCGACTCGAGCACGATCGTCGCCCTGATGCGCCGTCATGTTTCGGGGACGTTGCGCACGTTCACGATCGGGTATCCGGATCCCTCCTTCAGCGAACTGGATTATGCGAAGACCGTTTCCGATCTCTTCGGCACCGAGCACCACGTTCTGATGATCGGGGACCTGGACGCGGACCTCATCGAGGAATCCCTGTGGCACTTCGACGAACCGATGACGGATCTCTCCTCGATCCCGCTGATGCTGATCTGCCGCCGCGCCAAGGAGGACGTCAGCGTGGTGCTCAGCGGCGAGGGCGGCGACGAGGTCTTCGTCGGCTACGACCGGTTCAAGGCCAGCCGGATCTACCGAAGGTATTTCCGGCGGATTCCCGGCCCGCTGCGCCGGGGCGTGATCGGTCCCCTCGTCCGGCTGCTGCCGGACCGGCCGCAGAAGAAGGGACCGATCAACATGCTGAAACGGTTCGTCGACGGCGCGCTGCTGCCGGAGGACGGCATGCACCTGCGGTGGCAGTATTTCTCCAACGATCGGCAGGACCGTCTCCTCTTTTCCGAGGCCTTCCGCGCGGAGGTGGAATTCGATCCCTTCCGCCAGATCCGGGAGTACCGGCGGCGATGCGAAGGCACGGACATCGTGAACCAGGAGGCCTACGTCGACACCCGGTTCATGATGGCCGACAGCGTGCTGATGAAGGTCGATCGGATGAGCATGTCGACGGCCCTGGAGGTGCGGGTCCCGCTCCTCGATCACCGGCTGGTGGAATACCTGGGGCAGTGTCCCGGGGACTGGAAACTCCGGGGAAACGAAACGAAGGGGATCCTGCGGGATGCCCTGCGCGGGTTGCTTCCGGACGAGATCACCGATCGGGGGAAGCAGGGATACAGCCTTCCGGTGAAAAACCTGTTGCGCGAACATCTGCGGGGTTTCCTGACGGAGACCCTCGACGCGTCCCCGATCCTGCGCGAGAACATGAACATGGATTACGTGCACCGGCTGATCCGGGAACACATGGCGAGGAAACAGAACCACAACCACGCCCTCTGGGGCCTGCTGCACGTGGCGATCTGGCATCGCCGGTTCTTCGAATCGTGAGGGGACCATGGCCGACGGCGACACGCTGAAAGCGAAGGACCTTCGCGCGGGCGGTTCGGCCATGGCGCGGTACAGGTCCCTGGTCTACGGCGACGTGTCGACGTGGACCTTCCTGCGCAACGAGACCCTGATCTGCCTCCTCGGCGGGTGTCCCGGCGCGCTGGGGCTGGTCCTGCGCCGCCGGTGCTGGCGCCGGATGTTCGGATCGATCGGCAGGGGGGTTCTCTTCGGAAGGAACGTGACGCTGCGCCATCCGCAGAAGATCCACCTGGGCGACGGGGTCATCATCGACGACAACGTCGTGCTGGACGCGAAGGGGACGACGAACCGGGGGATCCGGATCGGAAACGACGTCTACATCGGCCGCAACACGATCGTCTACTGCAAGAACGGCGACATCGAACTGGGGGACCGCGTCAACGTCTCCTCGAACTGCGAGATCTTCTCTTCCAACCGACTGGTCGTGGGACCGGACACCGTCGTCGCGGCCTATTCCTACCTGTTGAGCGGGGGATCGTACGACATCGAGGATCGAACCCCCTTTTCGCTGCAGGCGGGCACCGAATCGAAAGGGCCCCTGGAGATCGGGGAGAACTGCTGGATCGGGGCGCACGTGACGGTGGTCGACGGGGCCTCGATCGGAACGCGGTCCGTGATCGCCGCCGGCGCCGTGGTCGTCAAGCCCGTGGCCTCCGGCGTCCTGGCGGGAGGCGTGCCCGCCCGGGTGATCCGGGAGATCGGGTGACGGAAAGCGGCGTGAAATCGTCCCGCAAGATCCTCGCCCTGAAACTGCTCTTCAGCGGCACGCTGATGTTCTTCCTCTATTCCCGCGTCGATTTCCGGGCGTTCGGCCGGGTGCTGCTCGAGATCGACGCACGGATGCTGATCCCCGTCTTCGGCCTGCTGGTCTTCAACACCATGATCAGCACCCTGAAATGGGATCTCCTGTTGCAGGCGGACGGGATCCGGGTCGGGTACCTCTCCCTTCTGGCGAGTTATTACGTCGGAAGTTTCTTCAGCGTTTTCCTGCCGAGCAGCATCGGCGGCGACGTCTACCGGGTCTACGACGTCGGCCGGCGGAGCCGCCGCGCCGCCGAAGGGTTCGCGTCGGTCTTCGCGGAACGTGCGACCGGCATCGTGGCCCTGACGGTGTACGGGCTCGTCTTCTCGGTGTTGGGGTACCGCCGGCTGCCCGATCCCTCGGTGGTGTTCCTGCCAGCGATTCTCTTCGGGATCCTCGCCCTCGGCGGGGTCGTCCTCTTCTCGCGGGATGTCGGGTTGCGGCTGATGCGTCTGCTGCGGATCGACCGGTTCCCGAAGCTGGCGGGCTTCGCGGAGCGTTTCCTCGGATCGATGAAGGTCTACCTGCGCAACCCGCGGCTGCTGGTCCGGGTGATGACGATCTCCTTCGTATTCCAGATCGGCGCAATCACGGCGATCTACCTCCTGGGTCGGGCGCTGGGGCTGCGGGTTTCGTTTCTCTACTACTGTATCTTCGTGCCCCTGATCATGATCGCCGAGTTCCTGCCGATCTCGATCTACGGGGTCGGGGTCCGCGACGCCGGCTACGTCTTCTTCTTCACGAAGGCCGGGCTGACGCGCGAAGAGGCCCTCTCGCTGGCCCTTGCGTTTCTGCTGCTGGCGCTGGTGTATGCGTCGATCGGCGGATTGGTCTTTCTCCTGCGGCCGTCGCCGCCGAAGGGGGGACCGGCCCTGCCGGGCCGGGAAGATTCGTGACGATGGAAAAGAGACTCGGACACGGCAGGATCCTGCTGATCACGCTGGGGGTGAGCCTCGTCGTCGGCGGCCTGTACAGCTACCCGTTGGTTCGTCACTTCCGCACGGGAATCCCCGCGTCCTGGCGCACCCCGGCCCGGCGCCGGGTCGTAACGATGATCCCGGGGGACCATCTCCAGCTCCTGTACTACTTCCGTCTGTTCGATTCGATGCTCGGCGGCGAGACCCCGTGGTTCTGCAACCTGTACGAGTTCAACGCGGGCGACGACGCGGAGAGGTACGAACCCGGGAGCTACTTCTTCCCCTTCTCGCTCTTCTTCGCGGCGGCGGAACGACTGGGAGGCGCCGCGCTGGGATGGAACCTGACGGGGTTCGTCAGCGTCTGGCTGACCGCGTACCTGATCTGGCTTCTCGCGGCCCGTTACTGCCGGGATCCGATCGTCCTGGCGGTCGTCTGCGTAGCGGCGACCGCGATGCCGTACCGATGGATGTCCCTGCTCGGCGGAAGCCCGACGGGGTTCGCCATGCTCTGGGTTCCGCTCGTCTTTCTCGGCCTCGACCGGGCCGTACGGGACGGTTCGCTGATCGGGGGAGCCGCGGCGGGGCTGGGCGTCCTGTTCGCGGCATGGACCGACAGCCACGTCTTCTACTTCGTCGTCCTGTCCAGTCCGTTCTGGTGTCTGCTCGTCCGGCTGCACATGGGAAGCGGCCGCCCGCGTGAAAGGGGATTCGCGCTGCGGAGGGCCGCCGCCCTCGGCGCGTTCTTCGCGGGGATCGCGGTTTCGTACCTCTTCAGCCGGTGGACCGCGCGGGCCCTGGCGGAATCGCACCAGGCCGCGGGCAGGACGCTGCGGGAGGTCTCGTTGTACGCGCCGCATGCGGCCGGTCTCTTCCTGCGCAGGGAACTGGGCCAGTCGAACCAGGTGTACTTCGGCTGCCTGCTCCTCGTGCTGCTGCTGGGAGGGGGCGTCCTGTTCCTGGTGCGCGCCCTGCGCCGGAGGGACAGGGGAACCACGGGGCCGATTCTGGCCCTTGGGACCGCGTTTGCGGGGATCGCGGTCGTCGTGATCCTCTCCCTGGGACCTCACGGTCTGTTCGGGACGAGGCGTCTTTTTCTGGCCGCCCGGCGCTGGGTTCCCTACTACGAGATGATCCGCCAGACGGCGAAGGTCTACTGCCTGTTGCCGAGCCTGGCTGCGGCGGCCCTGGCGATCGCCTGGGGATCCCTGGTCCCGCAGGGGCCGCGCGGCCGCCGGATCGGCTGGATCGTCGCGGGCCTGCTCTGCCTGGGGTTGATTGCGGAGTACGGCACGTGGTTCCGCCCGTCGATCTCGCTGTTGGCCTCCCGCCAGGGCGCCTACGAGGCGGTGGCGCAGGATGCGCGGGACCGTTCGGCAACGCCGCGGGCGGTGGCGGTGACCCTCTGGCCGGGCGATTCGCACTACGGATCGCTCTACGAATACTACGGGCTGCTGCACGGAATCCGGATGCTGAACGGGTACCGCCCGTTCGTCTCCAGCAACTACGTCGCCGAGGTCTTCATGCCGCTGGAGAGCCTGAACCAGGGCCTTCTCCGGGAAGACCAGATCCGGATGCTCCGGGAGATGGGAATCGATTATCTCCTCTTTCACGAGGATCCGGTGCCGCAGAAGGTGAGTCCCTTTCCCCAGTCGATCACGTTGGAGCGGTTTCTCCGGAACCCGGTTCTCGAACCGATCGCGCGGTCGGAAGAGGTCTGGGCGTTTCGGATCCGCGCCGGCCGGGAAACCCCGGGCGCCGGGACGCCGGGCCCCTCCGGGAGGGAGACGTGCGCGGGGTATCAGCCTCTCTGGTTTCTCGAGGCGGAGAACGCCGGCGGTTCCGGGGGACGGATCCTGGAATCGGCGGACGCGGCGCGCGGGGCCTTCGTCCGACTGGAAGACGCCGGCGCGAAGTTCCGCGGCCGGCGGCTGTCGATGGCCGGGGCGCCGGAACTGCGCTGGATGCTTCGATGCCGCGGACCCGGCCGGATGCGGATCTGGACGCTCAGTGTTGCGGGAGAGGCGCCGCGCGCGGTGACGATCGAGGATGCGGACTGGCGATGGATCGCGATCCCGGTCGGGCTTCCGGAGGGACGGTTCGAACGGGGCCGGCTGGTTGTCGAACTGACGGACGGTCGTTTCGACGTCGATTCCTATTTCGTTGCGGCCGGGAAGGAAACCCCGATGGAGCCCGGCGAGGAACGGACGGAACCGGCCGCATGCTGTTGGCATACCGGCGAGACGGATCCGGAGACCGGCGAGGTCCTGCTCCGGGCCGGGCGGGTGATGGAAGGGCCGGCCCTGGTCGCAATCGGGTGCCCGCTGCCGGTGGGGGTTTACGAGGCGTCGGTCGGCTTCGGGACGCCGGCCCCGGCGGGGACGCCGGTCGGCGCGATCGTCCTGGAGGGGGACGGGTTGCGGGCCGATGCGGGGCTGCACCGGTATCTGGTCGCCGGGGAACCGGTCAGGCTCTCCTTCGAACAGCGGATGGATCTGCCGGTGCGCCTGGTGGTGCATTTCGAGGGGACGGCCGATTTGCGGCTGCGGTCCGTTCGACTCGAGATGATCCGTTGATCGCGTCCGCGCGCCGGTCCGAAAGAGGCCGCCGCCCTTTTTGCCGAACCCCGGCCGCGGTCACGAACGGTCCGCGCCGGATCGTTCGCAGCAGAGAATGACGGGCGACCCCCACCGCCGGGTCAGGCCGAGCGTTCCCGCGGTCTTCTCGAGGGCCGAGGAGAGAGGCCGGCACCGGAGCATCCGGTGGAGGGCCATCGGGAAGAAGAATTGTCCGACCCGTTCCCGGACGACGAAACCGTTGCGGCGGAATTCCCCTTCGATTTCCCCGTGTCGGAAGAGCGTGTAGGTCCGGGTGGTGTTTCCTTCGACCTTCTTCTTCAGACCGAAGAGGGTTTTCGAGAAGGCGTTGACGCTCTGCACGGTCGGGTAGTCGAGGATCACGCATCGTCGCGCAATCCGGCAGAACTCCCGGATGAGAACCGGCCAGCGGTCCGAGTGCATCACCAGCCGGACGCTGACGACGATGTCGAACGAGCGGTCGGCGAACGGCGGGGCGTGGAGATCGCCGACGAGGAAGCGGATCTTTCCTTCTTCCACGGCGGCCGCGATCCGCCTGCGGCAGACCGGATCGCTCGCCAGGACGGTGACGGGATGTCCCGCGCCGGCGAGAGGCGGAGCGAGCTGGCCGTGTCCGCCTCCGACATCCAGCACGCTGCCGCCCGGGTAGCGGGCCGCCATGCGGACGACGATTTCCTCCTGGCGCCGGAGCATCCAGGCGCCGGTCGGTCCGGAGAACCGCCGGGCGTACTCGTCGGACGAAGTGACGATGTCCGGGGGCGCGGTTTCCGGCCCGGGCGCCGGCCGCTCGGGGATGGGCGAAGAGGTCTTCATGAGA